>NZ_JAUBOY010000038.1:28399-76837 GCF_036700465.1 Microcoleus sp. T3_A4 | reverse complement strand
CCTGTTTATAGCAAGACCAGAGTGAAAATAAGTTAGGAGTTGGGATTCAATCAACTCTTAGCAAAACTTTTCATTATCATAAAATTATTTTGCAAGAGGTCTAATATGTTAGGTGCTAAAATTAATGCTAGGTAAACAAACATGAAGCTGAAAAAACTTGTCAGCCATCTCGTTATCGCTCCTCGAAAATTAGCTGAGTATCCTCTTAATTTAGATAACGCTCTCGGTAGCAATAAAGCTGTAATATTTCAGGGTTGTTTAGGATTAAATCAATAAAACTATGACTTACTGTTAGCACAAATTTCAACTAAAACTCTTGATGCTTAAGCAATTACTTGTTATTCTACAGATATTGATCATTGCCCGATCGCCCTTAGCTCAAAAAGGTGTTTCTGCCTGTAAGTGCAGCTTTTCTCCCAACTGCGGATGCTCAAACGAAAGTTCCCGCGCGTGCAAGTGTAGCCGATTCGCAGCAGCCCGACATCCGTAAAGTCGATCGCCCAAAATCGGTATCCCCAACCCTCGAACATCCGCTGCATGAACCCTCAATTGATGAGTGCGTCCCGTCAGCGGCAAAAACTCGACGCGATCGCAATTTCCCTCCCTCGCCATTACCTGAAAGCGAGTAACGCTGGGCTTTCCGCACTCCCAATTGACTTGCTGGTAAGGGCGATTTTCTGGATCGCCCCAAAGTGGAAGATCGATCGTACCTGCATCAACTTTTACAGTACCCGAAAGCACCGCTTCATAAACCTTGTGAACCTGCTTTTTTGCAAATTGCTGCCTGAGTTGACTGCTAGTTTCTTTGTCCCGCGCCAATAGCAAAATCCCAGATGTTTCCAAATCTAAACGATGCACTATGGTTAAATTTAAGCTATCGGGTAACAAGCTATGCAAACGACTGAAAACACTATCTTGATTTTCAAAATAACGACCTGGAACTGACAGCAATCCAGAGGGTTTATTGACCGCAATAAACCACTTGTCTTCATAGATAATTGGTAGCCTTTGCCTAACGGGCAAGATGCCCGTTCCACAATAAATATTATTGCTTGTGGTGAGTAAGGGTTGGGCTTGTAGCCCGCCCGTCGAACCCTGATTTATATTAGAAACAATCGAATTTTGAGCTAATCCTGACAGCAAAAAACCCATCAAATGCTGACACCGATCGCCACAAGCGCCATAAAATTCTCCCTGTATCTTATCGCCCGATGCCGGCCCCCACCAAAACTCAGCCATTGCCAGCGGTTTCAGATTGTTTGCTGCCGCGTAGTGGAGCAATTTTGGCGCGCAACAGTCGCCGGTACCCGTCGGAATAGAATTAGTTGGCATCAATGAGGAGATCGATCGCGATGTCCCCAAAAAATTCACCAGAGTGTAAGCCGCGTGCATTTGCGTCTGAAGTTCGCGGGAAAGTTCTTTTCGCCGCTGTTTCAGCGCCTGCATCCGCCGATCCGCAGCTTCAATTAATTGTTTTAGCGGCTGCAATGTTTCATCCCGCTGTCGTTTCAATTGCCTGCGTTCAATTTTCTCCAAACGGCTTTCTTGATTCAGTTGTTCCAGGGCAATTTCTAGCGTTTCTGCTGCGAGACTTTGACACAGTAACTGGCGTTTTTCGTCTCGCTGATGCTTGCAATTGCGATGCCGATCGCTCAAAACTTGCATTTGCACTTCAAACTCCCGAAACAAGCCTTCATACTCTTGTCGCTGCGGGAGTTGATTCAGTGCAATAAGTTCCTGTTTCATCGCCTCCAATTGAGTTAAGGTGCGGGCTTCCTCGAAAGCCACACGATCTCGTCCCGGAATCGGTGGCACCCACCCATCAACAATGCTGCAACCGTTCAGCAGCCCGGAAAATGCTTTGAGTATCCCCTGTTCCCCCGAAGGCATCTCCACCACTAATATGCCGTACATCTTTCCTTCGCGATCGTAGGAATCGTCAGCCGCCAGGTACTGCATCAAACCCCGCGCGAGCTCCTCGGACATTCGAGTGCGCGGCAGTCTCAGCAGCTCGCCGCTTTGAGGACAACGGCCTTCGTACCAATAATTCGGCTGCGAGTCGATCGACTCCCAATGACAGTCCGTGACATCTAAAAGCGCGTGCATTTCTAACATATTAAATTTGGTTTGAAATCTGAATTAGGACATATCTGCTTGTATTCTGGATGCTTTCGGTCAATCGAAAATCGAAAATCGAAAATCGAAAATCGACTGACCGTATCTTACAGGGGTGTACCCAAAGTGGGAGGGGTGCATAATTTTATACCTACTAGAATTAAGTAAAAATGATTGGTCGCACCCAGCCTGATATGCTAAATTTGTTTCAAAACAGCAGCGAGATTAAGAAAAGCATAAGTTAATATATAAGACCGCAAGCTTGTTATCCCACTAAATTTTTTATGTGCAAGGCGTATGCCAGACCTCTCGACTTCGGCTCCTGAAAACTCCTCAAACCCCCAACCAGCTCTGCTGCCACCGATTTTAAGAATTTTTGCAGCATTTCCAGATTACGATCGGGGCAATAGATTGTACGCCGCAGGAAGGTACGAAGCGGCAGTCCTTTGCTACGGAAAAGCGGTTCAAATCAAGCCGGACTGGGCCAGGGCGTGGCTGAATCTGGGCAAAGCTTACAAGCAACTGCACTCCTACGCAGAAACCGTAGCCTGCGCCGATCGAGCTACAGCAATTAATCCCGAAGAATACTGGGCTTGGATGCTGCGCGGCACAGGGCTGTTAAGTTTGCAAAATCACTCAGAAGCGATCGCCGCTTTCGACACCGCAATTCAAATAAATTCAGAAAAGCACGAAGCTTGGTATCAGCGCGGCAGAGTTTTAGAGGAATTGCAGCAGTGGGATGCAGCCGCAACCTGTTACAAAAAAGCAACCCAACTTCATCCGAATTTACCCGCCATGTGGTATCGGCAAGGCAACGTGTTGGTTCAAGCGGAGCGCTATCCTGAAGCCGTTGCCGCTTTCGAGCGCGCGCTGAAACTTGTCCCGACTAATTGGGAAGCTTGGCTGAACCGAGGTTTGGCTTTAATGAAAGCCGAACGCTACGCTGAAGCTGTAACTTCTTACGATCGCGCCATTCAACTGCAACCACAAAATAGTCTGGCTTGGTTCAATCGGGGCATTGCTTCCGCAAAATTGCACAAATATGCAGAAGCGGTGACAGCTTACGATCGCGTACTGCAAATGCAACCCAACGACTGCGAAGCTTGGTTTTATAAAGGAATGGCCCTCAAACACCAGTGGGCAGATGCGGCAATTGCTTGTTTCGATCGGGCAATTCAAATTAATTCTTTTTATCCCGAAGCATGGATCGGGCGCGGTCAAACACTGTCAGAATCGAGAGATTTTGAAGGGGCGATCGCTGCTTTTGACCAAGCCGTTCAAATTAATCCGAATTTTCCCGAAGCTTGGCTGGGTAGAGGCATCGCCCTGGCAGGATTGGAACGCTACAAAGAGGCAATTATCGCTTACAGCAATGCCCTACAAATTGAAGGTAATTTTCTAGAAGCTTGGAACTTGCGAGGCGAAGCTTTGGAAAAATTACAGCAATACGAAGAAGCGATCGCCTGTTTTGATAAAGTAATCTCTCTGACTTCAGAAGCAGAAATTACATCAAAAGTAGGGTTGCAGCAAGGCGCCGCGCTGGAAAAATTGCAGCGTTACGAAGAAGCCGTCGCAGCTTACAACCGCGTCCTAAAAATCGTGCCAGACAATTTTGAAGCTTGGTTGAAACGCGGCAACGCTTTGTCAAAATTGCAGCAGTACGAACAAGCTCTAGCATCATACGATCGAGCAATTACCGTCTGGCCGGATAACTATCAAGGCTGGGTACAGCGAGGTCTGATCCTAGGGGAAATGCAGAACTATTCCCAAGCACTCGTCGCTTTTGACCAAGTGATTCAACTCAAGCCAGACAACTGGGAAGCTTGGGCGCAGCGGGGCGACGTTTTGCAAAAATTGCAGCGAACTCAAGATGCCATTAGCTCTTACGGAGTCGCCCTCGAAATCAAACCAGATTACTACGAAGCTCTAGTTAGTCGAGAAGAATTGAGACTTAAGGGCACGATGTCAGGAAAGTGGTGAGGGGAAATTGACAAAAATTTTTGAGTTTTGAAATTGCTTTGTTCTTCGTAACGCTGCGCTGGGGTAAAGTTTTAACCTAAACTTCCCCCTGCAAATCAGCTAATCCGCATTTAATACCATTTCTCTAAAATCGTGCAACACTCTTCGACCCCCCCTAGCCCCCCCGCTGCATTGCGGGGGGAACAAGAATACTGTTGCATTCTTTTTTAAAATTGGTATAAATTGCATGGTAAAAGAAATTTTCACTCTTGTGGGAAGTAGGGGTTGGGCCCGAAAGCCCGCCCTCAACCTACAATTTAAATGAACAACAATTAACAATCGAATTAAGTTGATTATGCGACAAAGATAGGGATTTTCTAACGCCAGATAACTTGTGATAAGCTGATGCACCTCAGCTTAATTATGACTTCTTTTATATAGCATTACTCGGAAATCTCTGCTTCAAAACAGGCATTACCGGACAAGGTTTTTGCTCCTGTAAATTCTCTGGTTTGTTCCAAGTAAAAGGCCCTTTTTTCTCCGCCGCCATCCACAACAAACTTTTTGCTCGCGTCATCGCCACATACAGCAGTCGAAACTCTTCTGCTGTTTTCAAATAACCTGCTTGTTCCCAGGCTTCGCCTAGATTTGGTAAAGGATATTTTTCGTGCAAACTTGCTCGAATCTGCGCTCTCGCTACCTCTGCTAAAGTGAAATCTCCTAAAAATCGGGCTTGCGGCAAAACTCGCAAATTTCCGGGGATGGTTTGTTCGTGCAGAAACGGCAAAAATACGCAGTCCCAATCCAATCCTTTGGCTTTGTGCATGGTAATAATTGTTAGTTGACCTTTGCTGGTATAGCGTTCTTCTATTTTGTCGTCTGCATCCACAGGTTCAAATCTTTCGGAACTGACAATTTCGCTGAGTACATCCAAAATATTCCGCATTGAATTGTTGCCGGCTGTTTGGATTGCTACTCGTTCTGCTAATTTGTCGGCCGTGGCTAATTCTGTTTGGTCGTATTGCAGCGCTAAGGCTAAGAATGAAATGATTTGGTATGGTGGCAATTCTAAGCTAGCTTGCAGCAAACCGCAGCAAAAATAGCGGCATTTGCGAACGGGGTCTGACTGCTGGGGGTCTAGGGGGCCTGGGTAAAGGAATTGTTCGGGGCTGGTAGCAAAAGCATTGTAGTCTTGTTTGGGGATGAGCTGCCGATCGCTCAAAATCTTTAAGGCTGCTTTTAGGTAGTCTGGAGAGTGCGGGCGATCGAGAAATTGCAGCAGTGTTAAGATTTCCCAAGGTACTTGAGAATGTCTGTCCCGTTCTCCCACATCCTCAATTTTAATCCCATATTTGTGCAAATCAAAGCTTAATCCGTGCTTTTTAGGATTTTCTAGCACTTCTTTGATAAACTTACCTTGTTTGTTTTCCCGCACCAAAATAGCCATCGATTTCAGATTTCCTAACGGCAATTTGGCACTATTTTCACCTTCGCTAGCTTCACCGCCTGATTCGATATTTTTGCCATTTATTCCAAATTCAAACTCTGTCGGTAGAAATTCTTCTACTAACTCTATTACCCGCTTGCCAATTAACTCAATTGTATGGTAAATATCGCGGGGAGTATGCAATTCTAATCCTCGACCAATGGGATCAGGATTGGCATTATGCTGCGGGTCATCGCTGGGTACTGGCTTAATAGTTTGGTCGCGAAAAGGCTGTTCGGTTCCCGCTAAGTTCGAGCTATTTACCCATTGCAACATAAAGTTAGCGGCATCGATAATCACCTGGGTGCTGCGACCTGCGCCGTCCATTGTCGCTAACTTATTCTCTACTTCGCAATCATCGCAAAATTGGTTAAAATAAATCGGGTCTGCGGGAGTGAAAGTAGAATTAATAGCTTGATTTGGGTCGCCAACTCTGATAAAATTGGGAGGTAAAGTAGGATGATCGGGATCGATCGCCAATGTTTCCAAAAGCCGAGTCTGCAACGGTGTCGAATCCTGCGCTTCGTCCTCAAAAACGGCAAATACTTGCTTTTGCTCGATCGCCCTCGCCCTCGGATTTTCCAACACCCGCAAAGCGGCTAAAATCATTTCGTCGTAATCGATGAATTCCCGACTCCTCAACAAAGCCTGATATTTTTGATATAAACCCCCAGCTACCGCTAAAATCTCATAACCATCCCCAGTATCAAGAGCGTTCATTTCTAACAACTGTTCGGGAAATAAACCAGAAGATTTCGCCTCGTGAATCACAGTTTTAGCTACCTGCGGCAAAATTTCCGTCCGCAAAACCGATTGTCGCCGCAGCCTCTCCGTTTCCTCTCCATCGAATTGCTGTCCTTCCAACAAAACTTGATATCTGCGGGGATTTTCGGCAATCCAAAGTTCTACACAGGTGCGAATTAATCGGTGACTTTGAGTTGGAGTTACTAAGGTTGAATTTTCTAAATTTAAACCCGACAAATCAGGATGGCGCATCGCAATATTCAAAGCTAAACCATGCAAAGTGTGCACCGCAAAACCGCCTTGAGATAAAGATAATTCTGCCAATCTTTCCCGAATTTTAGCTTTAATATTAGCAGCAGCCGATCGCGTAAATGTCACGACAATTAACTGACGGCGACTGTGAAGCCCGTTGCGGGCGATCGCAATTGCCGACGCAGCAGCCATTCCCGTAGACTTCCCGGCCCCTGGAACCGCCGAAACAGCAAGGGGGCCGCTTTGCCAGTCCGCCATATCCTGCTGGCCCGCACGCAAGCTTTCGCGAATTTTCAGGCAAGCTTGTTCTCGCAAAACTGCGGCAGAGTCTAACCCAGAGGAAATGTTGCCAGGGCGATCGATATTCGTTGTCGATCGCATAAAATCAGTATCAAATTCATCAGTCATTATTACATCCGCGTTTATCTGCGTTCATCTGCGGTTAAAAATAAAAAAATATTCAACCTCTACCGTTTCCATTTCGGTATCGGCTAAACTAACACTATCTATTCGAGCTTAAATTAAAACCAGCATAAAATTCAATACCTAAGCCTTTTTTATAGGAATCACCCAAATGAAAACTAACCTCAAAATCAATTCCCCCCCGCCCAAGCCAAACCCAAACTCAGCCCACAGCAGCACAACTCGTTTTGCTGTGGCGGTATTCTTAACTTTATCTTCAGCCATTGCTTTGCCTAGCTGCGGAGGATCTCAACTGACCAGCAGCGCTCCAGGCGGCGCAGATTCACCCAGCATCCGTGAAAACCAAGTTGCCGCATCGGCTCCACAATCGGCACCAGCACCGGAGCCAGCAGCCCAGAGGTCAAAAACTCCTGGTGCATCAAAAAAAGCAGCAGAAACGACCGCAACCCGTCCTCAACTGATTAAAAAAGCCCAACTCAGTGTAGTGGTCAAATCTATTGACGCCAGCACTAAATCTGTTACTAATATTGTCGAAAAACAGCAAGGCGATATCTTGGGTTTTCAAAATCAAAAGCCCCCGGATTCGAGTGTCCGCCAAACGGCTTCTGTGGAGATTCGCGTGCCTCAAGAACGTTTAGAAACGACTTTAGACGCTTTGGCAAAACTCGGAACCGTAGAGAACCGTTCTCTGACGGCTGAGGATGTTACCGATCAATTAGTTGACAGCGAGGCTAGGCTGCGAAACCTTCGCAAATCAGAGGAAATGGTGTTAAAAATTATGGAGCGATCTGGCTCTGTCGGCGACGTGCTCAAAGCTGCTCAAGAGTTGAGCAATATTCGGGAGTCGATCGAACGCATTGACGCTCAGTTAAAAAGTTTGCGAAATCAAGTAGCCTATTCGACTATTAGCTTAACTCTAGAAGCAGCAGTATCGGCTCAACAAACTCCCGAACCTTCTCTAGGTTTGCGCGTGCAGGAAACTTGGGGGAAAGCGACTCATTCGGTGGGTGAATTGACGCTCGGTTTGTTTGGTTTGGGTATTTGGCTGTTGGCTTACAGTCCTTATTTGCTGTTAATTGGGGCTGCGGTTTACGGCTTTAATCGATTTAAGAAACAGCATTCTGTTCCGACAATTCAAGAACCGAAACCGCCTCAGTAGTCAGTAGTCAGTAGTCATTAGTCATTAGTCATTAGTCATTCCACCCACGTAAAATTTATGTATTGTGGAACGGCCGGAGAACCCGTTCTTAAAACCAACGACAACTAACAACTGACAACTAACAACTGACAACTGACAACTGACAACTGACCACTGACTAATCATCAATTTGCCATCCATCTTTGGTATAGTCTTCATCGACAATCTTTTTCGGACGCATCACCAGCACAACTCGCCCCAAAATAGGAATATCTGGGGATTGTTCAAACCAGTACAATTCTAAATTGCCAGCGTTATCTGCGAGGAAATAACTGTCAGCATCCCACTGTCTTTGAGCTCGATCGGCAATAATCAAAACTTCTTCAACTTTGCCTTGCAGCGGTACCGGCAATTGATCGCTCATTTCCAAAACAGCCACCGGATCTTCAGCGTTCAAAATTACCTGCCATCCGGGAATCGCCACCCAAGCTCCGGCTCCAGAAAATTTTACCATTCGGAACGGCTCGATTTCCTCCGGCAAAGGCACTGCCAGCAAATCTGTCGTAGAAAGCGGCAATTTGCCCACAACCGGGACAACGCGCGGCAATTGTTCTTCGGTATCCAGCCGGTAGACGGGCAAGCGGGGCGCTTCCCGTCTGGAAACTACGGTAAAATCAACGAGCAACTGCTCGATTTGCGCCCTAGCGGTTGGGCTGCTAGCCAATTTTAAACCGCGAGCAATTAAGCGCGATCGCTCTTGCAAATCGCTTTTCTGTCTCGCTAATTGCCAGCATTGGTAAGCCATAGCATCGCCGGGAGTGTCTGTGAACCCTTGGGGGAGACTCCCGAAGTGCGAAAACTCCTTGATCGCTTTAGCAACTTGGCGAGCATCGTCAACATCCAAATTGTGGGTTAGCATCAAAGCAGCCGCCCCGGCACGCTCTACTTGAGAGAGAATCCGAAACTCGTATAAGATATCGCTACCTTTGCCCAAAAAGTGCGATCGAACTTCGTCTGAAGCCCCAGCATTTACCATGCTGGTGTAGACTTGGGCTGCGACGCTTACTTGATTTTGCTGAATTGGCTCAAAACCAGTTTCTTCAAAAATCCTTTGAGAGTTGTAGCCAGCTTTTAGCAGTGCTGTGCAGGCCTGTCCCCACTCTACCCAAGTGCCTTCTTTGCGGCGGAGCGATCGAATTAACTTTTCGGCATCCACAGCAGTTGTGGAGGATGCAGATGCAGGAGGGGATGAATCTTGCGGTGTATCAGTCATAATTGAATCAAAAACTAGCGCTAAGTTATGTGTGGTTGGATACTGGCAAGGCTCGTGTCGCGGCAGAGCGATAGATTAATAGTAAGTGAGTTATGAGACTATTGTTACAGAATAGTTGCTCGCCTAAATTTACAAAGGGGAGTTTATCGTATTGTTATGGATAATGCCATTTCAGAGCTAGATCAAATTAAACGCCAGCTCATGACCCTACACAGACCGAAAAAGCCCAAAATGCTGGTAGTAGACGACGAACCAGACAATCTGGATTTACTCTACCGCACTTTCCGACGAGATTTTAACGTGCTCAAAGCTGAGAGCGGAATTCGCGCCTTGGAAGTCCTCGGCATCGAAGGCGAGGTCGCCGTCATCATTTCCGACCAGCGGATGCCCGAAATGAAGGGGACGGAGTTTTTGAGCAAAACCGTACCCCAGTTTCCGAATACGGTCAGAATTATCTTGACTGGTTTTACGGACATTGAAGACTTGGTGGATGCGATTAACTCAGGACAGGTTTACAAGTATATCACTAAGCCTTGGGACCCGAACGAATTGAAAATGGTGGTGCAAAAAGCGGCCGAGACTTATGAAATTCTCAAGCAGCGGACTGAGGAATTGGATCGCGCCCAAAATCAAATACAACTGTTAGCAACAATTATGCAAACGGCTGTGGATTATCCGAGTTTGGAAGCAAGTTTAGAGCCAATTGCTACTGCGATAAGTGATAATTTTTTGGCGGACTGTTGCATTTTGCAACTGGTGGACGGAAATGTTTTGATGCCACTCCAAGGCTGTCACACCACTGGTTCACCTGTGGAAAATTGGCTGGCAGATGATCCTCTGGTTCGAGAAGCAATTACCTCTCAAACTATTCAGGGTGCTGTGAATATTGGACTCGACACAAACCTAGCGAGTCTGCCGCACTATCAGAAATCCGGCATTCAAGCTCACCTGACCATCCCGGTGGTTCACAAAGGTCGATCGATCGCCCTGATTTCCATGCAGTGGAAGCAACCTTGTTCCCTGCGCCCCGACGAACTCACAACAGTTCACCTCGCCGCTCAAGAAGTTGCTTTGGTATTGACGAGTTTTCAGGGTCATTAGTCATCAGTCAGTCGATTTTAGATTTGAGATTTTAGATTTGAGATTTTAGATTTACTTGCAGCGCAGTGAATCTTGGAGCTTGAACAAAAGTCTAAAATTTTGGAATATTCACGACAATTGTCGGGAGCTTGTACCTGTTTTTGGGCGGGGTCATCAGTCATTAGTTGTCAGTCATTAGTTATTAGTCGGCTCTCTGTCTTGAGTTGAAAATAATAGCAAACGAAGGATTCAAGACAAAATCTCGCGGATAGCTAACAATACAAAGCATTAATGACTGGCGACAGCATGACATGAATGCACGGATTAATTGTTTTTACGTGATGACAAACTAGCCACCAATTACAAATTACCAATCACCAATGACTAATGACTAATAACGCAGAACAAATTAAAACTATATTTAATCGAATTGCACCAGTTTACAATCAATTGAACGACTGGTTGAGTTTTGGGCAACACCGGATTTGGAAGCAAATGGCGGTGAAATGGAGCAGTGCTGGCCCCGGAAATACTTGTTTAGACTTGTGCTGCGGTAGCGGGGATCTAGCTTTGTTGCTGGCTAAACAAGCAGGGCCGACCGGTTGCGTATTTGGAGTAGATTTTTCCGCCGAACAATTGGCCGTGGCGGCCAAGCGCGATCGACCTTTTCTCACCCCTGCAAGTCCCATTTCCTGGGTAGAAGCTGACGCCCTAGACTTGCCTTTTGCTGACAATTACTTCGACTGCGCCACAATGGGTTACGGCCTGCGTAACGTGACTGACATCCCCCGCAGTCTTCAGGAATTGCACCGCGTACTCAAACCCGGTGCCAAAGCAGCTATTCTCGACCTCCACCGCCCCAGCAATTCCCTAATGCGGAGCTTTCAGCAGTTTTATCTAGACAGTCTGGTAGTGCCCATTGCTCAGCAATTTGGAATGACTCAAGAATATGCTTACATTAATCCTAGTTTAGAAAAATTCCCGATCGGCCAGGAGCAAGTCGCGATCGCCAACAAAGCCGGATTTGCCACCGCCACCCACTACCCCATTGCCGGAGCTATGATGGGAGTATTGGTATTAGTCAGTTGACTGTTGTCAGTGGTCAGTGGTCAGTGGTCAGTTGTCAACAGTCAACAGTTAACAGTCAACAATCAACAATTCCCAATTCCCAATTCCCAATTATTGATGAATCCGTCTGACATTTGGCTGTTGTTGGCCCCACCTGTAGTGGGAGGAATTATTGGCTATTTCACTAACGATATAGCTATCAAAATGCTGTTCCGCCCCTATCGAGCGATTTATATCAAAGGGCGGAAGTTGCCTTTCACTCCCGGCTTGATCCCCCGCAACCAAGAGCGTTTAGCAAAGCGAATTTCCGACACAATTATGGGTTCGCTGCTGACGCCACAGGAACTGCAAAACTTAGCGCGCCGCCTCCTGCAAACCGAGCGGATGCAGTCGGTGATTCTCTGGTTGTTGCAGTTGGCGCTGGATCAGGTAAAAGCAGACGCAGAGCAAAAAACCGCTAAAATTCTCGCTAACATTTTGCGAGATTTACTGGGGGAATCTGTGCCGCGAATTCTCAAAGTTTTGGCGCGCCGGGAAGATTTTTTAGAAGCTCAGCTAAATCAAATTTTTGATCAAGTTTTGCTGGAGATTCAGCTAACGGAAGCTCAGGCGGCTCAGCTTGCTGAGTGGTTGTTGCAGGTAGTAATACCACCGGAAGTGCTGCGGCAGGCTTTAATTGACTTTTTGACGGATCGCAATATTTCGATCATCGATGAAGGGTTTCGAGAAAAAACCAGCGGCACTTATTGGGTAGTAGCAAATTTGTTTGGTTTGCGGAACACTTTAACTCGGCTGCGGACTTTTTGTCTGGATGACAGAGAAGCCACAAATCAGCGCTTAGCAGAGTTAACTATTTCTTTGGGGATTCGCGGGCGAATTCAGGAATGGCTGCAAAATTTGTCGATGCAAAATTTACCGGTTTCGACTGTGAGACAGTTGCGAAAAACTATGCGCGACAGTGTTCGCAGCTATGTTCAACAGCGGGGTACAGATGTACTTGAGGGGTTGAGCAAATCTATTGACTGGGAAAATATTTCGCGGTTGATTCTCAATCGCTTGCAAACTTCAGCGGTGATGAGCGCTTCCCTGGAAATTGTCAGCAAAGAACTGGCTTTGGTTTTAGAGCGTTATTTAGAGCGGGATTTAGAAAATATTGTAGCTCAGGCTATCCCGATTTTGAATATTGACCAGGTGATTGTCGATCGAGTCAAAGGTACTTCTCCTGAAGAGCTGGAGTTAGCAATTCAGGGAATTGTCAAAAGCGAGTTGCAGGGAATTGTAAATTTAGGAGGCATTTTGGGCGTTTTTGTCGGCTGTTTGCAGACAGTTGTGCTTTTGCTTCAGCGGTGATTTATTTCGGCAGTTGTGAGATATTTGTTCTAGTCTAATATTCACTAGACTTGCGCCCAAAGTACCAAAAACCCGGTTTTTCCCTAGTATTTGCTACCTAAGCCAGAGGATTTTTGGTATAAACCGGGTTTTTGTGGCCCAATCCTAATTTACTTATTTTCTAAATCTATGCCAGCCCCAAATTCGGACGATCGCACAAACATCCCTAAAAACCCGCGCAACCTCAGCCGCCAACAATACGAGCGTTTAACCGCAGAAATGGCCACTCCCTACCGGCCTCTGCGACAGTTTGTCTATGTAGCTTGTGGCGCTTCGGGCTTTATCGGCGGCTTGGTTTTCCTCGCTAAAATTGCCTCGGGCCGGGAGATTGGTTCTGCTTTGCCTAATTTTGCCCTCCAAGTCGGAGTGGTGGCCCTGATGGTGTTCCTGTTTCGGTGGGAGCAGCGCGCCGAGGGCCGATCCCCGAAGTCGAAGTAACAAAAATGTACAAATCGAGACAAAAATTTATATGAAGCAAGAAAAATTTATAAATATAAAGAAATTATTATGAAATCATGGTTTTCCAGCGATCCCTGTAATTATAAGAAGGTGGCTTCAATTGGGGTCAGCAAATTTAAAGGCCCTAATCATAAACCGCTTGTAATTCGTTCAATTGGGGTCAGCTTTCATAAAGACCCTAAATATATAAAATAAATTTAAGCCCAGCGCCAGCCTTCACTGATAGAAGAGCTGGCGTTCGGCATTTTGCTAGGATCGGGAGATTGAGCGAGAGAATTAGTAGGGTGTGCACCCCGCACAAAGAGGCCAGTAGCAGCGCCCTGAACCGAGTTTTTTGCCTAGCATTCGATATAGGGAATACCAGTTCCCAAAAATCATGCAACTCTTGGCCGATGCTGGAAACCACGATCGTCCTCACTAATTCGCAAATCTCAAATCTCAAATCTCAAATCTCAAAGAGGCCAGTAGCAGCGCCCGGAACCGAGTTTTTTGCCTAGCATTCGATATAGGGAACACCAGTTCCCAAAAATCATGCAACTCTTGGCCGATGCTGGAAACCACGATCGTCCTGACTAATTCGCAATTCTAAAATCTAAAATCTAAAATGGTATAAGTGCTGGGGCGATCGAATAATTTGGCCTTTGCCGAAGACCTGAGCCTGTGCAGTAACTAATGAGATGTGTCAAAGTCGAAGTAGAAAAAGATGTTAGGAGATTTGACTATGGGTCGATCATTTTTCACAAAGCGGTGGACGTTATTTTTAGCAGCAGGCGCGGGAATTGTATTTTACAGTAATGCTGCGGCGGCTGCCGAAAAGGTAGTGCTCAAATACAGTGCGATCCGAATGACTTTACCCGTCAGCGAATTAGAAATTTTTGCAGAAACTGGGCAAATGTCGCCCGCGTTAGAAATGCTGCTGGGAAAAGCAAAAAAAGACCCGGAAGCCGTTCGCAACAGTCTGACAAGACCAGTAAAAGTCAGTCAAAGGTTTTTGGATCAAACGCTTAACAGCAAGGTTGGGGAAATTATTCTCGATGAAGTGGGTCAGGTAATTCGCACTCCTTCTGGGAATGCAAATCGAGAAGCTTTGCGCGAGGCCTTGGTGCTGTCTGCAACTAATGATAACGAGATTACACTGCTGGAAGCGATGAAGAATTATCCGAATTCAGAAGTTTATGTTGAGGGCGATCGCTTAGTTGAAGCTTACGGCAAACTTGTAGCTTTGTCAGAACAATTGGGCGGCGTTTCAGAACGGCTGCAAGACATTTTGAACAAGATTCGTCTGCCTCGATTGTAGTGGATTTGGTCAAGGACGGTTGATTGCTTGGAGCGATCGCAGAATGTTGCTGAACCTGCATCAATTACAGGGGAGTTACATTTTTTTTGTGCAAAATTTGCCTAATTTTTACACGAGTTAAAACAAAATCTAACTCCACCCAAGCTCCAAACCTCACGGGAATCTGTCATTCCTAATTCTAAAATTAAAAATCACAAATCAAATAACTTCGCTGTCAAATCTTTCTCTGGATAGATGTTCGACATCTTACAAAAAATTTATAGAGAAAGAAAACTTTTTTAAAAAAAAATATTTAAAGTAAAAAATGCGGGTAAGAGCTTGTGTATCACCCATAAACTGAAATACGATCTACTGGACATTGGAGATTCTCTATCTTAAAATATATAAATTCTGTCAGGGTCAGGCGCTTGCGAAAAAACGGCTTGTCATTAGTAAGCTTGTTATACAAAAGATGCCATTATACAAGGTATTAGCAAAAGATCTGGATAAAAAACGCTGATACTGCATTCATTAACACTTCCATTTGATCAAGTTTACTTACTGGGTAAGACTAGCAACATGAACAACAATCCTATTCGTTCAAAAGACCGTTTCTTGGTTTTCGGTGCTCCGGCGATCGAAGATGCTGAAATTCAAGAAGTGGTGGCAACCATGAAAACAGGTTGGTTGGGTACAGGCCCTAAAGTCAGGAAGTTTCAAGACGAATTTAATGCTTACAAGGGTTCCCAGTACGCGATTGCAGTCAATTCCTGTACGGCGGGACTGCACTTGAGCGTCCTCGCTGCTTGCTTGGAACCGGGGGATGAAGTCATTACTACTCCGATGACTTTTTGCGCTACAGTTAATGCCATCATCCACGCCGGGGCAACACCGGTATTGGCGGATGTAGATCCGGTGACAATGAATATTGACCCGGCTCAAGTCGAAGCTAAAATCACTTCAAAAACTAAAGCAATTTTGCCGGTTCACTTCGCAGGTCGTCCCTGCGATATGGATGCGCTTTGCGAGATTGCTCGCCGTCACAACTTGAAGTTAATTGAAGACTGTGCTCACGCGATCGAAACAGAGTACAAGGGACGGAAAGCAGGCACATTTGGCGACTTCGGATGCTTCAGCTTTTATGTCACCAAAAACATTACGACCGGGGAAGGAGGAATGATTCTGGCCGCCAGTCAAGAAGACGCCGACAGGCTCAACATTTTAGCGCTGCACGGTATGAGCAAAGATGCTTGGAAGCGCTTCAGCGACTCGGGTTACAAGCACTACCAAGTGGTGGAAGTCGGTTTTAAATACAATATGATGGATCTGCAAGCTGCGATCGGCATTCATCAATTGAAACGAGTCACGCCTTACTGGCAGCGGCGGGAGCAGATTTGGCAGCGCTACAACGAAGCATTTGCGGATTTGCCGATTACTTTGCCAGCCAACTCCGAACCGGATACAATTCATGCTTATCACCTGTACACCATCCTGGTAGATGAAGCCAAAACTGGAATCAGCCGCGACGAATTTCTCGACGCTATCAATGCTGAAAATATCGGTGTCGGCGTACATTATATGAGTATGCCGGAACATCCTGTCTATCAAAAAATGTTTGGATGGCATACCGAAGATTATCCGAATGCTGGCTACATTGGGCGGCATACAGTTAGCTTGCCGATTTCGGCAAAATTAACAGATGCAGATGTGGAAGATGTAATTGCTGCTGTTAAAAAATGTTTGGCGATCGGCAAAACTAAGAATCCAGCTTTGGCAACAGCAGGCTAAAATCCTGAAATAGTTTGCCATACAAACATCCTAGCTGTTTTTTAAGAAAAGCAGCTAGGATGTTTTTTAACTCCACAACGCCCTTTGGAAGGTAATGATCTAGCAACCTTTTCGGTTCCACCGGAGGTTTTTAATAGCCCAAACCATTAATTTTATTGCATTTACCTTCTGATTTCCCCCAAGGAGGGAGCACGGGTGGTGAACTTCTTCCTTGTTCCTTCTGCTATACCAAATCCGGGTTTAATACCCGGTCGATGGATTTGAGATTTGAAATTTGAGATTTTAGATGCCACAAAAGCGGCCTGTACCATTCTCCGTTCGCTCGGATGCCCAGGTGAGTGAGACCTGATCCGCGGCCGCGATCCGGGAGGTTGTACTCTGGATGTTTTCGGTCAGTTATTTTCGTACGTAATATCCAGGAGAACAGTATGTGTAGCAGCAATTTCAATCGCCACGTTATCTAAAACGCTTGAAAAGCCCTATTTAGTAAGACGCCAAACATCTTGGAAAAATTTTCAGTGCATTTTGGATGCTGCTGTTTCATTCTTTACAGTAAAAATACATAATTTTTGGTTCAGGGCCTTGTCAGTGAATTTACTTAATGTTATGTTGTCACCATACAATCACTGTCAGACGGCAGAATCTACTTTTCAATCAAACAAGACTGGTCTCTAAACCGAGCCTCATTTTTCTATCTCCGTGTTTAGAAACAAGTAGAAAAACTTTAGTTAACTCAAGATGAATCCTATGTTAAAACTGAGTGCTTTATTCCCAATTCATTGCAATGACCGAGCCATCAGCCACGTATTTTTTTCAGTGTGCAAAGAATGGCAAAAACCTGAGCTGAATGCTCGCATGGTTGTCCCGAGTTGCGATCGCTCCTGCCGCAACTCAAATATAGTTGAAGCAATTCCGTCATTACTGACAAACTTGTATTACCGCAGCCCTACTGCTCCCAAAATCAAGGCAGAGAAGCGTTTTCTCAAAGATATCAAAAATTTTGATGTTGCCTACTTGTGGCCCGCTATATCATTAGATACTGTAAAGAGCGTTAACAAGCAAAGTAAGCCGATTTTTTGGGAGCGAGTTAATACTTGTCAAAAGCAAGCTAAGAGTATCCTTGACGATGCTTACTCTCGCTTGGAATTGCAACCTCAACACGCAATTACCCCAGAAAAAATTAAGACCGAAGAGCAAAAACTCAAGCTAGTTGACTTTCTGTTTTGTCCCAGTCCGGCAGTAGTAAAATCATTTCAAGAAGCCGGAGTTCCTGAAGAAAAACTGGTGTTAACCACTGAAGGTTGGTCGCCGTCGCGTTTCCCCAATTATCAATCCCAAAAACCGGCCTCAGAGGAAGTTAACGTCCTTTTCCTAGGTTTTGCCTGCGTCCGCAAAGGGACTCACCTGCTCTTACAGGCTTGGGAGCGAGCTGGGATTAAGGGAAAGCTGACAATTTTTGGCTCCCTCGAACCGGCGATTGCTCAAACTTGCAGCCATTTGCTCAAACGTCCTGATGTAGTTCACTTTGATTATGCCTTGGACTACAGTTCTGCCTATCGCCAAGCTGACTTTTTTGCTTTTCCCAGTCTGGAGGAAGGTAGCGCACTCGTTATCTATGAAGCAATGGGTCATGGTTTGCCGATTCTGGCTTCACCGATGGGAGGAGGCGGTGTTGTGCGCGATGGCGTTGAGGGCATAATTCTTCCTCCTTACGATACTGACGCCTGGGTGGAGGGACTACGAAAACTATCTAATTCTCCTGATTTGCGGGCTAAGATGGGAGCCGCCGCCCGCCAGCGAGCTTTGGAGTTTACTTGGCCACAAGTTGCGGCTAGGCGCGGAGAGCAGATTCGGCAAAAAATGCAGGCAAAATAAAAACTCAATAGGAGAGGACTGACGAAGAGTCCTTATTTGTTAAAATCTTTAAGAAACGACTCTTCGTCCTCACGACTTGCCTGATGAGGGTTATATGACAGGACTAGATATAAGTCCTACTCAAGTTTAATTAGGTTGACCTAATTATTAACTTTGTCTTGAGTTATAGGCTCCAGAAGCTAATCTTTGTTCAAATAACCACTGTTTGCTTTCAGGAGAATCATCCAGCCAGCGATCGATCAAGTCCGCCCATTTGACAGGCAGACGCAACTCCTGCCAGGTAGAGTGAGAAGCGACAGAAAGATTGTGGTAAAGCGCTGAATCCGAAATAACTTTTTCGATACATTCTGCTAAAGCCAGAGAGTTCCCCGCCTCAAAAATCATCGAATTAATACGGTGTTTTAAGTGGGTTTTAAACATCGGGTGATCCGAAGCTACTATCGGTGTTCTAGTGCGTAAAGCGTGCTGAATTGTCAGGGGAAAACCTTCGGGATATTCGTGCCTGCTAGTAACTAACACGAGATCGGATTCTCTCATTAAAGGTTCTAAACTCTGAGTTGGCACGATTCCCAGAAAATCTACACAATCTTTAATTTGCAACTCTTCGACTCGCTGGGCAAAAAACTCCTCTTCACCTTTACCTGCCATTTTTAAGTGAACTGATATATTATTCCGTTCTCTTAACTTTGCTACGGCTCTCAATATATCGCCCACTCCCTTACTTTGTACTAACGAACCAGCGTAAAAAAGTTGAATTTTTTTGATGTCCGCAGGGATGGTTTTCGGCGACAAAGAGCCGGGATTGCTCTCTAAGAGAAAGTCCCAGGGAATTATTTTATCAGCTTTTACTCCTATTTCTTTGAACAATAAAGATGAAGTAATACCGTAAGTTCCAACCCATTCTATTTGCTCGTTGTTTAACAATTGGGATAGGAAATAGTTGCGGTATTTATTGCGCCAAGTTTTTGTTGCAATAGATTCGGCAAATACAGCTATGGTTTTAATTTCGTTTTTAATGGCCCACTTAAAAAGGTCTGGAAAAGTCGTCCGCAGGACTAAATGAGTCGGCTTTTGCTGGGCAATTAACTCGATCAATTTTTGGGAATCAATTTTGTAATTAAATCCGCAACCGATCGCCCGCACGCCGTTTTCTAGAACCCGATCGTTAAATTCGGGTGTCATGCAGCAAATAACCGTTACTGACTCAGCTCGTTTTGCCATCTCGGTGACGGCATCAACAGAATATTTTTGAGCGTAGTATGTTTCGCTTCCACCTTTGGCTAAACGCTCAAAGGCTTCTGCGTAATCGCCGGCATACTGAACTATTACTAAGCGCATTTTCCTCTACTCTGGTTGTAGACTATTTAATAGGACTTACGGTGCAAAAGGTTTGTAAGTATGTTGATGGGGACGGTTTGATGTACCGCCACAACCGCACGATTAATTTTATTTTGCTTCAGCCTTATTATAAACAGTTCCGGCAACAGGCACGTCAATAGATAGCGGCCGCAGTCGCTTTGTATGGGGGCTTTCAGGCTAATTTTCTCGGAATTTTTCTAAGTGTGTGTTGCCAGCAGAATGCGGAAATTAATCCCGACTAAGTAAGGAGAAATACTGTCCCCTGCAATTTGATCTCCGAAGTTGCGATCGACACTCACTCTCGACACTCACTATCGGCACTCACTTAGCATATTGGAGGGGATGCCAGCAGAATTGGGCTATAAAATTCACAAACCGTGACAATATTTGGTTTTAGGGTACTCAATAAGCCAAAGTTTCTAAAGTCTCCCGCAGATAGGAACGAACCTGCTGATCGATGGTGGCATTTTGCTGCTGACGCTCAAAATTGAGTTCTAGCTGCCAGCGTTGAAATCCTGAACTTGCGCCGATCGCGGATTTGAGACTGCCCCAGATTTCAGAATCTTCGCACAGCTCGATCGGCTCTGCGGCTTGAGGTTCTTCTGCGAGCGGTAGATAATTCGCCATATTGTTATACCTCTGTTTTAATCCCTTGTAAGGATTGAAAGCTGACCTTGACACTCTCTATTATAGATTCTTCTTTCCAAAGAGCCAACATAAAATATCTACAACCTGCGATTAAAAATTAAATATTAAGACTATTAATAATCTCTATCCGAAGAGGGGCCTTACCTATTTTTTTCACAGCATACATCTGTACAAATTAAAGTAGCTTAAACTACAATTGTCCCCCTCTTAATTTTTTATTTCACTTTTTTTCCATCGACTCTTCGGGTAGAGATGTAACGCCGTTGGTGTCAGCAGGTTTTGGGTTGACAATACTGCCGACTGACAAATTCCCTATGCTGGATTCTGGCCCAATTGACTCTGCGGGTGCAGCCACAGCGGCAGTTGTCTCGGCTGCCAAAGCCGGCAAAAGTCGATCGACTTGCCAAGGCGCGATCGTAAAATCCTGCCAAATTTTTTCTAAAACATGAGGCTTTGTCGCTGCAAACTCTGATTCCGGCGTCAGCAAAACCGCCATGACACTAGCAGACACCTGCAAAAACAAATTGCTAGCTAAAAAAGCAGCAACTGCCAACAACAATCCAGCCCACCGCCAGGAAGGAGGAAAGGGAGCCACCGAAGCCGCGAGAGGAGCCAATCGGTAGAGTTGCCACAAAATTACTGCCAGCAAAACAGCGACAAAAAAAGCGATTCCTTGATTTAACTTAGTTTTAAACCGAGTCAGAATCCGGTGCTGCACAGAAGTTAAATTCTGCGGTTTCACCGCCACAACTAAAATACTAAAAATGTAAAAAGGGCGGAACCACTGCATCCACAGCACAGGAACAATACCGGCTACAGCCACTAAAAATATTTCTAACCAGACAGGGAGCAGGGGAGAACCCACTGCGAGTCCTAGCAAACACAGTCCCAGGAAGATCGGCAGTGTAGCCGCCCCAGAAAGGTGAATCCACAAAAAAGGATCTGACCAAAAAGAACGCACTTTAAATAATTATGAGTTATGAGTTATGAGTTTTGAATTTTGAGAGTCTGGGACGCACTCTTGACCCAGAAACCCGGTGCGAAGAGTACATTTCTAGCGGTCAAACCGAGCATTTTGAGAGGAAACTCGGTTGCTTTGCGTAAGTCTTTTTTTAGTTTTAAATTTTGAATTTTCCGCAACAGCCAAGACGATTAGGACGTTGTTGATTGCTAACATCTTTGCTTTTATTGCTTCTTCCTTCTCTCCCAGATAACTAAAACCTTTTTCTTTCTTCCTTCTGCTATAAGCTAAAAACAAAAGTTGCGAGTGATGAGTTTTGGAGTATTGAGTGAAGAGAAGAGTTGCGAGCGATCGGCAATTTGGTTGCGATCGCTCAAAAATTCTCTTCCCCCTCAACACTCACAACTCAAAACTATTGAGAGAGAGTCCGGCGCTTAGTAACCATCCGGTAGGCTTCAATAATATCGCCATCCGCCCAGTCGCTAAATCCGCTCAAGGAAATACCGCATTCAAAGCCAGAATTGACTTCCTTGGCATCTTCCTTCATCCGTTTTAGGGAGTCGAGGACACCTTCGTAAACGACATTGTTACCCCGGCGCACCCGCACCTTACAGTTACGGATGACTTTGCCAGAGAGTACCATACATCCAGCCACAGCCCCGCGACCTATCGCAAAGACAGCGCGCACTTCGACTTGACCCAAAGGTTCTTCCACCAATTCGGGTTCCAGCAGGCCTTCCATCGCCCCTTGAATGTCATCCAAGAGGTTGTAGATGATGCTGTATTCCCGCACGTCTACCCCCGCTTGGTCAGCGGCGAGGCGAGCGTCGGTGGCGAGAGTAGTATTGAACCCGATAATTACAGCATTACTGGCTGCTGCGAGGTCAATATCCGTTTCTGTAATTTCCCCAGGAGCAGATAGCAGCAGTCGGAGTTGAACTTCTTTTTGAGGAAGTTGAGTCAGAGCGCCGACTATTGCTTCGAGGGAGCCTTGGACATCTGCCTTCAAGATCAAGTTGAGTTCCTTGAGAACGCCTTCCTTAGCTTGTTGAGAGAAGCCGCTGAGGCTGATCCGGCCGCCTTGCAGCAGGCGTGAATCTCGTCGGGAGGTAGCTCTTCCAGAGGCGATCGCCGCCGCTTCTTTTTCGTTTGCGAAGACATCAAACTCGTCTCCGGCGCGAGGAACTTCCCGCAGCCCTAGCACTTCCACCGCGAAGGATGGAGTTGCTTGCTCTACGCGATCGCCCCGGTCATCGATCATGGCGCGCACCTTGCCCAAAGCCGAGCCTGCGACCACAATATCGCCCACTCGCAGAGTGCCGTTCTGCACCAGCAGAGTTGCCACAGGGCCCCTTGCCTTGTCGAGGTGAGCTTCAATCACAGTACCCTTAGCAGGTCGGTGCGGGTTGGCGTTGAGGTCTTCCATTTCCGCCACTGTCAGAATCATTTCCAACAGAGTATCCAGGTTTTCGCCTCGGATCGCGCTGACTGGAACCATCGTGATATCGCCGCCCCAGTCATCTGCGACCAAGCCGTACTCAGTAAGCTCTTGCTTCACCCGTTCCGGCTGAGCACCCTCCTTGTCAACTTTATTGATGGCCACGACAATTGGCACTTTCGCCGCTTTCGCGTGGCTGATCGCTTCAATTGTCTGGGGTCGCACGCCGTCGTCCGCCGCCACCACCAAGATGGCGATGTCCGTAACCCGTGTTCCCCGAGCCCGCATCGCTGTAAAGGCTTCGTGACCGGGCGTATCCAAAAATACCACCTGCTGGCTCTTGCCTTCGTGTACCACATCTACGTGGTAAGCACCGATGTGCTGAGTAATGCCCCCAGCTTCTCCCTGAGCCACCTTGGTTTTGCGGATCGAGTCGAGCAAGGTAGTTTTACCGTGATCCACGTGACCCATAATCGTTACTACTGGCGGACGGCGTTCGAGGTATTCCAAATCCGCTGCGTCCAGCATCTCGATCACTTTGATAGCTGGGGCTACTTTTTCTGGGGTTTCCACCTCTACGCCCATTTCTTCGGCTACCATCCTCACCGCTGGAATGTCCAGGGTTTCGGTAATATTTACCGCAATTCCTTTAGAGAAAAGCCGCTTAATAATTTCGGTTTCGGGAACAGCCAGAGTAACTGCTAGTTCTTGAACGGTCATCGGCCTGCTCAGCAGCAGCTTTTCTGGACGTTCTACCTTAGCTTCCGCTGTTTTGCCCCGGTTGCCGCGTCCCCCACTAGAACCAGAAGAAGAACTTTTATCGTGAGAAGGGCCCGGTCTTTTATTTTTTCCACTGCTGCCGGGTGCGCCCGGAGTTGGTGTTGACTTGGGTGCTGCTTGTGACTTCGCTTTAGCTGGACGGGCTAGGGACAGGCTGACCGTGACTGGTGCTGGCATATCCAAGCCGTTTTCTAAGTCGTCGTCATCCTCATCTATTGGTTTGAGGCGAGAACGTTTTGCCTTAACAGCCTTGGCAGCTTTGGCAGCATCTGAGTTTTCGTCATCATCTTCTTCCCAAATGACCGATGTCTTTTTGGCAGGACGAGGGAGGGAGGGCCTTTCGAGGAGAGTAATCCCCAGCAACGGCGTATTATCTTCTTCATTGTCATCAGTGTCATCCCCTGCGGCTCCGGTGTCACCGCCGCGGCTACGCAGCCCGGTAGCTGACGTTGCGGGGGCAAGGCTCCGGCGCGGCCCACCGGGCTGGGGTCGATCGGCAAGTTGAGTTTTGACTGGACCACCAGCGCCTTCCCGGCGCGGTCTTTGCGCGTCGCGAGATTCGGTAGGAGATCCCGGTGCAGGTCTGCTGGGGCGGCTGGGTTTAGCCGGCGCTTCCAGAGTTTCTGACTGTCCTGATTGCTCTTGCTCGGTTTTTGCAAGTTTGAGTACCGGCTTGTTCCCCAGATTTTGTGGGGTACGGCTAGCCGACTCGGACGCCCCTCTGACGGGGGGCGACGTGAGTTTTGCCGACGGCGCAGGGGGGGCGATCGGCGGTTGCTGATTGCGTTCTGGAGCCTTTTCCGACGGCGGTTGAGGTGCCGCAGGTGCCTGAGCCTGGGCGGTGGTTTCCGGGGCGATCGCACCTACATTTTCCGACACTTCTGACGGAGCTGCCGACACAGCGACATTTGGCTTCGACAGTACAGGTCGATTGATATTCGGTTTAGCGGGAGGCTGGAGTTGTTGAGCTGCAGGCGACTTGGGAGGAGTTGCCACGGTTGCCGCCGGCTGATTTTGGTTCTCCTCGTTGCCTGCAGGCTGGGAGTTTGCACCAGCCGGTCGTACTTTTGGACTGCGTATTTCTAAAATTTGCTGCTTTTTTTGTTGGTCGTTAGGGTGAGGGCCAGATTCTCTAGATGGCGCTGCTGCTCTTTCGGGTGGAGCTGGCTTGCCGGGGGAAGAGTGGCTACTGGCTACGTATTTTTCCGCCGTTTTGCGAATGCGCTCTGCTTCGGATTCTGTAATTGTGCTGCTGTGGCTCTTGACTGAAATATTGAGCCGCTCGCAAACTGCCAAGATGTCTTTATTATCCAAATTTAGTTCCCGTGATAATTCGTAAATTCTTACTTTGCCGTTGTTCATCCACTCTGCCCTCTTTTGTGCCAACCAGTTTTTACATTGTGATTTTTTGTGCTAATGACGACATCATTCGGTGTGATTGATTCAGTGTCAGGAATCGGGGTTTTGGTACTCGCTCAGCAATTTTATCTAAAAGATGCAACTCGCTGAAGTCTGCGGTTGAAGAATTCTCAAGTCTGTTTGGGAACTTGGAACTCCGAAGTCTGAGTTTTGGCAAAACCCACTCTCTCAAGCTTCAAAGTTTGCCTTTCCACCTTGAGGATACCTCTGCTAGTACCCTACCCTTATCTAATCTGACACAAATCTTTCCAGACTGGTGGGCAGATCGGATTGGGGTTTTATAGCTGGCGCTACCGGTAATTACTGGTAGGGCTGCCAAGAGGGTTTATACAGTCGATGCCGAACTATTGTCGGTTTTTCGTCCGGCTAGGCCCGAGTAAGATGTACAGTCAGATGTGGCTAAACGCTGCCAAAGTGTTTGGTAGAGTTCGTCAGACACAGGCGCTTTGAGCGATCGCCCAAGTCGATTTTTTTTCTGAGCTGCTTTGAGGCATTCGGCTTCCCGACAAAGGTAAGCAGAACGACCCATGCCACGATCTAATTGTACCTGATGAGAAGGATAGAGCCTGACTACTCGCCAAAAAGCTTCCTTAGGAGCTATTTTTCGACAACTTGCACAGCACCGGTAGTTCGGTTTCATTTCTTGTGAGAGGGGGAGTAGGGGACAAATCCTCCTTGTCTGGCGAAGATAGAAAATCTTATGACAAGGAGTCAGAAGACCGAATTCAGAATTCAAAATACGCCATGCCCCAAGTCAGGGGTAAGGGTCACGGAAAGAATTTTTTCGGCTCCACGATTAAAATCGGAGGGTTTAAACCTCGATTCTCCATCCTGTCGCACAGAACCCATTCTGGATTCTGAATTCTGAATTCTTCTTCGGTAAATGTCACAGTTTTTAGACTGCGGCTTCGGTTTCCTCCGTGGCGGCTGCCTCCTCTTCCTCAAATTCTGCGGTTTCCTCGTCGTAGTCGCCTGCTTCCTCGTCGTAGTCGCCTGCTAGTTCTTCGAGCCTAGTTGCTTCTGCTGCCAATTTGCTGTCTTCGGCGGCGCGATCGTACTTAGCAATATCTTTGATATCGATTTTCCAACCGGTTAGGCGGGCTGCGAGGCGGACATTCTGACCTTCTTTGCCAATTGCAAGACTCAGTTGGTCTTCAGCGACCAAAATGTGAGCTCTCCTGCCTTCTGGAGCAACTAAACGCACTTCATCTACTCTAGCGGGACTCAGAGCGTTAGCAATATAAGTTGCTGGGTCTGGAGACCAGCGGATCACGTCGATTTTTTCGCCGCGCAATTCGTTGACTACTACCTGAATCCGCGATCCCCGCGCTCCGATGCAGGCTCCTACGGGGTCTACGTCGCGATCGAGAGTATCAACTGCTATTTTAGTCCGGGGGCCGACGTGCCGGGATGGCGGATTTGCCTCCCTGGCTACGGCGACAATTCTCACCACACCATCTTCTATTTCTGGTACTTCGTTAGCAAACAGATAAACCACCAAACCTGCGTCGGCTCTAGAAACAAGTAACTGCGGCCCTCTAGTAGAGCCTTCGCCTACTTTTTTGAGATAAACCTTGAATGTAGCGTTTGCCCGGTAATTGTCGTTGGGCAACTGTTCGCGCTTAGGGAGTTCGGCATCTACTTCTGGCTGACCGAAGCTGCTGGTAACTGCTAAAATTACCGACTGCCTCTCAAACCTGAGCACTCTAGCTTGAAGAACTGTTTCTTCTAAATCTTTAAACTCTTCTTGAATCATTTTGCGCTGTTGGTCGCGCAGTTTTTGAGCGAGAACTTGTTTGGTTTGGATCGCCGCCATGCGACCAAATTCTTTTTGATTGGGTGTTACGTCTACGAGCACGATGCTCCCAGGCTGAGCTTCCGTGGCTACTTCTTGCACTTCGGAAAGTGAGATTTCGTGATCGGGATTGATGACTTCTTCGACAATAGTTTTGTTGGCTAAAACGCGGAAACCTTCTTGTTCGGCGTCGAGTTCTACATCAAAGTTGTCGAAGTATTCTTCGCTGAAGTGATCGAGTTTTTGGGTACGGCGGTAGCGTTCGTATCCTTTGAGCAGGGCTTCTCGCAAGGCTGCTTGGACGGCGTGTTTGGGTAAATTGCGTTCTTTGCTAATACCTTCGACCATTTCTTTGAGTCCGGGCAGGGGAACCATTGACATATAAAACACTCCTTTTTTGCTGTGGTAATAAGTAACTGGTAATCGGTAATTGGTACTGGGAAATTTTCAAGTAGAAGTGATGACAGAGGAGTGATGAGTTCCTGAATAGGATTAGGGGAAATGGTTGCTGTAACAATTTATTTGTTGTCCCTATTCAACCCGCTGCTACAGATATGATTGTTAAAAATTAACTCGCAGCCAAGCGTTTTCAGCTTGCTGCGAGGCAATCTCAAAACTCAAAACTCAAAACTCAAAACTCAAAATTTCCCTTTACATCTCCTTGCCTTCGTCTAGTTCAACTTTGACAATCTGAGGGCGGGGAATTTTAACCTGTCGCCCTTTTTGATTGAGATAAACCGCTGTTTCATCTCGGCCCAGGAGTAGTCCTTTCCACTCTTTGATTCGCGAGTCCGGTTCGGTGGTTTTGGCTGTCACGGGGAAACCTTTAAAGGTAATAAATTCTCGATCGCTGCTGAGCAATCGGGATATTCCGGGACTGGAAATTTCTAGCACGTAGGCATCGGGTATGATGTCGGCTGCCTCTAACTCAGCATCGAGGGCTGTACTCATGCGCTCGCAGTCGGCTAAACCAGTGTCTTGTTGGAGGTTGCGGATGTCTACCCGCAAGACGGGAGGATTTTGGTTGGTGTGAAACACTGCTCCCACTACTTCCAATCCCAGTGTTTCCGCAACGGGGGTAGCTAAGTCAATGATTTGTGGGATTAGGGGATGAGTCATATCGAATACTTAAGTTAAAACTCCTAAACTCGGACACGGGCAAGGAAAAATTTGGTGTTGAGATTGCTTGGCTTTGAGGTGGTTTGATTAGGTGGCTGCGACTTTCGTCTTCAACTTTGGGACTTACCCAACATCCCAGCAGGGATCTCAAGCGGGGGGGTACCCCTACTAAATCAGTCCTCAACTTGCAAGTCAGACGCCCTGAGCTCTTTTCCTGCGACTAATGCAACAAAAAAAGTGGGCTTGACCCACTCCTAGGTAAAACAATTTCTTCCAAGAAGTTTGAGGACTTCTTCCGATCGAAGGGAGGCCTCAGTTCTCAGTTTAGCTCGATCGCCCGCCCGGTGACAAACAGAATCGGCATCGGGGGAGTGTCCGAGGGCAGAAGGGGAGAGCTGACAGGGGAAATAAGGACGACTCGATCACCGTTTTGGAGTGGGGTGGGGCGAGGGCAAATTCCTGGTTGATACCGAAGCCGGTGCGATCGCTCCTAGAACAGGGGGCAGCACTCAGGCGTTCTAGGACTTGCGATACTGGAGTTTCTTTGGGAAATTCTAATTTCATTTCGGACAAGCCCTCTGCTTCTTGATAGGCGGCCAAGAGTTTAACAGTGAAGGTGATTGGTAGATTAGACATGGGCGATCGCAAAATTAACGGTATATTGACAAAACAGCCCAACTAAGATTCACCATAAAAAATCCCCATTACTAATGCTGAATAGGAAGCTCAATTACAAACTCTACCCCCCATTCGGGCGAGGAAATGCAGGTCAGCGTACCACCATGTTTTGCTTCTACAATCTCACGGCTAATAGACAAGCCTAAACCTGTTCCTTTACCCACTGATTTTGTAGTAAACATCGGCGTAAATAAATGCTGCATTATCTCCGGCGTTATCCCCAGCCCATTATCAGCAATCCGAATCACAACTCTGTCGCCCTGAAGCATTTCAGTGGAGATCCGAATCTGTGGGTTGTCATTGCTCTGTTGCTTTTCCCCGCAGAGCGGACAACTGATCGTAGACTCTTCTAAAGCATCAATTGCATTCGCTAATACATTCATAAACACCTGATTGATTTGCCCAGGATAGCACTCTACCAGCGGTAATTCGCCGTACTCTTTAATAACCTTAATAGCTGGGCGAGTACCTTTACCTTTCAATCGATGACCTAAAATCAACAGGGTACTATCTAGCCCATCATGAATATTAACTGGCGTTAGTGCCGATGTATCCAACCGAGAGAAATTACGCAGTGACATAGAAAGATTGTAAAGTCGCTCTGTTCCGACCGCCATTGAATCAATGATTTTTGGCAAATCTTCAACAATAAAATCTAACTCAATCTCCTGGGACTTATCCTCAAATTCTGATGTCGAAGTAACGTTGTGCTGGCAAAGCCGAGTCATCCCGATCAAATCGGCAATATATTCCTTGGCAATAGGGATATTATTGGATATAAAACTAACTGGATTGTTGATTTCGTGAGCTACCCCAGCTACAAGTTGACCAAGGCAAGCCATCTTTTCACTTTGAACTATTTGCACTTGAGCTTTTTTAAGATTATCCAAAGCTTGAGAAAGTTCAGCCGTTCGTTCTTCCACCCGTTTTTCTAACTCCTGCGCGAGCTGATGTAACGCTGCTTCTGCTGCGAGCCTGTCTTCTATTTCCCGTTTGAGAAGCAGATTTTGATCTGCAAGAATTTTAGTAAGAGAACGCAGTTTTAAATGGAGATTGACTCGAGCTAACACCTCCTTTTGCTCAAAAGGCTTAGTAATGTAATCCACCGCCCCTAAATTAAAGCCTTTGACCTTATCTCCTATGTCCGAAAGAGCCGTCATAAAAATTACCGAAATTTCGGTTGTCAACGGACTTGCCTTCAGCCGATGACAGGTTTCAAACCCGTCAATTCCTGGCATCATCACATCTAACAGAATCAAATCAGGTTGACTATATTCAGCCTGTTCGATGGCTGTTTCGCCATCAGTTGCTACCAATATCTCCCATCCCGAACCCGCTAAAGCTTCAGAAAGCACGTCCAGATTGCTAGGATTATCATCGACGATTAAGATGCTACTTGTTTCCATATTTGCTGCCTTCATTCTTTTTCTATTCTGTGGGATGTAATAAACTCTTTGATTTTTTTGACCTGATAGCCTTGGGCTAACTGGCGCAGCTCAACAGCAAAGGACACAAATTTCTGATCCAATTTCTCTATGTGTTCGCTGCGCTTCACAATTCCTTTCACGTTGCCTCTCATCGCCAGTTCAAATAAAAGTTCTATTTCTCCTGGCGGGGGAGCAACTACAGATTTCGATGCAGAAAGGAATTGAGGATCAGAGGAAAAGGGAATAGTGCTAATTTTTTCATTTTTTTGTTCGTCATATATCCATTCAAGTTTTAAATACTTTTGCAACATCTCAAATAGCTCTTCTGCCTGCACTGGCTTACCGAGAAAATCGTTAGCTCCCCCCTCCAAACTTTTATGTTGGTCGGTAGCAAATACACTGGCAGATGAAGCAATGATTGCCACGTCTTTATAGTGTGACAAGTTTCGGATACGGCGCATCATCTCAAAGCCATCTAACACTGGCATCACTAAGTCAGTGATAATCAAATCAAACTTAAACTCTTCTATTTTTTCTAAACCTTCTTGACCGTTTTTAGCTTCGGTTACTTCAAAGCCGATGGGTTCCAGGAGATTGACAATGACCGAGAGGTTTTCCCATTTGTCATCCACAACCAAAACTTTCTGCTTTCTACCTTGGTACCCAACCAGCTTTCTTTGCTTGGCAATCGTGGCTGTATTTGCCCAGTCTGCCGCTTCCCGTAAATCCAAATCTAGCCAAAAAACACTGCCTGTTCGTGACTGACTTTTTACTTGAATGGTACTACCCATCATTTCGACAATTTTCTGGCTAATTGTTAAACCTAGTCCGGTTCCTTCCGCCTGACGCTTGCTCTCTCCTACCTGTTCAAAAGGCAAAAATATTTTTTTTAATTGTTCTGGTGTCATACCAACGCCAGTATCTTCTATTTGAAACCGAATTTTGTGAATTGGTGAGGCTGGCTTTTGGTCATTGCTTTGTACCTTTTCCCCTGTCCCCTTTTCCAGATGTTCTATCTTAAAAGTCACCCCTCCACCGTCGGTAAACTTAATTGCATTGCTCAGTAAGTTAATGAGTACCTGTCGCAACCGTTTTTCGTCAGCGTGGATGCCAGGAGGCAGGTCAGAACTGGGTTGATAAACAAAAGCAATTCCTTTTTGTTCAGCTCGGATGCGGCAGATTTCTGCGACTCCCTGCAAAAAGGAAGGAAAATGGAAATCTTTCGCGTACAGTTCCAATTTCTGGGCTTCAATTTTAGCGAGGTCTAAGATGTCATTGATCAGGGTTAGCAGGTGGGAACCACACTGGTGAATAATACTGATGCCTTGGAGTTCCTTCGGAGCCATCGTTTTTGAGCGTTCTAGGATTTGAGCGTATCCTAAAATTCCATTGAGTGGTGTTCTCAATTCGTGACTCATATTCGCTAAAAATTCACTTTTAGCTTGGTTGGCAGTATCAGCGATTTGTTTGGCTTCCGTGAGTTGGGCGGTGCGTTCTTCTACTCGGATTTCTAGCTCGGAATTGGTCTTGGCTAGCGCCTCAAATGATTCGCGCAACTGTTGTGCCATAAGGTTGAAAGACTGCCCCAGAACTTCTAGTTCTTCTACGCCTTTTACCTGCACATTTTTCTCTAAGTCGCCACTGGCGATCGCTCTAGAAGCTGCGCTCAAATGGAGAATCGGGCTGGTAATCCAGCGTGCGGTTAAGATTCCCAAAACGGTAGCTAGCGCCAAGGCTCCGAAACACAGCAAAATGGTAGTCTGGGTATTGGCGTTAATTTGATCCATGAAATCGCTTTCAGGAACTACGACGACGATCAGCCAGTCCAATCCTCGGCTATCCTGAAAGGGCATAACTTGGAGGAATTGCCGCTGACCGGCGATCGTAAAATCCAATTGCTGAGAGCTATTAATTTTAGTGAGGTCGCCAAAGCGTTCTTTTAAATGCGCTGTTGTCAGCCGAATTAAATCATCTGTGCTATCTAAAGCATTCAGGCGATCGAGCGTGTCTTTATTGGTGATAAATGGTTCTTTGAGAGTTGAACTGGCTACTAGGAGTCCCGAACGTTCCATAATGAATGTCTGTCCCGAACGACCGATGTTTAAGCTGTGCAGGAAGTCACTGAGGAAAGAAATCAGAAAATTAGCAACGAATACCCCGCGCAGCTCGCCACTTTCGTCATAAACTGGATGTCCGGTAGGAAGCGAGAGTGTTTTCTGACCTATAAGCGAAAAAATTTCGCTCCATGTGGGCTTGCCTAAGCGTACACTGTCTTTATACCATGAACGGCTGAGTATATTGTAGTTGCGGGAGACTGTTAAGAGCTTCGTTTGATTGCCTTTGCTATCAGATTCATAAATATGAAGTTCATTCCGATGCTCTTTGTCTGCTATTTTAAAAACTACTTTGCCATTCTCTTGGCGTTCAATGGCAATGAATTCTCCAGTTTTACTAGCAAAACCCATATTGGGCAGAGAAGGAAAGACTTGAATTTGCTCCCACAAATAGCGCTCCGTACTCTCCAATTCGTCGGGATTTAAGTACCCTAGTCGAAGGGCATTGGCATTTAGTTGATTGACGCGAGGGGCTGTGTCTAGGTATGTGTTGAGCTGCTGCTGGATGCGGGCCGTAATTTCACTCCGCAACTGGCTGGCCACTTCGTTGACTGCTTTTTGCCCGTTGCGTAAGGATAGCCAGCCTGTCAGCCCGACGGCGACAAATATTTGCAGAACGAATGGGAATACTAAAATTAGGCGCAGGGACACCTTTTTTTTAAAACGGTTTGACAGGAAAGTGGTTGCAGAGGTCTGTGACATTGATTGGTGTTACTCCTGGGGTAACGAGTTGGCTAAAAAATCTCAGGGGAGAAGAGTGAAATGAGGCTGAGCAAATATATATTGAAAAGCAATCTATAATAGTTAGTGAAAAGTTTGAGACAGTAACTTGCTTAAACAAGAAGGGCTACTTACGTATTTTTTATGCCAGGGGTATAATAATATCGGACTAAAGATACTGACGCGCCTTATTTTTTTATAGAATTGGTAAATTATTTTAGCCTTTAGGAAACCAGTTAGCAATCATATCTAATAGATTACTTGGTTTAGAGCTATGTGTAGTAGTTTTTAACTTTACTTTACAGAGGGTCTCTAAAAAGTAGAATCTCATCAAACTTACATATAAATTGATATAATATACGTCTAAAAAAATTGACCTTTCTCGCTAAAAACATGACACCCCAGCCCGGTGAGAACCCTAACGGCGGTCTAACTCACTACCGCGCTGAAGATGTGATGCACAACCCTGCAGATGACTCTGGTAGAGAATGCCGATCGCACATGAAACTTTACAATTCCAGCAAGTTTCATGTGCAGGAGTTACAGCAGGGTAATTGCTAATTGCTAATTGGGGAAGAAAAAAATCAGTAAAGCGGTGGAGACTTGCCCTAACGCGGGGCGATCCGTTGCAGTTCTTTGGCTTGTTCTAAAATTTTCTCGAAGTCTTCTTCGCTCAACCGCTGAATGTAGTTGATTTTGAACTCTTCTAGAAAGTCGCACAGCAGCAGTTGTATTTCTTGCCAGGTTTGCTGCTGTTGTAGTTCGGTTCCTAAAGCTTGCCCGAAATGTTGCACTAGCTGGCTGGAGAGTTTGATGCTTATGGGGTCTTCGCTGGCGATTTTGAAGGCTTCGTAGGCATCTTGGGGGCCGAGGGTGGCTAATTTTGAGAGTTCTGCAACTAATTGCTGTGCTAGCTGTTCGGGCAGGTTTCCCAGGCCGGGTACTTGCTTCCATCCTTGATAGAGGGGAGATTGTTTGAGGAAGCTTTCAATATTGTACCGGAGGAGGGCTTCTAGGTCTGGCTGGAGTTGGGGGAGCACTTTGTAGACGGTTATTTGGACTAGATGGGTGGCGATCGCTTCTATTTCATTGATATTGTTGATGTCTAGATAGCGCTGTTTTGGGGATTTAAAGAGTTGACGAGCGAGTTCGCCTGTGGTAACTGATTGTTGCATCTGGTTGATGAGTTGAATTACTACAACTTCGGTCAATTCTTGGGCGAAGTTGGCGACGAAACCTCGGCTGATTTGGGTGCGTATGGGTTGGAGATCCGGCATTTTGGCTTGGTGGATGCGAATTGTGACGGGTAATACTCGCAACAGGCGCCAGAATGGGAGCAGCAGGAAGATGTCGTACCATCGCCAGAGCATGGCCGATCGCCAAGTGACGCTGCGGTGGCGGCGGCTGATCAAGTAGGTACGGGCTAGAAATTCGATCGCGAATATGGCAATGAATGGCAGGTCGATTAGCCAGAAGTTATCGGTGAATTCGCCGTTGTCTCCGATCGCGCGGTAATAGTTGGTGGCGATTAATGGCTTGATTTTGGAGTCAAACCACTGGATTTCTTTTTGCCAGTCTTGTTTGTTTAAATAGTCTTGGCTCCAAAATCTTTGGAATGATTGTTTAGCGGAGTCTTGTGGATTCGGGACGCGATCGCGCATCCGGTCTTTTATTTTTTCTAGGGTGCCACTTTTTGATGCTACTCGAAAGGGATCTTCGTCGATCATTTTCGCGCTCAGATTGTTTATTTCCTGCAATTTGGCTGCTACTTGGGGAGAGGGCAACCCTGTTTGCACTACTTGAATTTTTAATTCTTCTAAGGTTTCCAGATATTGCTGGGTGTCTCGGTGGGGTTTAATTCCTTTAAATGGGTCGTATACTTGAGTTAAAACTGGCAGTTGCCGGAGGTAGAAATCTCGCCCGGGGACGTAAGATATGTCAAATAATACTAGGCTTAAATTTCCTAGGGCAACCAGTGCCATGAACCGCTCGAACCAGGGGACTTTTGGTGATTTTATGCGGGAGTTTGGATTGGGAGAGGGCTGTAGTTTTGGTGTCACTGGCGATTCCTAATTAAGTAGACCTATGGAAATAGATGTAACTGGTAATAGCTGAAAAAGGAAACAGGGAAAACTGGCTAAGTGTCTGGTCGCGCTCGGATTACGATCGCGGAAGCTAGTCTTTATTTTAACGTGCGTTTGTTGGGGGTTTTTGGATTGTTGATTCCGCCTGGTTAGGTAATAATTTATGCTGCTAAAATATTAAAGCAGATCGAAGTTGACGGAAGCTGTGGCTCCCGTTAGTGTGCTTCTCTCTGGCAATAAAATTATATCTCAGGCAGAATCCGCAGTTTTTTTGCGTTGCAGAACTCACAGGGCTGGTAATAAATTACTATTTCTGTTTGATCTGGTGGCTCTTTGACCGCTAAATCAAATGTATTGCACGCAGCGGAGTCTCAGGTTAGATGAGGACTTCGAGTTTGAGGTCAAACCCTCAAGAGAGTTATACTTGCTCAGGGGCAGTCTGGTGAGAGCGCCCCCTCTGATCGCGAGGGTGGCTGCCGCCTCCGTAAGGTTCGAGGTTTCGCCTCTACAAAAACCAGCTCGCGATCGGACTCTTGAATAATATAAAACCCTGAGTATAATTTTGTTCGCATTTTTTTAATATATGACATACTGCCTTAATCTCGATTGCCCAAGAGACAAGCGTCAGAACCCACCAGGCACAAAGTATTGTCTTAATTGTGGTTCAAAGCTGCTGCTAAAAGACCTTTATGCAGCAACTGAACCGCTGCGCGACGGGGGATTTGGCAGGACTTTCCGAGCTGTTAATCATGGAAAGTTTGAGGAATTGTGCGTGATCAAACAGTTGTCACCCCCTCAAGAGTTTCAGCGGAAGCCCGGTCATTTTAAAAAATATGTTCGACTGTTTGAACAAGAGGCAAGGCGGTTATACGAACTGAAGCACCCGCAAATTCCTCAGTTAATTTCTTATTTTGAGGAAGATGGGCGCTTGTATTTAGTCCAAGAGTTTATTGATGGCAATAATTTAAAGGATGAGTTAGATAAGTACGGTGCTTATAGCGAAATCAAAACTTGCGAACTGCTGTTAGATTTGTTGCCTTTATTGAAATTTGTTCACGACCGAAATGTAATTCACCGTGATATTAAGCCTGAGAATGTGATCCGCCGATCTCGCGATCGTAAGTTAGTGCTGATAGATTTTGGGGTTTCCAAACAGGTAGTAGCTGCTGCTCCGACCAAAACAGGAACTAAGTTGGGAACTCCTGGCTACGCGGCTCTAGAACAGCGTCACGGTAGGGCTGTGCCTGCTAGCGACCTTTATAGTTTGGGGGTGACTTGCATTCGCTTGCTGACTTCTGTTATGCCTTATCTGGATATCTACGGGGACATTCACGATGACCTTTACGATCCGCTTGAAGGCCGATGGCTTTGGAGGGAGGCTTTGCCAAAAGGAACACAAATTAGCGAGGATTTAGGTCAGGTTTTGGATAAGTTGATTCAGGAATATGTTAAAGATCGCTACAAATCGGCTGTGGAAGTTTTGGATGCTTTAAAACCTCCTGTTGTTGTTGTTCCCGTGATCGAAAAGTCGCAGCAGGCAACTGTTGTTAGTCCTTCGGTTCCTACTCAACCTGTGACTGAGACTCCGCTAATTTCTGTGAATTTAGAGTCGGAAAAAGGTATTGATTATTCTCACTTGGCAAGGCTGCTGGCTGCTAAAAATTGGCGGGGGGCTGATGAGGAAACTTCTGCGAAAATGCTGGAGGTGATGCAGCAAAATTCACGGGGTTATTTGAGCGAGGAAGATATTAGGAAGTTTCCAGCTAAGGATTTGCAGACTATCGATCAACTTTGGGTGCGGCACAGTCACCGCAGATTCGGTTTTTCTGTGCAAAAGGGTTTGTGGCTCAAGTTGGGGGGAAAGCCTGGTGTTTATGATGCTACAGTTTGGGAGAAGTTTGGCGATCGCGTGGGCTGGCGGGTTAACAGCCAGTGGGTATACTATTCGGAGCTGAATTTTACTTCTAAAGCAAAGCCTGGACATTTGCCGGGGGGGACTGTTTTTGGGTGGGAAGGCGGGGTTTTGTGCGGTGTTTTGGGTTTGGGTGGGATCTGGTTTCTGCTGTCGCGGCGGGATTTGTAGAAGGAAGGTAGAAGGTAGAAGGCAAAATTTATTAGTTAGGCTGCACCCCAAGCGAAGTCGAAGTGTTAGTCATGAAATAGTTTTGAGTTGCGAATTAAAGAGTTAACAAGTTTTGAGTTTAATCATTTGTTATGTAGAAATTAGCTCTAAAAAAAGGGGAAAATAAGATATAATCACAAACCCTTTTTTTTGTGCTATGTTCTTAGAGAAGGTCAAGTTTGCAAAGTCAAAAGCCAGTCCTCGACCGTGGCCAACCATGGGGACTGGCTTTGGCTCCAATTTACCAAGGAGATTTATTTAGTATGTTGCAAGAAAAACGTCTCAAGCCGTGGACTATAGTTCGCTCGCTTCCAAATGTGGAAAAGGTGGTTGTGGGTGAGTTTCGCAGTTGGTCTGATGCAGACGGTCACTTGAAAATTCTCAAGCGGATGGTGCCGGCGGATCGATTGAGTGTTGTATTCGATCCGGTAGTTCAATCGTAACGTCGCTGGTAAATTGATCGGCGTGCGATCGCTCTTTGAGCTAAGCGATCGCCTCTTTTTTTAGATACTGTTTTTCTACATAAAAAATGCGACCGCTAAAAATGCGATCGCAACTTGAATCATTGTCCTTAACTTCGGCGAATTTCAGTAATTTGGTCGGCAAGATCCAAAATTCTTTGGGGCATGGATGGCCCGGTAAAAATCATATCCAAATGATGCGGCCTGTTGTCAATCAATGCCACCACTTCGGCTTCGGGAATCAATCCCAAATTAACCGCTAAACTCAATTCATCGAGAATAACTAAGGAATAACGACCTTCGCGCACTGCATTTTGAACATACTGCCACAATTGTTGGATCGATCGCGTCTCCAGCTCATCTAAATCGGCATTATCAATGCAGCGTGACAAATCGCAGCGCACCCAATCTAAATGTTGCCCCAGCCGCACCGGATGCTGATGCCCTTGATTGATTCCCCCTTTGAGGAACTGCACTGCCAGCACGGGAGCTCCCTGTCCTGCAATTCTGAGGGCCTGAGCCATGACACTGGTAAAAAAGCAGCGGTGCGGGCCTGTAAAAACTTGCACCAGCCCTTGAACTGTGTAGGGCAAGCTGTGGGTTAAATTGAGTTTAGGGGTTTGTAACTGAGCAACCATAGGGCAATATTTAATCAGCAACTAAGTCTTGAGTGCAGCTCCGACCTTGACGCGGCTGAAGCCTGCTTGACAATATATAGTGTACGGGGCCGAGTGCACATCGGATCGAACACTAGATATACAAGTTGTCAAAAGCTAGTGACAGTGGCATTCGCAGTCGTTTGTTCGATTTTTGAACTCAATTAGCACTTACGCAGAATCGGTTTTTTTACCAAAATACGGCGAGGATCGCCCTAGTTAGATAGTTAGAGGGTGAAAAAGCAAGGCGATGAGAGTCGTGGGAAGTCCAGGACTGTGAAGAAAAAGTACACACATCGCGTAAAATTTGAATGTCGCGGCACTAGGAGCAGGGACTTTGAGAGTGGTGATTCTGGGAGGGCCAGGAGCGGGAAAAGGAACTCAGGCTGAACTACTGTGCAGCAATTTGAACCTTCCTTTGCTGGCTGTAGGGGACATTCTACGGGAGGCGATCGCAGAAGACACAGATTTAGGAAAGCTGGCGGCGTCTTATGTCGAAAGGGGGGAATTAGTTCCCGACGCAACTATGATTGAATTCTTTCGCCGCCGACTGCTGCTGTGGGATGTCTTTAATGGCTGGGTGTTGGAGGGATATCCGCGAACTGCTTTTCAAGCTGAGGAATTGGATTTTTTGCTGGACGATTTGGCTCAGCAGCTAGATTGGGCGATTTTGTTGAAAGTGCCGATCGAGGTTTTGCTGAGCAGGTCGATCGAGCGCGATCGATCGGATGACCACCCTGAAATTTTACAGCGTCGCCTCGATTTGTTCCACGAACGCACTATTCCTCTTTTAGAGTATTACGAATACCGCAACAAACTGTTAACTGTGGATGGCGATCAATCCCCAGAACAAGTCCAGCAGGATATTCTCAAATTAATCGAGGCTAAGGGCAAATCGGCATAAAATTTTAGATTTTAGATTTTAGATTTTAGATTGAATGACTGCATATTTACCGAATCAAAAAAAGCGGCAAGATTAATCACCAATTTTAAATTTTTAATACCCAATTACCCATTACCAATTACCTAAATATTATGTCTTTTCAACGTCCAGATGGCAGACAACCAAATCAAATTCGTCCGATTAGTTTCGATCGACAGTTTACTAAATTTGCTAGCGGTTCCGTACTCGCGAAAAGTGGCGATACTCAGGTACTTTGCAGCGTTACAATCAAGCCGGGAGTGCCCCGATTTCTGGAGAATACCGGACAAGGTTGGCTGACAGCGGAATACCGAATGTTGCCGGGATCGACACCGCAGCGACAAGAGCGGGAATTTATGAAGTTATCGGGACGGACTCAAGAGATTCAGCGGTTGATTGGGCGCAGTTTGCGATCGTGCTTGGATATGCAACTATTGGGAGAACGCACAATACTTGTCGATGCGGATGTTTTGCAAGCGGATGCGGGGACTCGCACGACTTCAATTACTGGCGGGTTTGTGGCTGTGGCTGATGCTTTGAATAAGTTGGTGCAAAAAGGTGATTTAGTGCGATCGCCCATTATTCGTCAAGTGGCGGCCGTGTCTGTGGGGCTTTTGGAAGGCGAGCCGTTTTTAGATTTGAATTATCTTGAAGATGTGGCGGCTGAAATTGATTGTAATGTGGTAATGAATGGAGATTTGAATATCATCGAAATTCAGGGAACTGCGGAAGATGGAAGTTTCAGCCGGAGTCAGTTGAATCAAATTTTGGATGTTGCAGAAACTGGGATTCAGGAATTGTTGGAGGCTCAGCGGCAAGCTTTGGTGGAGTAGGTACATCTAGTTGCTGATATATTTAGTCGCGATTTTCCTGTAAATTTGCTTTGAGTTTTTCTACTTCTGTTAATAGTGGCAGCTTGAGATCGAGACAAATGTTTTCTGCGCGAGCGCTGTAATCTTGGATAGTTTCTAAAGGAACTGTCTTGATGAGCAAACTGGTTTTTGCTAAGGCGAATAATGCCTTTGCTTTATCAGCATGAGCGTCTTTTTGCTCAAACACTATCAACCCAGCTTGAAAATTCTCAAAAGATTCTTCAAACTTCCCTAATTTCCCATAAGTTATTCCTAACTCATACAAAGCATCTCCATCACTCTGATTTTTAATTGCACGGCAAAGTTCTACACACTGCTGAAGTAAATGTATTGAACCCTCATCTTTTCCTAATCCTCTGTAGGCAATACCTAAATTTAGAACCGCGTGACTTTCGGCGTGTTTATCTTCAATCTCTCGACAAAGTTCTAGCCCTTTTACTTGGTAATCTATAGAACTTTGATAGTCCCCTATTTTATTGTAAAGACTAGCTAACCCTCCTAGAGCATAAGCCTTTCGTTTTGGATCGCCACTCTTGATAGCAATTTCTAAGTATTGATCCATATATTCTTTTGCCATCTCGTATTCTCCTAAAGCTTCATAGAAGCACCCTAAATTTCCCAGAGCAATTCCCACACTTGTTTCTAATTTAATTTGACGAGCTATTTCTAAAGCTTGCTGATGAGACTTAAGGGATGTCTGATAATCTCCCAGACCAAAAGAAACAACACCTAAATATTCTAATGCTTTGCATTTAATCTGATTTTCTCCAATCTCAGTAGCAATTACTATAGACTCTTGTAGATATTTAGTAGCCAGTAAATTATTGCCACCCTCCAGGGCCAGTGCCATGTAACAAAGAGTTTCTGCCTCTATTTTTAGATAACTATTCTTTCGAGATATAGACAAACATTTTTCGTAACATTCTCGTGCTAGTTTCCATTGACTTATAGCACTATAGGCATTTCCTAAGCCCAATAAAATTTGGCAATGATCGGAACAGAAGGTTACTAATTGCCCTGCGAGATCCCAATTTTTAGGTATTAACTTCGTGTAGCAGTCAATTATTTGATCGTAATAACCATTTTGGAATAGATAGTCTGTTGCACCTGAAATAACCTGTGCTGCTTCATCCCAATCTTTTGCCTGACAAGCATGATAGTGCGCTCTCAGCAAAGGCTTAACATCATTAAATTCCTTCCATTCAGCTTCCGGTTTAACAATTCTAAGAAAATGGCGGTAGGCTTTACGGTGAGCAATAACGGCTAACTCAGGATTAAGTAGTTGAGAGGCTTTTTCTTCTACCAAGGGGTGCATTTGGTAAGATTCATAATTTTGGTTATAGTCCAACAGTTGCCGACGTTTCAATGCCTCAATGACGTTTTCTTTGACATCACGTTTGCTCATTTCAGACATTTGAGCAGCAATTCCCTCAACTGACAGGGGATATTCAGGTGTTTCATAGACAGATATTTGGCTCAGACACATCAATTCTTCATCACTAAGACGCTGAATTACTTGGTCAATGAGTTCGTCTAAACTATTTACAAGTAACCAGTTGACATCTTGTAAAAATTTTCCGACACTTCCGTGGTATTCAGCCTCATTCAAAATTAAGGCAGCAACAATTTCTAGTGCTTTGGGATGTCCGTCATAGCGGTTTGCTAATTCTGCTAATTCTTCGGGGCTTGCAATCAAATTAAAAGATTCCAGTAATTGAATGGCAGCTTGTCGATCCAATCCACCTAAAGGTAGTGTTTTGGTTTCTTTTCCTGACAGTGCGGCTAAGGTTTCGCGACTGGTGAACATCACCTTACTTTGATGCTGTGTTTCTGCTATTTGTTGGAATAGCCAAGCATACTCTGTACACTCATCAGCAAAATATCCTGCTCGTTTTGCTTTACCAGTTTGTAATACTGTCTCAACGTTATCCAGAACTACGATACAGGGTTTTTGTTTTAACAACTTTACCAAGCGATCGGTTTTTTGGTGATGGTCATCAAGGATAGTGACGGTGGGTGTAATTTCGCCATTGGAAATAGTGAGCAATAAGGAATCAATAATGTTATTAAATCGAGGGGCTCTGCCAGTGGCAGATTTCAAAATTTCCCAAGCAGCAACGGCAAAAGGGGCGTTTTCCGTTTGTAGTTCGCGGATTAGCTTACTGGCGAGAGTGGTTTTGCCAATCCCAGCTAAACCAACGAGACAAACCGCGGTGATGGTAATGGTTCTAGTTTCGGGCTCAAGGATCTGGGATTTGAGGGTGTCGATTTCACGCGATCGCCCTACCCAATTCCTGACTGGTGCGATTTTTTCTGGCAGTGCAAAGGGGTGAGCAGAGGTAGGGACACGGCAATGCCGTGTCCCTACGGGGATAGGACTATCATCAAAAATTTCTTGCCAGTTTGCCTCTATAACTGTACAAATTTTTACAAAATTTTCATGGGAAATCGGCTGTTTTTTCCAAAACCTCCTTAAGGTTGATTCTGAAGTATATGCCAACTCATACCAAGTCTTTTCTCTTCTTGACCAGCCTTTTCTAATCCTAAGCCGATCGATCATTTTTAACCCCTTGTCAGAAGCTCTTAGAGTCACAGCCATAAAAATTTTTCTACTAAGGTTTTTTCTTTGTTCTGTTCTGGTTCACTTATCTAGTAGCCAAAATGACCAAATAATGACCGAGATGTGACCCGGAAAGCCTTTATGTCTGCCTCATGCTGGAATTATGGAGACAGCAGTTAGCGCTAACTCGTTTGTTCCCTACTCAAAAACTTGACTAGGAGACACGAGAATGAATTGCAAAATTTTGATTTGCCCATTATTCATACTAATGTCGGCGATCGCGCCTTCGACTTTGGCATTGGCGGCAGTTGCGAGTACCTCAATTACCCCAACAGCTAAAACTGAGACTGTGTTGAAGAATAGCGTAGCCCAAAACACTTGCATAGACAAGAATGGCAACAAATATCACTGTCCTTAATTAATAGATCCCCCAACCCCCTTAAAAAGCGGGCTTTTAAGATTCCCCCTTGTGTTTTGGGTCGCTAGGCGGGATGGAGGGTTGGGGAGATTTCTGCCTAAGTCCTAATTAATCCAGATTACCATTGGCGGGAAATGTTTAAGATGATTCCTTGATGCGTTGTCGTGCCTTCCCCATCCAAACCTCTTTGTCTCGGCAATTACACTTAGGATACTTGTCAATGTAATTTTTCCACGCTTCTAAAGCCTCTGTACTTTGTCCCAGATTGTCTAGGGCTTGTGCCTTGAGAGCATGAGTCAAAGCACGCTCGCCTTCTAATTTTATGGCTTCTTGTAGCCTTTCTAAAGCTTCTTCATCGCGTCCTCGATCTATCCAAGCCCAAGCGAGGTAAATAAACAAGGCTGCTTTTACAATTTTGTCAGTTTCAACGGTGTTTTCTTCTACCAATGTTAAACCTCGCTGACAGATATCAACAGCCAAGTCATAATTTTTCTCTTCAATGATGTGTAAGCGAGCCAAGTTACAGTAAGCCGCCGCCAAACCATGCAACGCGGCCTGACGATAGAATTCTATGGCGCGGTCAAAATCTCCTACTTGTTCATAACTCCATGCCTGATTGTAGTAACTGGCGGCATTATCTGGGTTGATTTTAATAGCTAACTCGAACTGTGTGTTTGCTTGAGTTAAGTCACCATTCATATAGCAGTTAAAGCCGCGATTGTTAGTGGCGATCGCCCCTTCCCGTCCCACAAAATTCAGGTTGGGTATAGAAGGAGTTGCCTTTGCAGTGAACACCACAGGTAACTCGGTTTCCTTAATTTCGCTGAGTTCAGCAACTTCTTCCCAGTTAACACCCACAGCCTTACAAATTCTGATAAAGCACAGTCGTTTAATAGGTGTTTTCCTCCAAAACCGCTTCAGTGTCGCTTCAGAAGTATCGGCAGCCTGCTGCCACCTGATACTGTTTCTCTTCCAGCCCTTTCCGTCTAGAGCTTTCTCAACCTTGTCTAGCCCCTGTTGTGATGCTCTCAGCGTATTAGCCATACTAACCATTACCCGCAACGGTTTCCCAATCCAAATTTTAGCTCAGTTTGGTTCAGTAAAAAAAGCAGTGAGCCATTTAGTGAGTCAAACTGAGCTAAAAAGATGAGCCAAACTGAGCCGCTAAGCCAATTTGTATCTGAGATATTAGAAATGTGGGAAGCAAATTGTGGAAGAAGCAAGGAAATAGCGAAGAGCGATCGCATTCTTAGGTAAATTCATTTTTCTATAGCTAAATAAGGAGTTGACTGTTCGCCTGAGTCAAAGTTCTAAGTTAGTAATTTATACTTCAGCATCAATGTTTCCCTAGCTAATCAAAAAATCGCTAAACCCAATGTCAAAATCAGGAGTTTTTTTCTGGCGATTAACTTTTCTAATCGCTTTACAATTGACCCTATTATTTTTAGGGACAAAAGCACAAGCAGGAGGTGGGGACTTAGACTCTGTTGATTCAGAATCAGAAAACAGACCAAAAATAATTAATGCTACTGCCAACATTAAATGGGATAAATGGAGTCAACCTTATTGGTTGAATAGCCAAGTTTGCCGGGAGAAAGCTGGCGAGACGGCTTGTTTCAGCTCTGATACTGCCAAAAAAATCGGCTGGAATATTCCTGAACGTAATTAATCTAAATCACTCATCTCAAGGGGAGTCTGACAATGAATTTCAATAAAGTTCAAAAAATGGCTGCGCTCGCCATTGCTAGTGTTTCTTTAGTAGCTACAGCACAAGCGGCTCAAGCATGGGAAACTTTTCAGGTAAATGGTGGATATGCACTGAATACAAATAATAATTTCCGGTTAATTCACGGTAATCCTCGGATGTCTCTTTATCAGCATAATTTGAACGATCCTGACCAACAATTTGATCGTTTACCGGGTAAATGGGGAACACTGTTACGTCACCGTTCTACAGGAAAGTGCTTAAATGCTTATTTGCCCTCCCAAAGCAAAGAAATAAATGTTTGGCCTTGCAACGCTTCCGATCCCGATCAAAACTGGAATTTACTGAGTCTTCCTAGTGGGGAGTTTTTAATCCGCCGCAATGGAACTAACTTCTGTGTTGATTCTCCTACTCGTACTAATACTGGCAGGGTTCATCTAATTACGTGCAATGCTAATAATGCGAATCAGCGTTGGAGAAGCAGTGCTAGTAGTGTAAGCGGTAACATTGATTTACCTTTTGGTCGAGGTCAAACTTGGTATGTTTGTCAAGGCTATCAAAACAGCACAGTAAGTCATAACAGTAACACTGGCAGTATTTATGGTTTAGATTTGACTGTATCAAATCAAGACTTTGGTACAAGTGGTTGTGTTGCCTACGACTACAACATCAATAAATCGGCAAATAAACAAGTTTTATCTCCTGCATCTGGGACAGTTTCTTATCTGGGATCAGATTTAGTTTGCTTATCTATTGACCAAAATCGTAGTCTTTTGATTGGTCATATAAATCGTAGTGTTGCTAATGGTCAAAGAGTGAGCGCAGGTCAACTCCTAGGTACAACCCTTGCTTACGCACCAGGGGGTAAGAATTATGCCCACATTCATTTAGAAGGACGACGTAGCTCCAATTGTGCACGGGGAACTTCTGTGCCTTTAACTGCTGCTAATGGACTTCAGATTATGGGTGTGGGAGATTTACCCGATCTCCCTGTTGGTAACGATCATTTCAAACGAGCGTTAACGAGACCATAGTTCATTAGACATCTCCGAAAGTTTCCAAACCCCTTCAATCATTACTTTTTGAGGAGATCGCAGTCAGGTATGTGACTCCTCAAAAGCAACTTATTCAACCGCCAGATTGGGAAAGTCTTGTGCCCACGCACGGGCGTCCGGCCTGTGCGATGGTATCGATTCAAAAAAGAGCGTGAAGCGGAGCTATCCCGTAGGGAATCGCCCTATAATAGTATAATTTACTCTAGTTTACTACTTGTGCTATAATTAAATAAAAATCTTTGTAATTACCAATTGCTAAGATAATGCAATCTGAAAAAATATCAATTTCCCTATCACAATCGCTACTACAGTTTATTGAAAGCTACAAAATTGCTAAAGGATGCAAATCGCCATCCCAAGTAATAGAAGTCGCTTTGGAATTGCTGCGGAATCAAGAACTAGAATCTGCTTACCGACAAGCATCCAGTGAAGTAGACTCCGCTTGGGATATAACAGTTGCCGATGGATTAACAGATGAAACGTGGTGAAATTTACTACGCTAATCTAAGCCGTACGGTTGGTTCTGAGATAGATAAACGCCGTCCCGTATTGGTGGTGAGCAATGACGCTAATAACCGTGCCGCCAATACAGTTACAATTCTACCAATTACCTCTAATGTAACCCGCGTCTACCCTTTCGAGGTGTTGCTAAATCCAGAGGATAGCGGTTTATCCAAACCTTCTAAAGTACAAGCACAGCAAGTACGGACAATTTCTAAACAGCGAATTAGCAGCGATGCAGTGGGAAGTTTAAGTGAGGAAATCATGCAGTTGGTAAATGCTGCTCTCAAACTGCATTTAGATGTCGATTAACTGTGATATATAGGCGTTTTTTTTCGTGGCACGGGCGTCTCGCCTGTGCGATCGATCGGCTAAAAAAAGAGCGTGAAGGGGATCTATCCCGTAGAGAATCGCCATTTCATTCCCCTGACTGAATTTGACTCCTCACCCACTGCCTAAACCCTCGAATTATCGACGTTTCCCCCACATATTTTTGCCTTTCCAAAAATCCCATAATCCCAGATGGCGACAAAAAAGGAAAGTGAGGAGAAACCTCGCGTTCTACATATTCCAATACGGTTCAGATAAGACACTCAGGGAGACAAAACCCTGTGAAAAACAGATACTGCGATTTCTTCGCTATGCGCTTGCAATGACGAAAAAACATTAACTGAACCGTATTGATTGATATCCAACCAATAACAAATCACTAATCACTAATCACTACTCACCAAGGACTCCCAATCATCACAAAAGCCGACCAATAATAAGGATGCGACAACTTTAAATCGGCAAACCCTTGCAGCGAAGCCGGCAACTCCACCCCCTCACCCCGACTCGAACCGCGCAATCGGCCACCCTCCAAACGCACATCTCCCCGCAACATCGCAATTTGCGCTTGTCGCAGCGCCGCCCCCTTAATTCGCGCCGTCTTCAACTGCTGGTAAAACTCACTCATCAATCCCAAAGTACCTTCATCACTCACGTACCACAAACTTCCCAAAGCCGTTTGCACTCCCGCTTGCAGCGCCAACCCCCCAAAACCCAACTCCGCTTGTGCATCTCCCACCGCAGTCCGACAAGCACTTAAAACTAACATATTCACCTGCGGATCATTCAATCTCAAATCCCGCAATTGATCCAGTCGTAGCCGACTATTCCATAACTGAATAAAAGAATTATTTGGTGTTCCAGGTCGAAATTCGCCGTGAGTAGCTAAGTGAATAACCCCAAAAGGTCGGCTTTGATGCTGTTGCTTCAAATTCTCCAAAGTGAAACCCTCATTGAGAAAACTAACTCCCGGCCACTCTCTAGAAATAGCCGCTATTTCAGCAGGAACCGCAGGCAAAGGATTCAACTCGGAAAATTCCGAGGCACCCATTGCTAAAACTTGAGAATTTCTGAGATCGACGTAGCGAGTATCTGTTAAATTAATGCTGGGCATCAGGCTGAGATTATACTTTTCCACCAAAAACTGCTGTCCGTCGTGCAAAGCAGCAAAGGGCATACCTCTCAAACCTCGATCGACAACAAAAGAAATAGTATCCGTTTCACACTTTGTCAAACTGTCCTCTAAAGGCGCAATCATCCACTTATAAAGCTGTTGGGCAGATGGTAGATAACTCGTAGTAGCCCGCACCCCCGGTTTGGTAATCTCACCCCTGAACTCATTTACAACTTTCAGCAGTTCTTCCCGGTTCGCTGACGGTACACTTTTGTGAACCACTTCACCGCAAGAAGTGATCAGCATTAAATTTAATTCTTCGGGCTGCGAGAACAGATAAATTAAGCTGGGTTTCGTGCCGGTTTGTGCGCCTACCGATGCTAACTTTTTTTGAATTTCCTCTGGGGATACCAACTCGTCGCTGATGTTGATGCCTAAATATTCCCCGAATTCTTGGCTGAAAGATTTGTCCAGCAGAGACAAAGCTTCCGATATTTTGCCGGTTTCCAAATTCCTGCCGATGTCGCCGCGAAATGCTGACTGAATAACTGAATCTCTGATATTTGAATTGATAAAATTTCTCAGTCCTCTGGGAGATTGCATTCTTTCGGGCGGCATCCTTTCTCCGGGTTTTCCTATATCTCGCGATATTCTGTTTTGGTTCTGCCGCTGTTCGCGACTAAAGGGTTGGTTGCGATCGGGGAAAAGCAATCGCCCTCTATCTAATGGGAATCTATCCCTTGCTAATATTGGGGGGGAATTTGAGTTATTGCGATTAGGTGGAGTCGGTGGAGTCGGTGGAGTCGGTGGAGTCGGTGGAGTCGGTGGAGTCGGTGGAGTCGGTGGAGTCGGTGG
>NZ_JAUBOY010000038.1:0-28299 GCF_036700465.1 Microcoleus sp. T3_A4 | reverse complement strand
GGTGGAGTCGGTGGAGTCGGTGGAGTCGGTGGAGTCGGTGGAGTCGGTGGAGTCGGTGGAGTCGGTGGAGTCGGTGGAGTCGGTGGCTCGTTGATGGTGGGTTGATTGGTAGTGACGATCGCACTATTGCCTTGAGTGTAAGAATTTATGAACGATCGCCCTTGAGTAATCGTACCTAAAGCATTGCTGGCGATCGCCCCAGCAGTACCGTTAGTCGTCGCATCTCCCACTGCAAAAGGTATTGGCGGATTGACATCGCCGCCGCCGTGGCGGATCGTAACTGTACCGGGTTGAGTGCCACCAAGAGTCGAGACGCTAACAGGGGTGGCGTTTTGGTTAAAAGTACCCGTCACTCGAACTAAACCCGGAGTTGCGATCTCAACATTACCACCGGGAGCATTGATCGATGCAACACTGATATCATTTTGGGCATTAAGAGTGACTGTCGGAGTTCGATCAAACCCAATCGGATTAACATTTATTCGCCCAATGCTGATTTCGTTTCCGGCTAAAATCCTCACAATTCCCGAAGCATCGATATTGCCGGTGCTGACAGTTCCCCTGCTGCCAGTGACATCAACTTCAACTCCCCGCAAATCTCCTGAATTTACATTGCCAGAAGTTGTCAAACTGACATTTCCTGTTGTAGCGTCTGTATTGCCAACATCAATACTTCCCGTATTGCTAGTTACATTAACTCCTACTCCCCGCAAATCTCCTGAAGTTACATCCAGCGGCGCTGTTAAATTGACAGTATTTTCTGTTGCTGTAGCGGAGCCAATATCAATAATTCCAGAAGTGCTATTTACATTAACTTTTGTTCCCAGCAAATCCCCTGAATTTACATTTCCCGAACCTATTATATTAATATTCCCAAGAGATGTAGTATTGGCGACTTCAATATTTCCCTGATCGCTATTGAGATCGACTGACCCCCCCAGCAAACTCCCTGCATTTAAGTTGCTAGTTGCTCTCAAAGCAATCGTAGCCGCCGGAGCATTGATGGAATCAACGCTAATATTAGTTTGGGCGTCCAGATTGACTGTAGGGATAATGGGATTAACTGGATTTGTGGCGACAGGATTAACAGTTATTGCCCCTGTGTTTATTGCCTCCTGTGCCGCTATAATTCTGACATCTCCAGAAGTAGCGATCGCCCCCGTATTAACACTCCCATTGCTACTGCTAGCATTGACAGTCGCAGCGGTGAGATTGCCTACCGTTAAATCCCTAAAAGCTGTCAAATTGATATTCTCAGTTGCTGTGATATTGACAGGTGTAGTATTAGGCACAATGGTATTGGCATCCGTCAAAACCCCCAAGGCCCCGGAGTTACTGGTAACATTAACATTAGATCCCTGCAAAGTCCCAAAATTGACATTGCCAAAAGCTGTGAGTGCGATCGCCCCAGAAGTCCCAGTATCGATCGACCCTGTTACTATATTGCCTCGAACAGTATTCAGACTAATATTGCCGTTAATATCAGCACGAGAAACGTCACTTGTCAATATAATATTGTCATTAGCTTGAATATTAATTGTCGAACTAGAGGTTAATCTGCCCCCAACTACCACTGCCCCTTCCCTGCTTTCGAGACTAATTTGACCGCCATTAATATCTCTAGTTGCGATACTTCCCGGCGCTGACAAAATCACCGGCCCGCCGGCAGAAATATTTTCAACAGAAATCAAATTATTCGACAAAAGAGACGCAGGAGTAAATATTGCATCGTCACCTAAAGGATTAGGTTGTTCATTATCACCCGGAGTATCCGTAGGAGAATTAGGAACATTAGGAGAATTTGCCAGATTTTGCACTCCAGCCCGCAGAATTAAGGCCGGACTGCTGGTTAAAATAGCAATATCTGGATCGCCACTCACATTTTCCCTACCCAATGCAATATCGGGGCCCGTAATTGTAATTTCCTCGGCAACAATGCTCCCCCTCGCCTCGACTTTCAGGGAAACTCCGGTATAATCTCCAAAGAAAACATCTCCTTCGGAACTGATAATCGGGTCAAATAAACTGACAAAGTTTCCCGGCATTCCCGACAAACTGAGAATCGAAAAATTGCCACCAGAAACAAAGTGGGAATCCCCCGAAATAACGCCGTTGCTAACCAAACTCAAATTGCCGCCACTTTGGAATTGCGCGGGAAGAGATAAGCCGCCGATCGCATTTTGAGTGAGAATATCAATAGTGCGATCGCCCTGAATGTATAAATTCCCCCCAGCCTGCGCCAAAAAAGGATTCTGGGCGCTGTCCCTGACCCGCACCGCATCCCCACCCAGCAAACTCAAATCCCCCGTAGTTTGCAGCCTAGCGCCCGCTAACGTGAGATTTTCCGCAGCCCATAAATTCGCACTTCCCGCATTCAACTGCGGCAGCCCAGACACATTAGCAGCAATCGCCACATCCCCATAATTCACCTGCAAACCAGAACCCACAAGCCGCACAGAACCATCCCCAGCAACCGCAACACCCGTCGCCTGATTTTGCCCAGTACCTGTCAGCAACTGCGGCAAAGAAACAGGATTTAAAGTCTGTTGAGAATTACCAAAATTTCCGCCCGTTGCTATTTCCAAACTCAACAAATGCCCTGGTTGACTAATGCGGAGAACCCGATCGCCCTCAACAGCAGCAACAGTAATTTGCCCGCCCGCAGCCGACAACTGCCCGGTACTAACAACCGTACCGCCAAGCAAAGCCAAATTTTGCCCCGGAGTCACCGCTAAATTGCCAGCATTAACAATACTTCCGGCTACACCCGCACCAAAATAAAAAGCATTTGGCGTACCAACCAATGCGCTAAAATTATTTGTACCCGCAGCATTAAACCAATTTGAACCAAAACCGACACCAGTAGCAGTAGTTGCAGTAAAAGCCGCCGGCACATTCAAACTCGCGTTCGGGCCAAACACAATCCCCGCAGGATTAATTAGAAACAGATTAGAATTGCCGCCCGTGACAGTAATTAAACCGTTAATTAGCGAAGCGTCCCCGCCAGCAATGCGAGCTAATATATTCTGAATAGCCGAATTAGTCAGAAAATTAGCAATTTGACCTTCATTCAAGCCAAACTGCCCAAAACTGTGAAAAAGATTCGCGCCGTCTCCCGACAAACTGCCGCCGTTGATATCATAGCGGTTGCCGCTGGGGGTGACAACAGTACCCGTACCGTCGGTAGCAGGGATTATGGGCTGTGCTTGCGCGAAAGTATTAAAAATTAACAAAGAAAACGGACAAATAAATAGCGCAACCTTTTTAATCTTTAAGTTGGCATTTTTCATAGCAGCAAGTAAAACTATCCTAATTGCCTTAATTATCGCACTTGCAAACAACTTACCCCTAAATAACAAATTAATTCGCTCATGACAACTCCAAAAATCAAAAGCCTCTACACAGACGGCGCTTGTTCCGGCAACCCAGGCCCTGGCGGCTGGGGTGCAGTAGTTTGCTTCGCCGACGGCAACTGTCACGAACTCGGGGGTGGAGACCCCCAAACCACCAACAACCGCATGGAAATGCAGGCGGCTGTCGCTGCGCTGGAATTTTTTGCCCGTTCCGGTCAAACCGAACCAGTCACCGTTTACACCGACAGTGAATACGTTAAAAACGGCATCACCAAATGGATTCAAGGCTGGAAAAATAAAGGCTGGAAAACTTCAACGGGCAAAGATGTTGTCAACCAAGACCTCTGGCATCTGCTAGACAAGCTGAATTCCCGGCAAATCCAGTGGGAACACGTCCGCGGCCACTCCGGCGACTTCTACAACGACAGATGCGATGAAATCGCCCGCAGCTTCTCCCACAATCTCACTCCCGAACTGCAACAGCAGAAACCAACGGGAGACGAGGCCGGGGCGGGCACGGGGACACCGCCCCTACACTTTGAAAATACAATTGTTTCGGAAGAAACGGACGCAACTGGTAACAAAACGATAGAATCCTATGTCATAACTTCTGACCTTCCGATCTCCAACTCTACCATGATGGATTCAACTGCCGATACCCTGGAGAACTTGCCCCGCGAGGTGAGGGTTCAAGACCTCCGCAATCTGATCGAAACGTTGCACATCGCCGACGAGGTTGCTACGAAAGGCTACTTGATTACCAGTTCTGAACTGGCTGATTTGATGGATGTAAATGCCAGCGCTGTCACCAGTCGCGGAGACAACTGGGTTTGGCGAAATTGGGTAGTTTCGCGGGTGCGGCGCGAGGGCAACCAAATTCTCTGGCAATTAGAGAGAATCGACCACGTTAGTACAACTGATTAGTGGTTAGTCATGAGTTATTAGTTGATTAATGACTGATGACTAATGGCTGTCTCAAAGCAAGATTTGGCAAAATTCCGTAGGGACACAACATTGTTGTGTCCTTTTAGTCATCAGTTTAGTAAACAAACTACTTAACATCAGTCTCAGTTTCAAAAAATAATCCAACTGTAAGCCCGTGCTCCCAACCCTCATAAAATCAGTGATTTCCTATCGAAAATCTCAAATCGAAAATAGCATGAGTCCCAGCTTGCGAACAGTCATTGCTACCAGGTATGTCACTCCCTTGCGCGAGGGCGGCTCGCTGCCGGCGATCGTCGAAGCAGATGATGATGGTATGTACGTGCTCAAATTTCGCGGTGCGGGCCAGGGAGCAAAATCTCTGATCGCGGAGTTAGTGGCGGGAGAGATTGCTCGCGCCTCCGGGCTCCCAATCCCCGAACTCGTCTTTGTTGAACTCGATCCCGAACTGGCTAGGACTGAGCCTGACCCGGAAATTCAAGATTTGATCCGAGCAAGCGCGGGCCTCAACCTCGCCCTCGACTATCTCCCCGGTTCCATCACATTTGACCCGATAGTGGGTAAGTCCGAGGCGGATTTGGCCTCAGAAATCGTCTGGTTCGATGCTTTTGTGACCAACATCGATCGCACGTCGCGCAATGCAAATATGCTGGTATGGCATCGCCGGCTTTGGCTGATCGATCACGGTGCAGCCCTCTACTTCCACCACACCTGGAAAGATTATCTCTCGCGCAGCCGCGATCGTTTTCCTCCAATCAAAGACCACGTTCTGCTGCGTTTTGCCAGTACGCTGGAAGCGGCAAATTCCAAGATGACTCAAAGGCTAACGCCGGACATCATTTGCAACATTGTTAAACTAATTCCTGATACTTGGCTGGTGGGAGATTCTCCTTTCAGCGATAGCAACCAACATCGGGATGCTTATATCGAGTACCTGCTAAATCGGCTAGAATCACCACATATTTTTTTGGAGGAAGCGATTAGTGCCCGATCGATTTCTTTATGATTATGCCATTATCCGCGTCGTTCCCAAAGTTGAGCGCGAGGAGTTTATCAACGTGGGGGCGATCGTTTCCTGCGGTACGAAAAAATTCCTCGAAGCCCGGATCGAAATTGATGAACAGCGCTTGATGGCGATCGACTCAACGTTGGATCTGGAAATGATTCGCAATCACCTAGCAGTCATTCCCATCATTTGTGCAGGCGGCAAGGAATCTGGCGCGATCGGTCAACTTCCCCACAGAGAGCGCTTTCACTGGCTCGTAGCGCCCCGCAGCACGATCGTTCAGACATCGCGGGTACACACTGGTTTTTGCCAGAGTCTACCGGGTGCGATCGAACATCTGCTCGATACAATGGTGCGATCGTCAAGCCGATTTTAGATTTTAGATTTTAGATTTACTCATTTTAGCTAAAGATGAGAACGCCAGAACCATTGTACTGACGGGAAACTTTTCTAAAGTGTTAGATTGTGTCCGATCAATTAACCGCAATCAGATTGGATCGCGCGTGCTCACGAAAGTCCGCACTCTGGCTGCGGACTTTCGCGGGCACATATCCGTTTTTTATTACTGTAATTGACCGCACATAATATTAGCTGCAGTGGAGCAAGGTAGAAAGATGATGCAAATGGAACAGACAAATATGACTTTCCCTCTCTGGGGTTTAGCAATTTTCATTTTGTGGACGATCGCAGTCGTTATCCTCTTGCTAGCAGTCAGGATTCGTCATCTATCTGTCGGCGGATCTCCCAAAGATTTCGGCATACAAAACGACGACAGCTTGCTATGGCGACTATTTCGAGTACAATCCAACTTGATAGAAAACCTGCCTTTGTATTTGGGAGTTGTTTTTCTTCTAACAGTTAGGGGTGTTTCAGGAACAGCAGTAGATTTGCTGATTGTTGTGTACATCCTATTTCGACTGGTACATTCAGCGATTCACATCGCTGGTCTCGATCCAAAGTTTCGGTTGTTCAGCTTAGTAATTCAGTTAAGCTGTTTGGTCGCGTTAACTATTATGGCAGTTTTGTAGGTGAGAAATTACGCGGCACATATATAGTAGAGTAGGGTGCGTCAGGGACAAACCTTAATTGTTTCTTACACAACGTAAGTCAGGCGCACCTTACAAGTCGATCGCCCCTGTGACATTACTGCCTGTGATTTGGCTAAATTATCGAAGTTTATGAACCCAATATCTCGTGCGATCGCTGTTATTTTAATTGTATTAGGCTGCATTATTTCTGTTTTAGTTCAGCCACCGCAATCAGCCTTAACCGTGCCACCTCCAGTGCAACAATCTCCACGACGCGGAGGAGATGTTGCTCAGACAATGAATTTTGGACGGCACTTTCAAGAACGAGGAGTTGAAGGCTCGATCGCAATTTACGATTTGAATAGCGATCGGCTTTATCAACACAACCCGCAGCGTAACGCCACAGCTTTTTTACCCGCATCTACATTTAAGATTCTCAACTCTCTGATTTCTTTAGAAACCGGGGTAATTTCAGATGAGCTTGCCGTGCTAACTTGGGATGGAATTCAAAGGCAAATTCCAGCCTGGAATCGAGACTTGAATATGCGAGAAGCCATGAAACTTTCCGCCGTTTGGTTTTACCAAGTTCTCGCCCGCCGAGTCGGACACGAGCAAATGCAAAAATGGGTAGCTAAAGTCGGTTATGGCAATCAAAAAATCGGTAACAAAGACGATATTGACAAATTCTGGTTAGAGGGAGAACTGCGAATCACACCCAACGAGCAAATTCAATTTCTCCGCCGTCTCTACAAAAATGACTTACCCTTCTCGGAGCGATCGCTGTCTCTGGTGAAAGACATCATAATTGTTGAACAAACTCCCGATTACACAATTAGGGCAAAAACAGGATGGGCAAATTTTGGAGAACAAACAAAGCCTCAAATTGGCTGGTATGTAGGTTATTTAGAGAAGAATAAAAAAGCTTATTTTTTTGCTACAAACATTTACATCCGCAACCCAAATGACGCACCTGCAAGAATCGAGTTAACGCGCCGTTGCTTCAAAGATCTTGCGCTGCTGTAAGTGCGTTATTTATTCTATAAAATTCGCAAAAACGCCAGCGGATTGGCTAACGGTGACAGCCAAAACACCCATTTATTCAATGCCTGAGTTCGATCGTAGGAAGCCGAGTCTTTTAAATCTTTTAACACTTACGCAATTAGCACATATATATAGTTGCTATAGTGCTATATATCATTCCTCGCAGCAAGGCGACAATCCTCTAAGAGAGCATTAAGTTCTTCAACGACTAGCCAGGGGTTTCGACCTTTCAAACAAGCTACGATTGCTGCTTCATAGGGATTTCTGCCAGTTTTTTTTACTGCTGCGATCGCCTGTTTGTTAGACAATCCCCGCGCGCTGACCAACCAAGCAGCCAAAACCTGTCCTGTACGTCCGATCCCCCCAGAACAGTGAACTACCACCCGTTCGCCTTGGTTATTTGCAGATTCCAAGAACGGCAATATGCGATCGATTAAAATATCGCGATCGACCAATTCAAAGTCTGCAATCGGCGCCCAGCAAACTCGATCGCACCCAAATGTTTTCCGATATGTTCCCAGTAAATCAGTGTAGCGGATGAGTTGCGTCTGAGCAAGCAAGCAGCAAACTTGCTTAATATTATGCCCCTGCATAAATTCAATCCACCGAGCAAGTTCTGCATCGCGGTATCCTGGTCTGGCTGCACCAAACACAATTAATTCATTCTCTGAAGCCGCAGCGAATTTGTCCATACTGTTTGCAATATTTTTACCTATAATTAAGAAAGACGCACAAATCCTGAATCTACAGTGAAAAACAACAGCTCGATCGGTTTAATGAACTGGCTGCAACCCAAACCAGAAACTGTTTTGTTATGCGACTCAAGTGCAGCAGCTTCTGAGATGGCATTCATGCTCAACGGTGAATGGGATGGGTGCAATAGTTTGGTGCTCTCTAAATGCGACAAGGTAGCAATTGAAGCAGCCGCCCGTTTGCTGGAGACATCCTGGTGCTACCAAAATACTTGCGAACCCGTTTTAATTCGGCTGGAAGTTGACGAATTGCTGCGCCGCTATGGGATTGGAGACAGGTTTTTTATTAATGCTAACTTGCGATGCGCGCAATTGAGCGAACTTTGCTTTGAAAACATTGATTTGAGTTATGCTAAATTGAATTTTGCCAACCTCAGCGACACTAATTTAAGCAAAGCCAACTTAATGGCAGCACAAATGCAATCGGCAAATTTGAGTGGCAGCAATTTGAGTGGATCGCAACTTGTGAGGGCGAACTTATCAGGAGCAAATTTATCTGATGCTAATCTCAGAGGTGCTGATTTGAGTTATGCAGATTTAAGCAATGCTTGTTTAACAGGTACTGATTTAAGAAGTGTAAATTTAGCTAGAGTAGACTTAAGAAAAACTTCGTTAAATGGGGCGATTTTTGAGTAAAATTTGGGCAAAATCGGGACGGGCAGGATGCCCATCCCACAAAATAAGCGACTTATTTAGGGCTTGCGTTCCCATGATTATTCATACTTTCGACCGCGCCACTGAGTAGGCTGATTCAACGCAGAAATTAGAATTCGCAAAAACGCCAACGGATCGGCCAAAGGTGACAGCCAAAACAGCCATTTACCCGATGCCCCAGTTGTATCGTAGGAAGGTGCGATCGCCAAACACAAAGCCGATCGCACTGCAACCAAAAATACATTCAATCCCAACAGCCAAAAGTGCGGAAAGACACCAACCGGCGGCAGCGAACCAAACAGCAAATAGCACAACACAATCGGCACCGGCAAACCTTGAACCGCAAGCAACAGCCACAAATCGCCCCAAATTTGACCGCTTGAAGCAGCATCTTTCAAATCGAGCGATCGACCCCATTCATTCCAAGTCTCGATCGCCCCCTCATACATCCGCACCTTCAACACTTTTGCCCCATCCAAAAAGCCCACCTTAAAGCCCTTAGCAGCCGCATAGCGAGCCAGAGTCACATCATCGCAAAAAGAACCCCTCGCGACCTCATAGCCCCCTAATGCCACCAAAACCTCGCGCTTACACAAGAAACACTGACCGTTCGCCATCACCCGTTCCGGCACATCCCCGCCAGTCCCCGTCGGCCCGAACCGATAAACCAAAGTCATTAACAAAGCAGGTTGCAGCCACAACTCCCCCGGATATTTGAGGATAAACTGCGGCGAGAGTGAAATCAAATCGTAATTTCCAGCTTTCGCCGTTTTGAGTAAACTCGCAATCAAGCCCGGATGCGGCACAGTATCCGCATCTATGCCCAAAATCCACTCGCACTTCTCGGAACTTGCCAAAAAACCCGCATTCAGCGCCCACGGACGCCCAACCCAACCCGCCGGCAGCGGATCGTCGTTAATCAAGCGAAACCGGGGGTCTTTTTGGGCGGCTGCTTTGACTAAATCTCCGGTTCCGTCTACCGAATAGCTGTCAACCACAATTACTTCTCGGAGTTCGTAACTTTGGCTGGTTAATCCTTCCAAACAAGGCGAAATGCGATCGGCTTCGTTCAAAGTCGGTACTACCGCCGTACAAGAACCTAACAAATCCAGCGTCGGCGAATCGGGTTCCAGGGGCGGGATACGCGATGGGCCTTTAATCAAACGCGACATCAGAAGGGCTGCGGCGGGCAATTGTAGCAGCAGGAGTGCGACAGGGATGATGGTTGTCAGCGGTTGGGAGAACAGGTGAGGGGCGATCGGCAAAACCATACTATTGAATAATTGAATAATTGGGAATGACTGACGGGATATAGGTTGGGAGCTTATTTACAGTTGATTTTTTTGGTAACTGATATCAATTTAAAAATTTAATAAAATTTTTGCCTCAAACATATTACAGGAATTGGGCATGAAAAAATCGCCACTGAAAAACCCGGTTTCTTGTAGAAACCGGGTTTTTAAACTAGCTCAAAATTTAGTGTAAATTTTTGCTAAATCAGCCGCAGTTGCTCGCTAGCAACTTACTTACGCAAAACGCCCACGGGCTGAGGTGGAATTTCAGCCGTGATAACAGATGTATCCAAAGACGGCATTGTTTCGGTTACGTCACCTGTTGCGGGTTTAGCGATCCAGCTTAACGCGATCGCCGGAACTACACCCAGAAGCACCGCTAGCGATGTCGGGAACCAGAACCGAGAATCCAAGGAAACTACAGTGATAATTGCTCCGAAAGCAAAGTTTACCAAATAAACAATTAAGGGCAAACCCAATTCCGATCGCTCTAATTTAATCGATGTTTTTCTCCACAAGAAAGCTGCTACAGACATAAATAGCGCCCCCGTGCCCATCCAGCCAGCCAAATTGCGGTAAGGCATCCCAAAGAAAGCCCCAAGTTCCTCAAACTCCCAAAAAGGCACAGAAGTTTGACTCATCGCCGGATCTAGTACAAAATCCCAAGCTGTTAGCAGCAAAGCACCAAGGGCGATCGCCCCTATTTGGCGCACCCAATTGAGTTCACCTTTACCAACCGCTACTCCAGCGCGAGCAATTATGTATGAAACCAGTCCCAGATAAAACCACGAGAGGGGAATTGTAAACGGAACCAGCCCTGCAATTTTGTAGCCCAAACCGCTCAAATAATGGTAGTGGCCAAAGGGAAAACCCGTACTCGTTCCCAGCAACTCGCTACTCAAGGACAAAAACACAGAAGGCAGTAAAAAAGCCAGAGTTGCACCCCAACCCAACGTCCGCAAGGCATAGAGAGCAACCGCTGCAGCACCAAAGATGATATAAACTACTCCACCCCCAGCCATCCCCCACTGGAATAGAGTTTGCCCTGCTGGTGGCAAACTCATCACCAATTCGGGACGGGGTAAAATCAGCAGCAACCCTGCCAATCCAAAAGCCATTGACAAGACGTGGGCAATTAAGCAAAAGCGCTCAGCAATCAAAAGTTGCTTCATGGGACTCCTCGAAAAAATATTAGATGCAAAAAGCACTCTTAACAGTTTACAAACTTTAACAAAAAACCAACTGCAAATGACAGTTGTCAGTTGTCAGTTGACTGTTGACAGTTGACTGTTGACAGTTGACTGTTGACTGTTGACAGTTGACTGTTGACAGTTGACTGTTGACAGTTGACAGTTGACAGTTGTCAGTTGTCAGTTGACAGTTGACTGCCAGCCCGATGCCCGATGCCCGATGCCCGATGCCCGATGCCCGATGCCCGATGCCCGATGCCCAATTCCCCATGCCCCATGCCCGATGCCCGATGCCCGATGCCCAATTCCCCATGCCCCATGCCCGATGCCCGATGCCCGATGCCCCATGCCCCATGCCCCATGCCCCATGCCCAATGCCCAATGCCCGATGCCCGATGCCCAATGCCCGATGCCCCATGCCCATCTTAAAATTACTGCCAATTCCCCACAAGCACGAAAGGCGCCCAGAAATAGGGATTTTGATACTGTGGGTTTTTCAGCAGCGTTAATTGAGCGTTGCGGAGGGCTTCAGCTTTGCTGGTTTTAGAAGAAGCCAGTTGTTTGTAAAACTCAGTCATAAAGATAGCTGTAGATTCGTCGTTGACTTGCCAAAGGGTGGCGGCGGTGCTGCGGGCACCCGATCGAATTGCGGCGCCCGCCAAACCCAAAGCCGCGCGGTTATCGCCCGAAGCAGTTTCGCAAGCGCTCAAAACCAAAAGTTCGATCGGCTGTTGTCTCTCCCCAGTGCGGGCTCGCAGCAGTCGATCGAACTCCTTAACATTCACTTTCTGATCCCAAGTCACAATAAAAGTATCCGCTGCATTTGAGCTAAACTGACCGTGAGTTGCCAAATGGACGATCGGGTAAGACAAAGCTTTAATTCGATCGTGCAACCGCCCGCTGACAAAATCTTCATTCAGAAGCGAACTCGCCGGCATCTCGGCTGCAATTTGCTGAACTTCCTCCTTCACCCCCGGCAAAGCCGAGAAGCCTTGACGCGCTTCGGAGAGGCCAGCGGTGAGCACTTTTAACTTGACTTTGCTCAGCGGTTTCGGTGCCAGCAATTGCAATCCCGGCGCCAAAGCAATACTGTATTTTTCTACCAAAAACTTTTCACCGTCGTGCAGCACAGCCATCGGCAGATTCCGCAAATAACCGTCGAGCACAAATACCAGGGTTTTAATCCCGGCGGCGGTCAAATCCGCCTCTGCGGGACGGATTAACCAGTCGTAAACCTGTTCAACGGGAGGCCTCCTGTTGCGGGGGAAAGAAGCAGGCCTGATGGTATTTTTGGCTTGTCTGAAGGCAGTTTCCAACTCAGCTTGAGACTTCTTAGTAGCGTAGCGGCGCAGAGGTTTGCCGGGAATTGACAAAATTACCTCCAAACGATCGCTCAAAATAATCGGATAAATCACCGCCGCTGTCGGATCAATTTCCTCGATCGACTTTGGTTTAGCATCAGCGCAAGCATCCCGAAAAAAGTTGTCCAATTCCGCCAACTGCAAAGATTCCACCGTTTGGCGCGCCTGTTTCAATTTAGCTTGACTGGGAGATTCCTCTTGCAACAGCAGCCCGACTAATTCCCGATAAACCGGTTCGGCACTTTCCCGAAACGAAAACTGCACTTCGGGATTGACTGTCACCAAATCGCCCCGCAGAGAAGACAATACATTCACAGCTTGAGTATATTGAGAGATCGCCCCTTCTGTATTTCCCTGAGCTTTCCGAATCCGTCCCAGTTGCCAAAACAATTGGTAAGCAATATCGGGAGATTGAAACGCCGGTGCTAAACTCAAAGCCTCAGTTGTGAGATTTTCCGCTTTCTGATACTGCTGTTGGATTTCCGATAGTTTGCCTTTCGCTGCCAGAATATAAGCTTGTATGCGTTTATCGCCCAAACTGTTTGCTCGTTCGACAGAGCGATCGAGCATTGTGTCAATCTCGCTTAAACTCAAAGTTTTCGCAGGCGACTGAGCTAATTTCATCAAGCTTTGAGCTAGATTAATTTGAGCGTAAAGTCCGGCGCGGTTCGACCCAAATTTATCGGTTTGAGGTTCGAGAGAACGCCACAAAGCCTCTGCTTCCGACCAATCTTGGCGATCGAGCAACAAACTCAATTGGTTTAACTTTGCCTGAATTTGTAGGGGCGATTGATTCGGGATCGCCTGGATCGATCGAGCATAATACTCTAGGGCCAAGCGTTCCCAATCACCCCGCTGTTCTGGTGTCAAACCCGGTTTATTGCTTTTAGCCCGTACCGTATTGCCCAGATTGAGATAAATTGCAGCCTCCTCTGGCCGGCTACCTAATTTTTGGGCTGCTTCGAGTCCCACCGAAAGCACATCCTGCGATCGTTCCAGTTGTCCCAAAACCCGCAATACCCGCCCTAAAGCATGAATTGCCCGGACTTGTTCGAGAGAAACAGGCTGATTTTTCAAAGTTTCCAAACCCGCTGCCGAAACTTCGCAAGTTTGGTTATCCAGCTTAAAAGAAGCTAACAGCATTTTGCAAGCTCTGGGGTAAAGTCCGAGAATTTCCCAAGCCCGACTTTGATTAATTTGAACCTGAAAAAGTTGGGGTTTTCTATCAATTTGCTCGAAAATTTTAGCAGCTTGCGTCCAAATCTCGATCGCATCTTGAGGCTGCCCCCGTTCAAGTTGCAACTGTCCTTGAATATTGAGAGTTTCAGCCAAAATCCGCTGCTGTTCGCGAGTGTTGGCTTGTGTTCGCACAGCCGACAAACTCGAATTTACAGCTTTTTCTGCTTGTTCCCAAAGCCCCAACTGCCCATAGGTTGCAGCTAAATTGCTCAAAGCTGTGGCGCGATCGAGATTTTCGCCTTTTGCCTCAAACTGGGTCGCCGCTTGCTGCAATAGCGGTACAGCTTCCGAAAAACGTTCCTCTTGGTACAGAGTTCGAGCTTGTCGGACAAGCTGCACCGCTGGTGGTGGATTAACCTGAGCAACTCCGGGAGGAATCGCAACTGCTAGCAGACAGGAAATCACAAATAACAGAATTACTTGCCGGAGCGATCGGGTAAACTTCATATTTAGAAAATAAAATTACAGCGGCAGACACACATACTAATTAACCCCAATACATCTTATTCTTGATCTGCGTTAATCCGCGTTAATCCGCCTACATCTGCGGTTAAAAGAACCTAATTTCAACGCGGCACACAAACAGAACCCGGTCGAGGATTGCGAGAGTCAGCAGCATTACCCGGATTATATCCAACAAGCGTAACTTCTCCTTTCGCATTCACCACCCAACCTTGCGCCGGAACAACTTCCCGATCGGGGATTTCCCCTTCTTCCTTCTTCTTCCCTCGATCGGTTACATCGGTTAAATCCTCTACATTGCTCGTTGCATTTCTTCCTGCCTCTTCTACCCAAGGAAACGGCGCTGGAGCGGTGCTGAGAGCATCATTAGGACTAGGTGGCACTCCTCCTTTACCAGTGACGGTAAATGCGCTCTCGGCCTCTTGCGTGCAGGGATTTGCCGCAATTAAAGCAGCCGAATCGACCACATTTTGTGGCAGTTCCACTAAACCTTGAGCAGGATTCACCCCAGAAGAACTAAATGTTACAGTACCTTGCAACGCCGGGCCGCTACTTTGGGAAATCGCCGCAATATCGCTGGTAGGAATTAGAGAAGTCGGACTTACTTGCAACGCTGCAAATTGATCATCAGTCAGTCCTAAACTAATCCTGGCTTGGTCGCGGTTAAGGCTTGTAAAGCCAAAGATATTTGGTACATTGACCGTAACTTGTCCGCCCCTAGCTGTGCGAGCATTAGCTGTAATATCACTATTCTCTCGCGGTAAAGCTACCAAAATATCGCTATTAATTCTGATATTACCGCCCTCAGAAATACCTGCATCCGTGGTGATTCTACTGCCGCGCCGTAACTGAATATCTTGCGCTTGCAGGTTAATATTTGCCCCTGTACCAGAGACAGTCGTGCCATCAATTATGCTTTTATTATCCAGGGAAATTGAGTTAGCTACAACGTTAATATTGCCCGCTCTACCTGTTCCTGAAGATTGAACATTAACAACTGCACTATCCCGAAGAATCAATTGATTAGCATTCAAATTCAACGAGCCTGCATTGCCGCTAGCAGTGGGATTTACAGCATTAAACGCCCTACCAACCGAGGCCTCAATTCCACTCCTCAACCCACTGTTGCTCCCAATACCTTGCACTTGTAAGCGATCGGCATTAATTGTAATATCTCCTGCATCTGCTATACCCAAAGAAGCCGCAGAAATAACCCCGCCATTCTGCACAGTTAGTTTAGGTGTTGAGATGCGGATATCTCCACCTCTACCAGAACTTGCAGTTTGAGTAACAAAAGAACTTGCTACATAGCCCGCATTCTCCAAAAATCTTGACTCGCCGCTCACTTCTATAGACTCGGAGGCTCTCACAGTTAAATTTCCTCCCGTCCCCCCACTTGTAGAAAACACGACTTCGCCAAAAATTGCACCCGTCGTTAAACTAATTGTGGCTCCATTAGAAACACTCAGCCGCTTAGTGTCGATGCTAATATCCCCACCTTTTCCATTCCCATCAAAAGTATTCGTGCCGAGCCGAGTTTGCCCTAGACCTACAGGAAGACTACCCGATAATTCCACAGATTCACTCGCTTTAATCGCGATATTCCCCGATGCTCCATCACTAAGGCTGAAGCTGGCAAACGCACCGCCCTCGCGCAGAATTAACCGTTGGGCTTCAACAGTGATGTTTCCGCCTTGACCAGTGCTTTCGTTCGTTGTTCCGTTATAGAGCGTTGAACTGACGAGTTCGACCGTGTTGGCGCGGATAGTCAGATTTCCGCCATCCCCAGCACCAAAGGTGGGGGCACCGCCCACTACCCCATTGCTCATCAACAGCCGTCCGGCTTCAATGTTAATATCTCCGGCTGCTCCACTGCCAATAGCGCTAGTAAACAGAACAATTTGCGAAATAAAGGGGTTGCCTGTTCCAGATGTCTGAAAATTTTCTGTAAGCTGCTGATAGCCCTCAATTCCCAACCCGATCATTTCTACTGAGTCAGTAGCGCGGATGTTGATATCGCTTCCTCTCCCCTCTCCTAATGTGGAGGCGAAAATTTGCGACCCCCCCTCTACTCGCAAGTTTTGGGAATTGATGTCAATGCCTCTACCATTTATATTTCCGAGTGTCAGTCCATAAATTCCTGAACCATTAAGATTAATATTTCCACCTCGAATATCGACTTTCCCACCTCCTAATCCGCTGGTATTTATAAATGCACCGTTCATTTCAATATTGCCGAAGTTCTGAATATTGTTATAGTTTAAATTCAGACCTAAAGCTGTTGGTTCAAATTGCACTAAACCTGGACTATTGACACTACCCAGAAGAATTTGTCCGGTATAAGCAGTTAGATTGCCTCCTTGGAGTTGAATGTCACCGCCAATTAATGCTAAAGTTTGACCGGGGTCTACGGCTAAACCGAGTTTTTCAAAAGCAGGAATTTCTATGGGTAGTGGTGGTAAGGCGGATGTAGGAGCCTTTGTTTGGGAAGAGTTGACAATTGTGCCGGGATTTTCTCTAAATCTTAAACCCACAGGAATATTAATCGCTAACAATGGCACTGCATTAGAATTAGCTGCACTAAATTCAAACCCATTATCAAAGAGAATTCCGCTACCAGTTGAACCGACAAATGAACCACGCAAATCTAACCGAGCGTTGGGACCAAAGACAATTCCTTTGGGATTGAGTAAAAATAAGTTGGCATTTCCTTGAACTCCCAAGACGCCTAAAATATTAGAAGGATTGCCACCCGTAACGCGGGTAAAAATATTCGCAATTCCGTTAGGATTGGCAAAATAGGCTCCTCTGCCTTCACCCACGTTAAATTGTTGTAAACTGTGAAATAAATTTACTCCGCGAGTTGCACCACCTTCTATTCTGTCCGATGGTAAATTATTAATCCTGTCGGGAACTGTGCGCGAACTTTCTGCACCCAAGCTATTATCGGGGATGATTTGGGCGATCGCAGGGACAGGAAACAGCAGTAAGAATGCAAAAAATAGGGCGGAAGATTGGCGGGGCATCTTTTAAGTCTGGTTAATTTAGTATTAGGAAAATAGCGAGCGGGTAGCTAAAACCTGAAGATTACCTATTGAGGTACGCAAACACCGGTCGATTTCGGACTGCGAAGAGATGCACCATTACTTGAATTATACGCTACCAGCGTTACTTTTCCTTGCTCATCTATTACCCAACCTTGAGCGGGCATAATTTCTGTTGGTCGAATTTCTAGGGATGGTCTTTGACCTTCTATGTGCTGACTTCCACCTACCGCTGGTTCCACCCAATTAAACTGGCTAGAATTGCTGCTGAGAACATCATTAGGACTCGGCGGCACTCCTCCTTTCCCAGTAGCGGTAAATGCGCTATCGGCCCCTTGCCTGCAGGGATTTGCAGCAATTAACGCAGCCGAATCGACCACATTTTGCGGCAGTTCCACTAAACCTTGAGCAGGATTCACCCCAGAAGCACTAAATGTTACAGTACCTTGCAAAGCCGGGCCGCTACTTTGGGAAATAGCCGCAATATCGCTGGTAGGAATTAGAGAAGTCGGACTTACTTGCAACGCTGCAAATTCAGCATCTGTTAATCCCAAAGTCGCTCGCACCTGTTCACGAGTGACGGAGGTAAACCCAAAAACATTGGGGACATTAATATTAACCCGACCACCGGCAGCCGATCGCGCATTAGCCGTAATATCACTATTTTCGTTGGGGAGAGTCACCAGAATATCGCTTTTAATGTTGATGTTACCGCCACCAGAACTACCTGCATCAGTTGTAATTCTGCTGCCTCGGCGCAACTGGACATCCCGTGCTTCAAGGTTAATATTGGCTCCGGCACCGGATTCAGTTCTACCGTCAATGGTGCTTTGGTTGTCAAGGGAAATTGAATCTGCTTTCACGTTAATGTTACCAGCCCCTGCGGAACCCAATGCTTGCAGATTGAGTGTTCCCCCATTACGAAGAATCAATTGCCTGACATTCAGATTCAACGAACCTGCATTCGCCGTAGCATTGGGATTGATTACACCAGATGCAATCCCAACGGAAATCTGAATTTGACTGTTAAATTCACCTGAACCCCCATTACCTATAACTTCTACACGACCCCCATTAATCGTAATGCTGCCCGCATCTCCTGCGCCTAAAGATGCCGTAGAAATAATTCCCCCATCCCGTAGAGTCAGTACGGGTGTAGAAATGTTCATACTCCCTCCGGGACTAGCAGAGTAGGCATCAGCGGAGATGAAACTAGCAGTCCGACTCCCATTCGCCAAAACTTCAGAACTACCCTCTACCGTTACTGACTCAGTAGCTTTAATTGTTAGATTACCTCCTTGCCCCGCAGTTGTATTCAAGGGTTGGTTGCCCACAACCGAGCCGCTAGATAAACTAATTCCGCCTCCTTCAGAGATAATCAACCGCTTAGTGTCGATATTAATATCCCCTGCTTTCCCATTAGTGCCGACTGCGGTTGTGCCGATCAAGGTTGGGACAGGATTTCCCTCGGGAGCCCGCAGCACTTCTACTGATTCATTCGCTTTAATGTTGATATTCCCAGATGCTGCTTCAGTGCGAGTGATGCTGATCAGACCCGATCCATCACGCACTTTTAACCGTTCTGCCTCAATGCTAATGCTTCCTCCTGTGCCTGTACTCCCCGTAATTGTGCCGCTATTGATTGCTGAACTGGCTATATCCACAGTCCTGGCACGCATGATAATTTCTCCCCCATTTCCACTACCTAATGTGGGGGTACCAAGCACAGTTCCATTGTCGATCAATAACCGTCCGGTATCAATCGTGATGTCTCCTACTGCTCCAGCGCCAGAAGTGGCAGAGAGCAGCAGAATTTGTGGGTCAAAAGGGTTGATCGATCCAGTTGCCGTATAGTTACCAGCAAACACTTTATAGAGTTCGTCTCCAATCCCGATCAGTTCTACTGAATCGGTAGCGCGGATGTTGACAGCACCTCCCGCACCATTTCCTACTGTCAGCGTAAACATTTGCGCCCCACCTTCGACCCGAAAGTTTTGGGCATTAATATCGATGCCTCTACCGTCAATATCTCCGAAAGTCAGCGCATAAATTCGCCCACCGTTGAGGTTGACATTTCCCCCTCTAATATCGACTTTGCCACCACCGAGTCCACTGGTATTGATCGCTGAGCCGTTGGTTATTTGAATATTACCAAAGTTGGAAATATTGTCATAGTTTAAACTTAATCCAAATGGCGTTGCCCCCAATCCAACCATCCCCGGACTAGCGACGCTACCGAGCAAAATTTGTCCGGTTGATGCAGTGAGTGTTCCCTGATTTAATCCAATATCTCCTCCCACTAGGGCGAGAGTTTGTCCGGGCTGCACTGCTAAGCCAAGGTTATTAAAAATCGGCGGGAGCCCTGGAGGTAACTCTGGTAAACTCAAGGCTGGTGCTGCTGAAGAGTTAATGATTTTTCCGGAATTTTCTCGAAAGTTTAAACCGATAGGTATATTGACATTTAACAGCGGTAGTGATTGGGGATTGCTGCTGCTGAATTGATAGCCATTATCGAAAACTACGCTATCTGCTGAACTTGCTAAAAATGAACCGCGCAAATCTAGCCGAGCATTGGGGCCGAAGACGATTCCTTTGGGATTGAGTAAAAATAAGTTGGCATTTCCTTGAACTCCCAACACACCTAAAATATTAGAAGGGTTGCCACCCGTAACGCGGGTAAAAATATTCGCAATCCCATTAGGATTGGCAAAATAGGCTCCTCTGCCTTCACCCACGTTAAATTGTTGTAAACTGTGAAATAAATTTACTCCGCGAGTTGCACCGCCTTCTATTCTGTCCGATGGTAAATTATTAATCCTGTCGGGAACTGTGCGTGAACTTTCTGCACCCAAGCTATTATCGGGGATGATTTGGGCGATCGCAGGGAAAGGAAACAGCAGTAAGAATGCAAAAAATAGGGCGGAAGATTGGCGGGGCATCTTTTGATTCCTGTTAATTTAGGATGAGGAAAATAGCGACGGGTTAGCTAAAACCTGAAGATTACCTATTGAGGTACGCAAACACCCGTCGGTTTCGGACTGCGAAGAGATGCACCATTACTTGAATTATACGCTACCAGCGTTACTTTCCCTCGATCGTCCATTACCCAACCTTGAGCGGGCATAATTTCTGTTGGTGGAATTTCTATGGGAGTTCTTTGACCTTCTATGTGCTGACTTCCACCTACCGCTGGTTCCACCCAATTAAACTGGCTAGAATTGCTGCTGAGAACATCATTAGGACTTGCTGGCACTCCTCCTTTCCCAGTAGCGGTAAATGCGCTATCGGCCCCTTGCCTGCAGGGATTTGCAGCAATTAACGCAGCCGAATCGACCACATTTTGCGGCAGTTCCACTAAACCTTGAGCAGGATTCACCCCAGAAGCACTAAATGTTACAGTACCTTGCAAATCCGGGCCGCTACTTTGGGAAATAGCCGCAATATCGCTGGTAGGAATTAGAGAAGTCGGACTTACTTGCAACGCTGCAAATTCAGCATCTGTTAATCCCAAAGTCGCTCGCACCTGTTCGCGACTGACTGAGGTAAACCCAAAAACATTGGGGACATTAATATTAACCCGACCACCGGCAGCCGATCGCGCATTAGCCGTAATATCGCTATTTTCATTGGGGAGGGCGACCAGAATATCGCTTTTAATGTTGATATTACCACCCTCAGAAATACTTGCATCCGTTGTAATTCTGCTGCCTCGGCGCAACTGGATATCTCGTGCTTCGAGGTTAATATTTGCTCCGGGACCGGATGCAGTTCTACCGTCAATGCTGCTTTGGTTGTCAAGGGAAATTGAATCTGCTTTCACGTTAATGTTACCAGCCCGTCCCGATCCCAAAGCTTGCAGATTGAGTGTTCCTTCATTGCGAAGAATCAATTCCCCGACATTGAGATTTAACGAACCTCCGTTAGCCGTAGCATTAGGATCTATAAGCTCAGAGGCAATCCCAACGGAAGTCTGAATTTGACTGTTAAATTCACCTTGACCCCCATTCCCAATAACTTCTACACGACCCGCATTTATTGTGATGCTTCCCGCTTCTCCGCTGCCTAAAGATGCAGTGCTAATAACTCCCCCACCCCGGAGAGTCAGTACAGGTGTAGAAATGTTGATACTCCCTCCCCGATTAGCAGTATTGGCATCAGCACAGATGAAACTGGGATTCCGACTGCCGTTCGCCAAAACTCCAGAAATACCCTCGACTGTTACTGACTCAGTGGCCCTAACTGTTAAATTACCTCCGGGCCCCCCAGTTGTATTCAACGGTTGGTTGCCCACAACTGCTCCGCTAGATAAACTAATCCCGCCTCCTTCAGAAATCCTCAACCGCTTCGTGTCGATATTAATGTCCCCAGCTTCCCCATTCACACCGCTGGCAGTTGAGCCAATTAAACTTGCTACGGGACTTCCAGTGGGAGTCCGCAGCACTTCTACTGATTCCGAAGCTTTAATGTTGATATTCCCCGCTCCTCCTTCACCGCGGGTGAGGCTGATCACACTAGCACCATCGCTTACGGTTAAACGTTTTCCCTCAAAGGTGATATTTCCTCCCCTACCGGTACTCCCCAAAAGTGGGCCGCTGTGGATTGCAGAAGCGAGCATATCTAAAACCCCGGCACGGATGGTTATATTTCCGGCGTTGCCAGCGCCTAACGTGGTGGTAGTCAATGCGCTTCCATTGTCCATCAGCAATCGTCCCGTGTCGATCGTGATGTTTCCGGCGGCTCCCATGCTATTAGTGCCAGTTATCAGCAGAAGTTGTGGGTCAAAAGGGTCGAAAGAGCCAGATACCGTATATTTACCACCAAACACTCTATAGTTATCTAATCCAATTCCGTTCATTTCTACTGAATCGGTAGCACGGATATTGACAGCGCCCGCTGCACCACTTCCTGCTGTCAGTGTGGAGATTTGCGTTCCACCTTGGGCCCGAAACTGTTGAGCGTTAATATCGATACCCCTGCCATCGATATTTCCCAAACTCAGCGCATAAATTCGCCCATTGTTGAGGTTGACATTTCCACCTCGAATATCCACTTTGCCCCCACCAATTCCACTGGTGTTGATCAGTGAGCCGTTGGTTATTTCAATATTACCAAAGTTGGAAATATTGTCATAGTTTAAACTTAATCCAAATGGCGTTGCCCCCAATCCCACCATCCCCGGACTAGCGACGCTACCGAGCAAGATTTGTCCGGTTGATGCAGTGAGTGTTCCCTGATTTAATTCAATATCTCCTCCCACTAGAGCGAGAGTTTGTCCGGGAGCAACTGAAGCGCCCATGTGATTGAAAATCGGCGGGATTCCCGGAGGTAATTGTGGTAAAGCCAAGGCTGGTGCTGCTGAATTGTTAATGATTTTTCCGGGATTTTCTCGAAAATTTAAACCGATAGGTATATTGACATTTAACAGCGGTACTGATTCGGGATTGCGGCTGCTGAATTGATAGCCATTATTGAAAACTACGCTATCAGCAGAACTTGCTAAAAATGAACCACGCAAATCTAACCGAGCATTGGGGCCGAAAACAATTCCTTTTGGGTTAATTAAAAATAAGTTACCGTTTCCCAAAACTCCCAGAGTTCCTAAAATATTAGAAGGATTGCCACCCGTAACGCGGGTGAATATGTTGGTGATTCCGCTGGGATTGGCAAAATATGCTCCCCGCCCTTCACGGATGTTAAATTCGCGTAAACTGTGAAAGAGGTTAACGCCGCGAGTTGCACCGCCTTCTATTCTGTCCGAGGGTAAGTTATTAATAGTGTCGGGAACTGTGCGCGAACTTTCTGCACCCAAGCTATTATCGGGGATGATTTGGGCGATCGCCGGGACCGGAAACAGCAGTAAGAATGCAAAAAATAGGGCAGAAGATTGGCACTGCATCTTTTAAATCGGGTTAATTTAATATTATAAAAATAGCGAGGGATTAGCTAAAACCTGAAGAGTACCTATCGAGGTACGCAAACACTCGTCGATTTCGGACTGCGAAAAGATGCACCACCACCAGAATTATAGGCTACCAGCGTTACTTGTCCTCGATCGTCCATTACCCAACCTTGAGCGGGCATAATTTCTGTTGGTCGAACTTCTATGGATGCTCTTTGACCTTCTATGTGCTGACTTCCACCTACCGCTGGTTCCACCCACGGCAACGGTTCTTCTGCGCTGCTGAGAACCTCGTGAGGGCTTGGTGGCAATCCCCCCCGCCCCGTCACAGTAAACTCGTTCTCGGCCCCTTGGATGCAGGGATTTGCAGCAATTAACGCAGTCGGATTGATCACATTTTGCGGCAGTTCCACTAAACCTTGAACGGGATTCACTCCAACAGAACTAAATGTTACCGCCCCTTGCAAAGCCGCGCCGCCACTTTGGGAAATCGCGGCGATGTCGCTGCTAGGAATTAGAGAAGTAGGACTTACTTGCAACGCTGCAAATTCGGGGTCACTGATCCCCAACCTGCTTCTGACTTGTTCGCGACTCGCTGCTGTAAAACCGAAGACATTGGGAACATCGATATTTACGCGGCCGCCGCCTGCTGTGCGGGCGTTGGCTGTGATGTCGCTGTTTTCTTGCGGGAGGGCGACAAGAATGTCGCTGTTGATGTTGATATTGCCGCCGTCAGAAGTGCCTGCATCCGTGGTAATTCGGCTGTTGTGGCGCAATTGGATATCTCGCGCTTGCAGGTTAATATTTGCTCCTGTACCGGATATAGTCGTGCCGTCAATCATCGCTTTGTTATCAAGAGCGATCGAATTTGCGACAATATTGATATTACCAGCGCGTCCGGTTCCCGTAGCCTGCACCGTCACTGTAGCTCCATCTCTGACAATTAATCGATCGGCATTCAGATTCAACGAACCGGCATTTGCCGTAGCATCAGGATTAGTACCAAATATCTTGCCCACCGAAGCATCAATTGTACTGATAAACAGACCATTATTTCCGCTGCCGCTGACCTCAATGCGATCGGCATTAACAGTAATATTCCCCACATCTCCTACACCCAAAGAACTCGTAGAAACTACCGCCCCATCCCGCACGGTTAGGCTTGGCGTATCAATGCGAATATCCCCGCCCCGACTAGAGCTCAAAGTTCCAGAACTCAGCGCACTAGCACTCTGAATTCCGCTGGTCAAAAGTTGAGAAATACCTGAAATTTCTACTGATTCACTAGCCGTAACTGTTAAATTTCCAGCAGGCCCGCCCTCCTGAGAAAACAAAAACCTGCCAATTAACACACCCGTTCCTACTGTAAACGCAGAACCCCCAGAGAGACTCAACCGCTTGGTATCGACGTTAATATTCCCCGCCCTTCCGTTTGAGCCGATACTCAGCGTGCTAATTCCGGTTGACACAACTGTTCTCGGGCCGGTGTTAGACAATTCTACTGATTCAGCAGCTTTAATGTTGATATTCCCTGACGGGCCGCTGCTGTAACTCGTCGTACCGAGAATAGAACCGTCGCGCATAATTAATCTCGCGACATCAACACTAATGCTTCCTCCCGCACCGGTACTTTCTTTAGCTGTCCCGTTGTTAATTCCAGAACCCACCATCTCAAAAGTATTGGCGCGAATGATTAAATTTCCGCCCCTTCCACCGCCAAAAGTGATACCGCTACCTACTACCCCATTGTTGAAGAGCAGGCGGCCAGTGTCGATCGTAATATCGCCCCCCGAACCAGCACCAGCACTAGCATTAAACAGCATCATTACCGGGTCAAAGGGGTCTGTAGTTCCCGATACCAAATATTTAATTGCAACCTCTTGATAGCCCTCAACTCCCAGCCCGATCATTTCTACTGAATCAGCAGCACGCCAGTTGATATTTCCTCCTGCACCATCTCCTAGAGTCATGGTAGAAAATTGCGTTCCGTTTTCCACTCGCAACTGTTGGGCGCTGATATCGATACCTCTACCATCAATATTTCCCAGTGTCAGCGCATAAATTCGCGCACCGCTGAGGGCGACATTTCCACCTTTTAACTCTACTCTGCCGCCACCAATTCCGCTGGTGTTGATCAGTGTTCCATCCGATATTTGAATATTGCCAAAGTTCTGAATATTGTCATAATTAACAGTTAAATTACCGTGCTGTTGCTCAGCAGGGGTTAGTGCAAAATTAACTAAACCGGGACTGGCGACGCTACCGAGTAAAATTTGTCCGCCGCTGGCCGTTAAATTGCCGCCTTGGAGTTGGATGTCGCCGCCAATCAGTGCTAAAATTTGACCTGGTTCTACTGCTAAACCCACTCGATCGCTAATTGGGATTGGCACAGCAGAGGCTGGGAGGTTTACCTTTCCTACAGCCGTCGATTGATTGACAATTGCACCGGGATTGTCTCTAAATCTTAAACCAACGGGAATATTAACGGTTAACAGCGGGGATGGTTGTGGGTTGGTGCTGCTGAATTCAACGCCGTTATTAAACACAATACTGTCAGCGGTTGAACCGATAAACGAACCGCGCAAATCTAACCGCGCATTCGGCCCGAAGATAATCCCTTTTGGGTTAATTAAAAATAAATTCCCGTTGCCTAAAACTCCCAGAGTTCCTAAAATATTTGAAGAGTTTGGGCCCGTAACGCGGGTGAAAATGTTGGTAATTCCGCTAGGATTTTCAAAATAAGCTGCCCGCCCTTCAGGGATGTTAAATTCGCGCAAGCTGTGAAATAGGTTAACGCCGCGAGTTGTGCCGCCAGTGATTCTATCTGAGGGTATGTTATTGATAGTATCGGGAACTGTCCGCGAACTTTCCGGGCCCAAGGTATTATCGGGAATGATTTGGGCGAAGGTTGTCGAGGGAAATAGCAATAAAAAAACAAACAGTAGGCCGGAAGACAGGCGAGACATAGCTTAAATCCTGTTAGATAAATAATATCGTTTCCGGTTCCATCAGAATTATATATTTGGATGATTATATCAGTCCGATCGCCGAGGGTGTTAGATCGACTCTATTTCACCCATAAAGTTGACTTTTCACTACTATAATAAAGATAGCTTTTTTCAGTGCGACGGCTTAAGTAATTGAGTCGAATCGTGCGGCGAACTAAATCGAGGAAAGGAGATTCTGATGGGGAGCAAGAAGGGGTTGAGATACATCATCGATATGCGGTACTTTTAGACTATATACAGTATTGTACCGCAACCGCGATACAATTATAAATTGTGCTGCGGCGCACAGTTGGGTTGCACATACGGAACTAAACAATCAAACTGGAGCAAGAGAGATCCGGAAGCGCTTCCTAAAGCACTTGTCGGCCGAACCACGTCATGGAGAGCGATTGCTATGACAACACAAGAGATTCTGATAAGAGATGAGACATTTGATGATATTCCCCACATCAGCTCCGTGACGGTTGCAGCTTTCATGTCCTTAGAGATCAGCAACCACACGGAGCAGTTCATAATCGAAGCCCTTCGTGACGCAGGGGTGTTGGCTTTATCGTTAGTTGCAGAAATAGGTGGTCATGTTGTTGGTCATATTGCCTTTTCTCCTGTGACTATCTCCGATGGCACCACTAATTGGTACGGACTCGGCCCGGTTTCTGTGCTGCCAATGTATCAGCGCAGAGGTATTGGTAAAGCTCTGATTCAGGAAGGACTATCGCGCCTCAAGCAGGGAGGCGCTAAAGGTTGCTGTCTGGTCGGGCATCCAAACTACTACAAGAAATTTGGATTTGAGAATATAGTCGGGCTTGTTCTGGACGGTGTGCCACATGAAGTATTTTTTGCTCTCTCGTTCGATGGCCACTATCCACAGGGCAACGTCATGTTCCATGAAGGATTTCAGGCAACCAGCTAAATCGGCGTGTTTCAGTTCAAGTAAAACCTATGCAACCGCACAACCGCAGCACAACAAGGCGCTGCACCCGACCGCTTACAGCTTCGTTAGTTCATCACTTCGCTTCCGGCGGCGGGTGAGCTTAGTCGTTAGGCTGCATTATTCCAATGAATTAGCAGGCACAAGAGATTCCAAAAACTGCAAGAATACACAAAATAGTCAACTGTTATGGCTAAAAAATGACTGGGATGGACTCAACGTTGATAATTTCAAAAGGTTTTGCAGTATGAGCAGCTTAATTAAGAAGAAGCATTTTAGATACTTTCTTTTATTTGCCTATCCCATTTTTACTGGTATTGTTATTGTTTTCAATCCTGATAGAGCTATGGGTGATATTTTAAAGCGGGGTGAAATAAGTTTAGAACTAGCTCAGGCTCCAAATACCTCTACTACAAACAGAGCTATCTGTAATTCGGATAAGAAAACTATTGAGGTACTACTTAAGAAAAGGATTGTAATCATTAGTCAACCTATAAATGATGATTTGGCAAGGACGGTTGTAGCTCAATTGCTTTACCTAGATTCTCAAGCACCAGGAAAAGATATTTATCTATACATAAATTCCCCTGGGGGTTCAGTAGCATCGGGTATGGCTATATATGATACTATGCAATCCCTTCGCTCCGATGTTGTAACAGTCGGTATGGGTCTGTCGGCTTCTATGGGAAGTCTACTGTTGGCTGGAGGTACAAAGGGAAAACGTTTTGCCTTACGTCACTCGCGAATTATGATTCATCAACCTTTTGCGGGTGCTCAGGGGCAGGGAACAGATATGAAAAATCAGGCCAAAGAAATTCTCCATTTGAAAAGACAACTCAATCAGTTATTAGCAAATCTTACTGGTCAACCCTTGGAGCGAATCCTAGTCGATACCGCTCAAGATTTTTTCATGTCTGCCCAGGAAGCTAAGGCGTATGGGATTATTGATAAAGTAGTGGATAAACTACCTTTAAGCTGTCAAACATAGTCTCACTCTGATCAAAGCCCCTAACACTTTCAATGTAGGGTTTGCTGAATAATCGATCGCAAACTAAGAACAGGAGCTCACGATATATTCAAGCAGAGTTAAATATAAGTTT
>NZ_JAUBOY010000099.1:0-7715 GCF_036700465.1 Microcoleus sp. T3_A4 | reverse complement strand
CGACACCAGAGGTAACACCAACTCCCACGCCAATTTCGACACCAGAGGTAACACCAACTCCCACGCCAATTTCGACACCAGAGGTAACACCAACTCCCACGCCAATTTCGACAGCAACTCCTACACCAGAGGTAACATCAACTCCCACTCCAATTCCTATAACAACTCCTACACCTACACCGACACAGACGCCAATTCCTCTAGCAGATCCGACACCAATTCCTACAGCAACTCCTACCCCAGAGGTAACACCACCTCCCACACCTACACCAGCGGTAACGCCTGACTCAACTTGTTTTTGCGATCGCATTCCTCGCCCCGATCTCAATCAACCCAATGCCACCGATAATGTAATTAATGGCAATCCTAATATCCGAATAGGCACTAACCAAAATGATGCTTATTATGGCAACAATTCCTCTAGCTTTTTTGATGCTTTGCCAGGGGATGATAACTTATTTGCTGATGACGAAGGCGACACACTGAATGGCAATGAAGGTAATGATTTTATTGTCGGTGGTACTGGCAATGATTACCTCTTGGGTGGCAAAGATAATGATATTATTCTCGGTGGACAAGGGGAAGATGTAATTCGGGGAAATCAAGGGAATGATTCTCTGAATGGGCGAGAAGGAAATGACCTGATTTATGGCGATGCTGGTAATGATTTTATTCAGGGTGGCAAAGAAAATGATACCTTATACGGGGGCAAAGACAATGATATTCTACTGGGGGAACAAGCACAGGATTTATTGTTAGGACAAGAGGGAAATGATACCCTGTGTGGAGGCAGTGAGAATGATACACTCCTTGGAGGCAAAGGAAATGATATTTTGTCTGGGGTTGGTGGATTTGATAGTTTACTAGGGGGGGTAGGAAATGATATATTTGTCTTGTGTCCTGAAGTGGAATTTAATCTAATTGCAGATTTTACTAAGGGGGAAGATGCGATCGGATTGTCAGGAGGATTCACGTTTGAGCAGTTGCAGATTACACAGGGAAATGATGGAACATTGCTGACGATTAAGCAAAGTGGAAGAACACTTGCGAATCTTGTGGGTGTTAATGCTTCGCTAATTACTGCTCAAGATTTTCTCTTAGTTTAAGATAGCGAATTCTAAGGCTCGCGAATTAAATAATTTACACAAGGAAAGTGGGGTGTCCTGCCCGCCCTTTTTGGACGGGCGGGACGCCCATCCCACAATCACAATTAAAATGGTAAGTTATTTAATTCACGATCCTTAAGTTAGTAATTCATTAGACCTTTGGCAAAAATAATTAGGACGGGCAAGATGCCCATCCCACAAGAAAAAATAACTCTTGTGGGATGGGCCGGAGAGCCCGTCCCATCAATTGATGAAAAGGATTTTTGCAAGAGGTCTACTATCTAAAATTTGGAGATGTTCCAATTCCCCATTAAAACCCCAGAAATCATTTTCGGCTCCCCTCTCGTATTTTTGCCCGTATCATACCCTAATTCAGCAACGCCATTATATCAAGTAGGGAAACGGCACTGCCGTGTCCAAGGCGTGTCTTAGCATTAAACCCGCAGTCCCCGATTAATTTCAACCCCTGCCAAAATGCGGAATTAACCGCCTGCAACTAATAAGAATTAAAAAAAACTAACACTTTTGGAAGATGCCACAATATTTATCTATGATCAAAATATAGACATTTGTCTAAACAGGGCATTAAACCATTTCATAAGTGGCGAAATATTCTAATCAATACCAAAAAAACCATGCAATTTTTGCCCAAAACACTCCCCGAAATTCAACCTGAAATCCTACCAGTTAACGAATCACCGCCAGAACTTGTTACTTTCGATGTCGGCGGGATGAAATGTGCCGGCTGCGCTAAAGCTGTGGAACGCCAACTCATGCAGTATTCAGGCGTAATTTCAGCTTGCGTTAACTTGGCCGTAGAAGTCGCGACTGTTGAGTGTCAACCGGGGACTGTCGATGCAGAGGCTTTAGCGAAAAAGTTGACTGATAATGGATTTCCCTCTCAGTCTCGTTCTGGTGAAAATCAGCAGGAAGCAGAAGCGGCAACAATTGAACGGCGGGGGCAAGAAATTCGACAGCAAATCAAGCAATTGACGATCGCCCTAATCCTAATTATTCTATCCGGTTTAGGTCACGTACTCGGCACACAAGCCCCAATTCTCAGCAATATTTGGTTTCACTGGGGACTCGCCACCCTAGCTTTGGTGGTACCTGGCCGCCCGATTATCGTTGACGGGTGCCGCAGTTTGTGGCGAAATGCACCCAACATGAATACTTTGGTAGCTTTAGGCGCTGTCACAGCTTACACCGCTAGCAACGCGGCGCTGCTGTTTCCAAGGATGGGATGGGAGTGCTTTTTTGACGAACCGGTGATGCTTCTGGGCTTTATTTTGTTGGGCAAAACTCTCGAACAGCAAGCCAGACGCCGCGCTGCATCTGCTTTGCAAGCTTTAATCGCATTGCAACCGGCGAAAGCCCGCTTAGTTGATTTTAAACTTTCGACTTTAGATGTGCGATCGGAAGAATTGCCTTTAAACTCGACATCAGAGGTATACGATCCACAATACATTGAAATTCCTGCCGATCGCGTCCGAGTCGGAGAATGGCTGCAAGTTTTACCAGGGGAAAAAATTCCGGTAGACGGTGAAATTAGCGAAGGCAAAACAACGATAGATGAGTCGATGCTGACTGGCGAATCGATGCCGGTTTTGAAGCAACCAGGAGATACAGTTGCCGCCGGAACTATCAATAAATCCGGGGCAGTTGTGATGCGCGCAACTCGCACCGGTAAGGAAACAACTGTAGCTCAAATGGTGGCTTTGGTGCAGGCAGCCCAAACTCGCAAAGCGCCGATTCAAAATTTAGCTGATACTGTGGCGGGATATTTTGTCTATGGGGTAATGGCGATATCGGTTTTAACTTTCCTATTTTGGTATTTTGCCGGGACTCATATTTGGCCTTCTGTGCTTTTAGGACACGGGGCAATGGATATGGGACACGGGGCAATGAATATGGGAAATGAATTGCCTATTATCCATTATCAATCGCCTTTGCTCTTAAGTTTGAAATTGGCGATCGCAGTTTTAGTTATTGCTTGTCCTTGCGCTTTGGGACTGGCTACCCCAACTGCAATTTTAGTTGGTTCTGGCATCGGGGCGGAGCGCGGGCTTTTAATTCGCGGTGGTGATGTTTTAGAACGGGTGCATCAATTAGATACGGTGGTTTTTGACAAGACTGGCACTCTGACAACCGGAAATCTCACACTCACAGATTATTTGCCGGTTTTCCAGAATTTGGAGTGGGATTTGAACTCAGATATTCATGTTGGCAACAAACAAGATGTTTGTTCCACAATTGATGGAGTTTCTGGCACAGTTGACTCAAAACTGCTGCAAATTGCGGCGGCGGTGGAAAGGGGCGCTTGTCATCCCATCGCCGCAGCGATTTTGCAGGAAGCTCAACAGCAAGGTTTGCCGCTGCTAGCTGCTGAGGATTTCTGCACGGAACCGGGATTCGGGGTTTCGGCTTTGGTGGAGGGCCGGCGGGTGTTCGCAGGCAATGCTGAGTGGATGAAGCAGCAGGGGGTCGCTGTGGCGACGGAATTGTCGGAGTCTTTGCAAGGCAAAACGGCGGTTTACGTGGCTTCTGGGGGCGTTTTGCTGGGGGTAATCGGGCTAAAAGATACTCTGAGGCCGGATGCTAAGGCTGCGGTGGAACGTTTGCGGGGCATGGGATTGCGGGTGATGATGCTGACGGGGGATACGGCGTCTGCGGCGGCGGTGACGGCGCAGCAGCTAGGTTTGGCGGCGGCTGATGTTTTGGCCGAGGTGCGGCCGGAGGGGAAGGCGAGGGCGATCGCAAGTTTGCAAGCTCAAGGCTGTAAAGTGGCTGTGGTGGGGGATGGCATCAATGATGCGCCGGCTTTGGCTCAAGCTGATGTCGGTATCGGTTTGCACTGTGGCACTGATGTCGCTGTTGAGACTGCTCAAATTGTGTTGATGCGAAATGCTTTGATGGATGTTGTTGAGTCGATCGAGCTGGGGCGCGCTACTTTTAATAAGATTCGCCAAAATTTATTTTGGGCTTTTGGTTACAATACTCTGGGAATTCCCGTTGCAGCGGGTATCTTGCTGCCTGCAACCGGAATTCTACTCAGTCCTGCGGCGGCGGGAGCATTTATGGCGTTTAGTTCTGTTAGCGTTGTGACAAATTCTTTGTTTTTGCGTCGGGGATTTCGAGCTTAAATTTAGGGATGACAGATAAATGTCGGAGGTCATCGGTCATTAGTTAGTAATTAATGACTGATGACCTCATACCAAGAGGGAAACAAACCCCTCACACCAGGAGTCGAGAGCCAAGAAGTTTCCACGTTAGTTAGAACCCCCTGATTCATCTGTAGAGTCAAGCGAAAATCTCACACCTCAAATTGACTGACTGATGGCTACAGTGCCATACTTTCCAAAAGTCGCCAGTTATTGTTGTTCATAATTGAACGACTCACTAGCTCGAACATTTGACGGCAGTGGTTGTTGGTTTGCAGGGGCAGTTCTTCGTTTTTAATCACGAAGTTCATGCGAACCTCTGAGTCGCTGGCCGTGTTTTTCTCAATTAGGACTTCTGCGGTGACAAGTTTGGCAAGGGAAACTTGACCGGGAAGTTCGCGAGCCATGACGGAATCTCCTGTATTGTAGATAATATCAAGATTGCATGACTCTAAAATTTCAATCAGGGATTGACGGAGACGGTCGATCGGAACGGCAACGATAAAAAAACCAGTATAGCGAGCCATAGACAACTCCAGCCGTGAGGCATTTAGACTTTATTATCATACCGAACAGAGAACAGATGAACAGAACAATATGGATTTATTTTATTCAGGTGGAAAGTTAGGGCAATGAAGGGCAAACTTATCGTGTTTGAGGGGGTTGAAGGTGCCGGTAAAACTACGCAAATGCAGCGCTTGATACAGTTCCTGCAAGCAAGTTGCTTTCTGAGTGTCCGCTTGGTGGCTACTCGCGAACCGGGGGGTACTGAGCTGGGAAGGGGACTGCGACATTTGTTGCTGAAACAAGATGGGGGCGAATCTGTATCCGATCGAGCAGAATTACTCATGTACGCTGCCGATCGCGCTCAACACGTCGAAACTTTTCTCAAACCCGAGTTATCCAAGGGAACAATTGTTTTATGCGATCGCTTTACTGACTCTACGATTGCTTATCAGGGCTACGGCCGCGGTCTTAAGCTTAATTTAATTAAGCAGTTGAATGACATTGCCACCGGAGGCTTGGAAAGCGATCTGACTTTGTGGCTGGATATTAATGTGGAGGCGGGTTTGGCGCGGGTAAGGGCCCGGGGAGGGTGCGATCGGATCGAGCAAGCTGATTTGAAGTTTCACCGCCTTGTGCAGCAAGGTTTTGCGGAGTTAGCCGAGGCAAATAAATCTCGAATTGTCCGGATAAATGCCGATCGGCCTGAATATGAAGTCGCTCAGGAAATTCAAACTATTGTAACTCGCAGGTTAGAAGCTTGGGGATATTTAAATAATATCAATTCTGAAAAGTAAGCTTACATAGATAGCCAGAAACCGGGTTTTTTACGAAATATTTGCTAAAAATCCTCAAGTTCGAGGAAAAACCCGGTTTCTTCGTTGTAAGTAACTCACCATAGGGTAGCGAGCAGGGCAAAATTCTTGAATAGGTAGTCATTACATTCAGCGCCCCTGACAAGCGAATTTCAAAGGTGGTACCCGCCACGTGATTTATCCGTAGAATCAATCCCAAATCTCAAATCGAAAATCCTCAAGCCCCCGCATTTATCCGTGGGGTCAATCTAAAATCTAAAATCTAAAATCTAAAATCTAAAATCTAAAATCGATTGACGCACCCTACAATAACTTCCTTCTGTCAACTGTCAACTGTCAACTGTCAACTGTCAACTGTCAACTGTCACATGAATTATTTCACATCCTTAATCGGACAAGAGCGACCAGTAGAATTGCTAACACAAGCAGTCGAGCGAAACCGAATTGCTCCTGGTTATTTATTTGTCGGCTCTAACGGCATCGGCAAAAGTTTAGCTGCTCAATGTTTCATCGAGCTTTTATTCTCAGCCAATCTTCCCGAAACCAGACTCATAGCCTCGGTACAAAATCGCGTGCAGCAGCGAAATCATCCAGACTTACTTTGGGTAGAACCCACTTACATGAACCAAGGCAAACGGCTTACACCAAAGGAAGCAGAGGAAGCCGGTTTAAAGCGGAAAGCACCACCACAAATTCGTTTAGAACAAGTTCGAGAAATCGGTGATTTTCTCAGCCGACCGCCGCTAGAAGCTGCGCGTTCTGTCGTAGTTTTGGAACAAGCAGAAACAATGGGCGAGGGAGCCGCTAACGGCTTGTTGAAGACATTGGAAGAACCGGGAAAAGCAGCCCTAATCTTAATTGCTCCGACAGTGGAAGCTTTGCTGCCAACTTTGATTTCCCGTTGCCAAAAAATCCAGTTTTCTAGGCTGAATGGCGAAGCAATGGCACAAGTTTTGCAGCAAGCGGGATTCTCGCAGATTTTGGATCATTCCGAGGTACTGGGGATGGCTCAGGGTAGTCCTGGGGAGGCAATTGCTATTTGGCAGCAACTGCAATCAATACCCGAGGATTTGCTGCAAAAGGTGAAGCAGTTGCCTCAAAATCTGCGGTCTGCTTTGGAATTGGCCAAGGAAATTGATAAAACTTTAGATACTGAATCTCAGTTGTGGCTAATCGATTATTTACAACACTGTTACTGGCAGCAATTTTTGGCAGGGGGAATTAGTCGATCGCCCTTAGAACCCTTGGAGAAAGCACGACAATATTTGCTAAACTACGTACAGCCGCGATTAGTTTGGGAATGCACACTGATGGGAATATGTCAAGCATAATTTATTGCCAAGTTTGAACCCAATACGATGAGTAACACGATGGAAAAAGCCACATTTGCCGCCGGTTGTTTTTGGGGAGTTGAACACAAGTTTCGCGCCGTTGCGGGTGTCGTCTCAACGGCTGCGGGCTATACAGGAGGTCACTGGCCCAATCCTTGCTACCTCGATGTTTGCGCCAGAGTGACTGGTCACGCTGAATCTGTGCTGATAGAGTACGATCGATCGCAGGTGAGTTACGAAGCACTGCTAGATGTATTCTGGAACTGTCACGATCCTACCCAAATCAATCGCCAAGGCCCCGACAGAGGCGAACAGTACAGGTCTGTGATTTTTTATCACAATTCCGAACAAGAAAAAGCCGCTCGTCTCTCCAAAAACAAATGGCAAAGTTCCGGTAAATACGACAAAGATATTGCCACCGAAATCAAACCTGCTAGTGAATTTTATATGGCAGAGGATTACCACCAGCAATATATTGAGAAGAAGCGGCTTTCGTCAGAAGTTATTAGTTAACAAGTAGGCAGACGCGACAAAAAAATAAAATATCTTAGGGGCGGGTAAGGCAATAATATATACTAGCCACAGTTTATTATTAATGCAAAACTCGGCTTCCCCCACGCCATGTTTATTTCCACCTACTCAATAATAAATCATTAGTAATGAGATAGTGTTTGGTAGGATTAATCCCCCTGTGGTAAGCCGATGCGATGGGGATCGGCACGGGAGCGTGTCACTTTTGCGATGAGTATAAATACTCAGAAATACTAGGGCAGAGGTTTTGAGCTATTGTTGGGCAAA
>NZ_JAUBOY010000098.1:0-7738 GCF_036700465.1 Microcoleus sp. T3_A4 | reverse complement strand
TAAACGGAAAAACTTTTTGACTCCAACTTTTCACAACTGATAAAAAAATTCCACACACATCTGCGGAATGTGGGATACAGGGCTATGCCAGCCATGTGAGTACCATGACCGCCCTGAGTGTCTTTGACTCCCCCGTTTGGATGGCAAGTCAACAAATCTTCAGAAGCAAGGGCTGGTTTAATTAGAGGATGCTCCCGTGTAACACCACCATCTAATAAACAAACAGCTAAATTAGTATTCGATGCTACGATAGTGCGATTTGCAAGTTCATCCACCCAACTATCCTGTTCTTCTTGCTCTATGTTCAAGAACATAGACGGTGAATCTTTGGCAAGGCGAAGTTCCGCAATTAAACCATTATTGTTAATAATTCGAGATAAGGTGGTTACAGATGTCAATGCCAAAACCACTTCTCTTTCCGGGAAAGTAATTGAGTGTTCTGTTACTCTAATATCAAGTATTTGTGCTATATACTGGAAAGATTCACGACAACCATAACGTAACCAGACTTCCCACCACACTTCCTGGGATTCCGAGGGAAATAATGCAAGATTGTCTGTGAATAGCGCACTCACTGTACCTAAACTAATATCTTCCAATCGTGCGATTAAAGGCTCATTCTTAGGATTACCTTTTTTTGTTTCTTCATCACGGTAATCTTCGATTTTTGACGAGAAAAAATCTAATGCTGTCTCTGGCACAAATACAGTTGCTGATACGGTTTCATCCGCATCATCAGATGAGCCGACGGCAAGCAACTCTATTTGCTTACGCTTATCCTCCAATTTTTCTACCGCTTCCAATTCACTCTTTGGCAACTGAAACTCTAAATAAATACCCGGTTTTCCAATAGCCAGTTCTGGCTCGCGCAATGATTTTTGTTGCTGATAATCTTCAATAGCTTTCTCAAAAGCTTTTAGCAAAGTTTCAGCGTGTTCTATACGATTACGCAGGGGGACGGATTTTTGACTCCCTCCTCTCGTAGGAGATGAGTAATTTTGGCTATTACCTTTTACAACAAGGTAAAAATTAGGGAGATTTCTTTTGTAGTCAGGCATTAGATTGAGAGATTAATTTTAAAAAAATATTCAGCTCATACCGCACTTACTTAAAGATAGTGCTTTTTCGTTCCATAATCGCAGAAACTATATTTTCTTCAGATATTGAATCCCGATCAGAAATCACGGCTACTTTAGCAGCTTCATCTGCTGCTATAACTAACTCTGCTTGGCTTAGTCCATCAGCAGTCTCGATAATATGTTGCCAATTTTGCCACTCAATATTAAAGAGGGATAAACGGGCTGCCAGCAACTTGCGAACAACTTCTCGATTTGGTAACTCGTATTCAATAACATCATCAAAACGTCTAAAAAGAGCCTTGTCTAATAAATCAGGATGATTAGTCGCCGCAATGATTAGACTTTGGCTATCATCATTCTCCAAAAACTGCAAGCATGAATTTAAAACTCGACGAATCTCTCCAACATCATTAGCCGCACCACGTTGCGAACCAATGACATCAAACTCGTCAAAAAAATAAACACCTCGTGTTACCGCCATTGCATCAAATATCAGTTTGAGTTGATTAGCCGTATCACCCATATATTTTGTAATTAACCCAGTGTAAGCAACAGTAAAAAGAGGGAGTTTCAGTTCTCCAGCCAGAGCAGCGGCGGTCATCGACTTCCCCGATCCTGGTGGCCCAACTAAAAGTATTTTACGGCGAGGCTTGAGATTATACTCAGCTAAACGATGCCGCTTAGCTTGTTCTATAATAATACGTTCTAATCTTTTTTTTAACGATATAGGAAGAACCATGTCAATAAATCGGGTGTCTGAATAGCAAACTGACACAAGGTTTACTAATTCTCCCTTGGGGTGGACGAGCGGCGTGGGTGAAGCTTTGTGTTCAATCGCAGATTTACGCTCTTTGGCTTTATCAATAAGAATTTGGATTTCTTGAGCAACTTTAGTGTGTCCTTGTCGTGCTTCATGTGCAGCCATCTGTAGAGCCACAGAAAAAAATTGTTGCTCCTCATCTTCGAGGTAACTCTTTAAGAGTGCAATAACATGGCGGGCTGTTGACATAATGGGTTCAAGCTGGACAAATCTCCCAGGATTTAGTAAAGCTAGAAATCTGACTTTACAACTTTATTATAACCTGCCCTCGGTAGATAAATATGCTAAATAATATTATTTGAATCATACCTTTATAACAACAAATGTACTATAAAATGGTCCAAGAATCAACAATTGCAACAGGAATTGATATCATGCCATGAACGTCAAAATGCCCACAGAGTATTTGCTTTCAATCTATTCGGAGAATCCGAGTTAGGTCAATATTTTGGTAGATAACTGGCGAAAGAGATTGTTGCGATCGCACAAAAATACCCCGCTGACAGCAGGGACAAAACTCTGTCATCACTGACAAACAGTTTATTACTTTAGAAATTAAAAAAGGCGGCACCCAGATTTGAACTGGGGGTGGAGGTTTTGCAGACCTCTGCCTTACCACTTGGCTATGCCGCCGTCACGTCTGAAATTTGACGTTTTCTTATAGTACACCAAATCTCGAAAATTTTAACATACCTGTCAAAAATTTCGTGAAGCGCAGCTATCCCGTAGGGAATCGCCCTTTTTTCCCACACCTCCAAAACCCATCCGAGGCTATTCTAGAACTACATCGATCGCCCGCAACACCAGCCATGACACCAGTTTCTCCCTTACTCGTCGCCCAAATCACGGACACTCACTTGTTTGCAGAGATCGATCGAGAATGGAAAGGCCTCTCAACAACCCGCACCCTCCAAGCAGTTCTCGATCGCCTGCAACAGATACAGCCGCCGCCCGACTTACTCCTACTCACAGGCGACTTGTCCCAAGACGAAACACCAGAATCCTACCAGCGCCTAGTCTCCCTCATCGCCCCCCTCGGAATTCCCGCCTACTGGATACCTGGGAACCACGACAACATCCCAGTCATGGCAGAAATCTTAAATCAGTCGCCTCTTTCCCCAGAAAAATCATGGATGCTAGGAAACTGGCAATTTCTATTACTTTCGAGTGTGGAAGCCGGATGCGACGGCGGGCGGCTTTCCCCAGAAAGCTTGCATTGGCTAGACTCTCAACTGCAACAAACGGGCGATCGACCTGTTATCATTGCCTTGCACCATCATCCTTTGCCGATCGACTGTGAAATCATGGATGGAATGATGCTGCAGAATGCCGATGAATTTTTCGCAATTGTCGATCGATATCCTCAAATCAAAATCGTCCTCTGCGGCCACATTCACCAAGAATTTCAACAACAGCGGGGCTCAGTTACCTACTTGGGGACACCCAGCACCTGCATCCAACTTTTACCCAAAAGCCATCCGATTATCCTTGACGAAATCCCGCCGGGATTTAGATTGCTTGAATTGGCGATCGATGGTACTTGGAACACCAGAGTTGAGCGAGTTGCTGCAAAGTCGCCACCAAATTAATATTGTTTAGTCTGCCTAAAATTACTATCAAATTTACATTCTGTTGTCAATACATCAACAGATAGATTTTTTTGACCAGCCCCATCTTTTATGATATTTATTAACCATAGATTGCAGACATACGTAAACTAGCGAGCTACGAACATAAATGTCGATCGCAATTTAAAAAAACAGGAAAAACTAAATATATGTCTCAACTCAATGGCGTGATGATGCAGTATTTCCACTGGTACAGCCCCGACGACGGCAGCCTGTGGAATCAGCTAGCGAAATCTGCAAAAGATTTAGCCAAAATAGGGGTTACATCCCTGTGGTTGCCACCCGCCTATAAAGGAACTGGCGGCGGTATGGATGTAGGTTACGGCGTCTACGATTTATTCGATTTAGGCGAGTTCGACCAAAAAGGGTCAGTACGCACGAAATACGGCACAAAAGATGAGTATTTGGCTGCGATTAAAGCTGCACAAGATGCTGGAATTCGGATTTATGCCGATGTTGTCTTCAACCACAAATTAGGTGCCGATGCAGAAGAAGAAGCCGAAGCCACACCCTTCCATCCCGACAACCGGAATGACACCGTAGGCGAATATCAAAAAATCAAAGCTTGGACGCATTTTACTTTCCCCGGCCGCGACCAAAAATATTCCCGCATGGAGTGGCATTGGTGGCATTTTGACGCCATTGATTACAACGTTTACAACACAGAAACCCATGCCGTTTACTTGCTAAAAGGCAAAGAATTCGATCGAGGAGTAGACTTAGAAAAAGGTAATTTTGACTACCTCATGGGTTGCGATTTAGATATGGACAACCCAGAAGTCAGCGGGGAGTTAAAATACTGGGGTGAGTGGTATGTCGATACAACAAACGTTGACGGCTTTCGCTTCGATGCCGTCAAACACGTTAAAGCAGAATTTTTCCAAGAATGGTTGGAACACGTTCGCCACTATGCCCAACGCGACCTATTTGCCGTCGGTGAATATTGGTCTTACGAAGTGGAAGCTTTGCACTACTTCATCCAAGCAACGGATGGTAAAGTCTCCTTATTTGACGCACCCCTCCATTACAACTTCCACGCTGCTAGCAAAGCCGGCAATAGCTACGACTTGCGAACAATTTTTGATAACACCCTCGTCCAACAGCAACCAACCCTCGCCGTTACCTTGGTTGACAACCATGATTCTCAACCATTGCAATCCCTAGAATCTGTTGTCGAGGCTTGGTTTAAACCTCTTGCCTACGCTTTAATCTTGCTGCGAAGCGAAGGATATCCGTGCATTTTTTACCCGGACTATTATGGCGCCAACTATAAGGATACAGCAAACGATGGCAACGAATACGAAATTTGGTTAGACAAACATCAGTTTATTCTCGATAAATTCTTGTTCGCGCGCCAAACTTATTCCTACGGCAATCAGTACGATTACTTCGACCACGCCAATACCATTGGCTGGACGCGACTCGGAGATGAAGAACATCCGGGCGGCATGGCTGTGGTACTCAGTAACGGAGGCGATGGCACCAAGTTTATGGAAGTCGGACAACCCAATCGAACTTATATTGACATCACCGAACACATCAAAGAATCAATCACAACTAATGACGATGGTTGGGCTGATTTTAGGTGTAACGCCGGTTCTGTTTCGGTCTGGGTGCCACAGCCGTAAAGACTACGTTAAAATTGACGTAATCCTCTGCCTAAAGTAGGGTGTGCACTGCACACCTTACCGCTATAATTAGTACCTTAAACCACTTTTAACTTGCATGATTTTGATGAAAAAAACTTGTTTGTAGTGAGGGCTAAAGTCCTCTCTATAGTATTATTTTTATGCTATGCGATCGCCCAAAAAAATATTTATCTAAAAAAATATGAAACTTTCAGAAAAAGTTGCAGTTATTACCGGCGGTGGGTCGGGAATTGGTCATGCAGCAGCAATCTTAATGGCCAAGGAAGGCGCCAAAGTTGCTATTATAGATCACATTTTGGAAACGGGGCAAGAAACCGTCCGCCAGTTGGTCAATGAAGGAGGCTGCGGGCTGGCTATTGCCGCAGATGTTGGGGATTCTCAGCAAATGCAACAAGCATTTCAAACAATTTTTGACAAATATCAAAGAATTGATATTGTGTTTGCAAATGCTGGTATTAACGGTGTATGGTCGCCGATAGAGGAGATAGAACCCGAGGAGTGGGATCGGACAATTAACACCAACCTCAGAGGAACATTTTTGACTGTTAAGTATGCTATTCCTCATCTGAAAAAACAAGGAGGTTCGATTGTCATTACATCATCAATTAATGGCACCAGAAGTTTCAGGAAAGTTGGTGCCACGGCCTACGCTTGTTCAAAAGCTGCCCAAGTAGCCTTTGCAAAAATGCTGGCGCTAGAACTCGCAGCCTGCCAAATTAGAGTCAATGTGATCTGTCCGGGTGGGGTGCTAACTGCCATTGAGGAAAGCACTGTTAAGCGCCATCTCGATCGCATTCCAGTGGACCCTGATTCCATTCAAGACATGATTCCTTTGACGGATAATACGGCAGGTTCTAGCGAAGAAGTCGCTCAATTAGTGTTATTTCTGGTATCACATTCCTCCAGCTTCATCACAGGTACTGAAGTCTGGATTGATGGTGGCGGTTCTTTGATTTAAAATCTCAATAGCAGCAATTTAAAGAATCTTGCTACCAATTACCCATTATCCATAATTAATAACTGACAATCAAGCAATTTGGTCACAAGCCCCCGGATTTATCAGTAGGCTCAGTTCTTCAATCTAAAATCTCAAATCTCAAATCTAAAATCGATAGCCCCCGGATTTATCAGTAGGCTCAATTCTTCAATCTAAAATCTCAAATCTCAAATCTAAAATCGATTGACTCTCCATTGTTTAACAGCCGTTTGCAATGTCTGCGGCAGCCACTTATCGTACTGAGGATAAACAGGCAAACGCTGCACGAGTTGCCATCCCGATGCTGCTAAAATTTCTGTTAAAGTTTGGTGTTGCAGGTGAGGATAATCGGGATTAACTTCATCCCGCGGCCCAATTCCTCCTAAATCTCTAGCACCTGCTTCTAAACAAGCAAGTAATATGTCTGGCTGTGCAACTAAATTTGGGGGAATTTGCAGCCTGATTTCAGATGGTAAAATCCTGCGGGCGATCGCAATTACTTCCGGCATTTTTGTAGCATCAAAAACTTCACCGTCCCAACTTTGCTGATTTCCCGGACTGTGTGGCTGGAGGATAACTTCTTGAATGTGATTGTAACGCGAATGAATGCGGGCGATCGCCTCCAGCGTCTCAATCCAATCTGCCTCACTTTCCCCAATTCCCAGCAGCAAACCAGTTGTAAACGGAATCTTCAATTCCCCAGCCCATTCTAACTGTTGCAGCCGTAGCGCCGGCACTTTACTCGGTGCGTGTCGGTGAACAGTTTGTAACAAATGTGGGGCAAGCTGTTCTAGCATCAGCCCCATCGATACATTTACCTTTTTTAACTGTGCCATCTCCTCAAAGCTGAGCGGTCCCACATTAGTATGCGGCAAAAATCCCAGAGCAAGTGCCAGTTCGCACAAATCGTAAATTCGCTGCAACCAAGCTTTTCGCCGTTGACTGTGAGGGTGTACCTCGCCGCTGAGGATGAGAATTTCAATTACACCTTGAGTTTGCAGGAGCAAAAGCTGTTTTTCGGCTTCTGCGAGTGTTAGCCAAGGGCTTTGCAGCGGTTCTGCCCGAAAATTGCAATAGGTGCAGCGGTTAAAACACTCGTAAGTGGGAACCAGAGTATAAGCAGGGCTGTAGGTGACGTTGCGGGACATTCCTTGGGATTTTTATCGATCGGACTTGTGCAACAACATATATATGTCAATGGGAGTTTTGCGGTTTGCGATCGCAACCCTTCATCTATCTTAACACTGACGCAAGCCCGGAATCTCGTTGTCCAGGTAGATTATGAGTATTCTTCTTTCGTGGGCGATCGTCCACCAATTCCGCATTCAGCTTTTCAACTCCTTATATAGCAAGCCTTCTGGCTTTTAAAAAGCATAATTTATGACACATATAAGAAAAACTGTTCTTAAAAGGCCTTTACAAACTGAAATAAAAGCTTTATGTTTATTTACATGGCGGAACACAAAGCCGTCGCGAACATTGAAAATCAAATAAAGCAATCATAAACAAATGACAACAACCTTACAGCAGCGCGAAAGCGCCAATGTCTGGGAACGCTTTTGTGAGTGGGTAACATCAACCGACAA
>NZ_JAUBOY010000037.1:19639-77688 GCF_036700465.1 Microcoleus sp. T3_A4 | reverse complement strand
ACTTAAATGGCTTAATTGGTAGACCTCGAAAAACTGCACAAGTATAAATACTTATCGCAAAAGTGACATGCTCCCAAATCATTTCCTGTGCTATCTGTAGTGTTGCGATATTTTATATCTAAATCGATAGCACCTCGGGGAACTGAACTATTAGGGACTAAAAGGTTTCCAGAAAGTTTCCATAACTTATCAAATCCCTCTAAGTCTTGCTGAAACTTTGCAGAAGTAGTGCGAATACCATTAAGGTAAATAAGTTTAATTTTTCCACCTTGTTCAATGAGTTTATCGTAGACTTTATCGAAATCAAATTCTTTAGGAGTAGCCATGATTTTTATCCTCGCGTGGTAGATACAATGTGTTCTGAAAATTGACAAAGCGATTCTATCGACAAGCCCGATCGCACTTCTGCACTTTCTAGCTGTCGTAGATCCGTCATTTACCCAAACTGAAGTCTCGCGAAATGCGATCGCACTTCAAATCTGTCGTCGCAATTACCGGTTCAAATCAACTCAATAAATGCAACCGTGGAAATAGATTAAACCAACATCGGCAGAAGCCCTGTCCAATATTCGTTGGGAATTTGGTTCGGATTGCGATCGGGAAGTTACGCGCGATCGCACTTTTGAATAAATCTCAACAAGTGCGATCGAACTTCGTAATTTCCCTTCTGTATATCTATCAGGGTGAGCTCAGTGGTTTTATGCAAAACTCTCAAGTTTTTTTTGATAAAGTTTTGCAAACACTGGTGAAAGTACGGAATGACAAGTGTTTTCGGGATTTAAGGGCGATCGAATAACGCGCTTTCCCCACATTCCGGCAGGGAATGAATTCCCTGCCTCATAGCACAAGTCCTCTCAAAGAGGACTGATAAATTCTTCAGTCGTCTTCACACGACTTTCGCTATGAGGCAGGGGTTTCAACCCTTGCCGGAGTTCGGGATTGCGACATAGCCGGATTGCGCGATCGATCTGGTTTTCGTTGTTAGCGCCAACGATCGACCCTAAAGCCTGACTTTCGCTTCCATTTACTTATCAGGGTGAGCTCGGTAGTTTTATGCAAAACTCTCAAATTTTTTGATAAAGTTTTGCAAACACTGAGTGAAAGTACGGAACAACGGGTGTTTTCGGGATTTAAGGGCGATCGATCCCACAGCGTGTCTATAAACCGAGTTTACGAGCACCAGTCCTGTTTACAAAACTCAACCTACACTCAAACAGCCAAATCCACCACACAGCAAGATTTTCAACCATCCGCTCAAAAAAACTTTGGCAGTTCGCAAAAAATTTTCTTACTCAACCTGATAAGTAAATGTAGGAACAAAGTTGCGGCCGCACTTAACTATGACTGATAAATCCAACCCCTCCGAGGGAGAAGACCACTTATCCGACGAATCCGATGCTGTTGGGTGCTCAGTAAAATCGGAAAAGTTCGATCGAGCTCCCGCCCACCAGCAAATCCTCGAACTCGTCACCAAAGCTTGCCAGCATCCCCCCGGCAGTATCAGGCGAGGTCATTTCTTGAATCAACTAATTCGAGAGATTCTCAAATCCGGCAAACTCTGGAAACAAAAAACACCTTACTATGAAGAGGCATTGCAAGAAACATGGATCTATCTCAATCGAAATTTATGTGAAGCTACCACAGCAAAACGACCTTACGATCCGGAAGAAAGCCTGATTACGACTTGGTTAAATCGCTATCTCCAAATGCGGCTGTTAGATTGTCGTCAGGCCCCAATAAAAGAAAGTGACACACCAAACCGCCGTCGAATAGCCTCCTCAGAAGGAAAACAAGACGAAGAAACTATCAATCCCATTGACTATCTCGCCGCCGATCCTGATGTAACTTTCTATGTGGACGAAGTTCTCGCATGGATAGAAACCGATCCAAATAACGAGTTAAAAAGCATACACGTTAGAGGAAAACCCCAGATAAATTGTCAAGTTTTATTGCAGCGCAAATGTTTGTACGGTCAAAGTCTTCAAGAACTCGCAAAAGAGTTTGGCTGCGCGCATTCTACTTTATATCAATTGTTCAATAATGACTGCCGTTATCTGCTGCAAAAATTTTGCGAAGACCAAGGATATCAAACTTTAAATATACCAGGAGTGTACCAGAACAATGAACCATAGCAATCTTGGGGAAATCGAATCTTTGCCGATGCCAATTACTCAGAAGGCACTGCAACTTGCTCAGCATTTTGCCACCCAACAGCGCCACCCGCAAAGGCACGAGCAAGTTTATCTCAATACTTTGGCAGTGCTGGCAGTTCGCGATTATCTAAAAATCATCGATATTGAAACTGACTTGACTCAATGCGATAGCTGGAATCCCGTAATTCGCCTGTTTGCAGATGCGGGAGATTTGTATGTTAAAGGATTGGGAAAAATCGAATGCCGTCCAATTAACAATCGGCATCAAAATCCAGAAAATGGCAACCAGAATTCATCGGCACATCCGCCTGAGATTTGCCCAGTGCCTGTGGAAGCAAGGGCAGAACGCATTGGCTATATTGCTGTAGAAATTGATGAGGAGGAAAAGGAAGCGAGATTGCTTGGTTTTTCTCCAACTGCGGAGGCGGGGGAATTAGTATTGAGCGAATTGCATTCCCTGGATAATTTCTTAGGGCATCTAGAACATTTGTTGGAATCTAAAATTAACCTCAGTCAGTGGTTTATGAATGTATTTACGGCTGATTGGCAGCCTTTTGAAGCTGTATTTAACCCGCAGGCAAAAACTTCTCCTGTTGAGATTGAAAATCCGGTTAAATCTAATTTAGGTAATTGGTTGCCAAATGTTGCAGAAATATTTTTGCAGCAATTGGAGGAAGCTAAACAAAAGTTTAAAAACCTAATTTTCCCTGACAAAACCCCCAGTTTTGCATTACGAGGAGGTGGAAAATCGAGAGAAGAATCTGCGTTACAGGGCAGTCAAAGTAGCATCAATAGGTTTCCTGAAGCCGATGTCACGCGGGCTAAGTTGATTGACTTGGGAATGCGGCTGGGAAGGACAACTGTTGCTTTGTTGGTGGCGATTGCTGAAGAGAGCGATCGCACTGTCAGAGTTCACGTTCAACTGCATCCGGCGATCGGAGAACGTTACCTGCCCCAGAATATTAAACTTTCCTTAATATCCGACATCGGTAAAAATCTAACCGAGTCACAATCAAGGATTCAGGAGAGGTACATTTTGCTGAAGGATATTGAAGTAGATCGAGACGAGAGCTTTAGTATTCGAGTAGCTTTAGATGATTTCAGCGTCACAGAAAATTTTGTGGTATGATATCTCGATTAACTCTATTCGCGTCTAATTTATGAGCTTAAGATTTATCTTGGGTTTAGGGATTGGGGATCTACACAAGAGTTTTCCTGACATCACAGGGGAGTTTCAAGAAAACCAAACAACAGTTCATAAATTTAAAGGAAGTTTGCCACCAGCCCCGGAAGTTGATGATCTGCAAAAAAGATGGCAACTTATTTGTCGTGCGGGACAATCTAGCAACATCCTTTCTAGAATTAAAGTTAAGACTACAGGGACAACCAATATTTCTGAAGATAATCCTCAATTAATCTATCAATATTTGAATGAATCTATGAGGCTGTGGCTGAGTAGTGAGGAATTTTATGCGGGAATTGAGGAAAATTTTAGAAGTGTAGTCGATGCAGTTGGTGGCAGAACTCAGTGCTTTGAAGTATTTCTCGAAATCAAAGATTCGGAAAATTGGCATCTGCCTTGGGATGCGTGGAAATTTCGCGAAGATTACAAAAATTGTGAGATAATCAAAAGTCCGTCACAGTATAGAACAGCTCTCAAAAAGGCAACTACAGGAGGAATGCCTCTGCCTTCGCGAGGTAGAATTTTATGTGTATCCGGTAATAGTGACGGACTCGATCTGCGACAAGATCAGAAAAGTCTTCAAAGGTCTTTTGGCGATCGCTGCGATTTACAATTTATTCACCAGCCAACACCGGAAAAGCTACGCGAGAAGTTGTTAGAAGATGAAAAAAATTGGCAGATTTTATATTACGGCGGACATAGCAATAGCAATGCTGTCAAGGGATGGCTGCATATTAATCAAGCAGATTGCGATAATACTGTCACAATAGACTATTTAAAAGAGGGGTTGGAAAAATCAATTTTTCAAGGATTGGAGTTGCTAATTTTAAACTCTTGTTCTAGCCTCCAATTGGCAGCAGATTTAGTTGCGGGAGGCTTGCCTTTACCGGCAATGATTGTGATGCGTGCGCCGATACCAGATAAAATTGCTCACGATTTTGTTAAGTCTTTATTCGGATATTTAAGCAAAGAATATCCTTTGTTTTTAGCAGTACGGAAAGCTAAGGATTATTTACAGAAGTGGGAATCTGAGTTTCCCGGTGCGAGTGCCATACCTGTGCTCTGTCAGCAGCCAACTTTTGACGGGTTGACTTTACTGCAATTAAAGCGCGTGAAGCGCAGCTATCCCGTAGGGAATCGCCCGCTTGTTGCTGTGGGATCTCTTTTGGGTGATACTGAGGGCGATCGCCCAAACAACGATATCTCTATTTTTATTTCTAATTTGATGCAGCGCCTGGGAATCGGTTTAGCTACTACCGCTAGCAGTTATATGTTAATGGGCCCGATACTTGCCCCAGTTGCGAATCAAATTGGCATGGAAAACCACCGTCAAAATAAACCTTTAATTGCTAAATTATTCTACAATTTAGCAAGCTTAATTCACCTGAATTATGCACAAGCATACTATAATTTAGCTATGTTATGCGACGAATTGAATGACGATCAAGGTGCGTTAGAGGCAATGCAAAATGCTGTATTGCGAGGACTTCCTGATGCTTCTGCTCAAATATCTAAATTATTCATCCGCAAGGATAAACATCAACCCGCTTTAAAGGCGATCAACCTTTGTTTAGAAAACGCTAAATACGACGGAGTAAAAGCGGCTTGTATCAAGAATCGCGGCTGGATACGCTTTAAAGAACAGCAATATCATGATGCAGAAATAGATTTCCAAACAGCAATTGGATTGACAGACAATAGCCCTGAAGCTCACTGTTTTTTAGCACGGGTTCTGGAAACTCAAGGTAAGCCACATGAAGCCTTAGAACACTGGAAAAAAACGATTAAATATTCTAAATCTAGCGTACCCGAACAAGAGCAATGTATCCAAAGTGCCAAACAATATTTACGAATAAAAGGAAATATCAAGTGAAAATCAGGATTGCAACTTTTATAGCATTAAGCTCGATCGCAACTACCGCACTAGCAGCCAGTAACAGAATATCCAACGGACTGATTATCCATAGTAGCGGGGAAGTTGCGATCGAGCGCCAAAACGGCCGAATTGTTCGCCCTACCAGCGGTACGCCGATTTATCCGGGAGACAAATTGCGAACTGCACAAAACGCCCAACTGACGATCCAATGTGCTGATTTGGGAATTAAGTCGATCGCACCGGGTGAAAATCAATTGAATAGCTGTTTGTTAGCCAAGGAAAAGTCGAAAGCTGATTGCAGCGCCGACTTGATTAAATGTCCCGATCGCGGCGACGGTAAAATTACCTGGAATAGCGCGCCAATTCCTTATATTATCAGTCCGCGGCGCACGAAATTGCTCGACAGCAAGCCAATTTTGCGGTGGAATCCGGTTGCTGGTGCGACTAGCTATAAGTTGAGTCTCCGGGAAAATGGAGCGAAATTAAACTGGGAAATGACTGTTAACGGTACTGAGGCTGTCTATCCGGGAGAACCGGCGCTGAAACCGGGTGTTAGGTACCGATTGATGGTCGAGGCGAATACGGGCGTTTCTTCAGAAAGTGCTGTGGGAGAAAGAGATACAGAGTTTGAGTTGCTGGATGAGAAGCAGGTTCAGGTTGTTAAGGATGCGGTAGGGGCGATCGACAAACAAGTACCTAACGAAAACGCTAAAAAATTAGCAATTACTACCATTTATCTTAACACAAACTTGATTGCCGAAGCAAGAGAAATTTTAGAAAACTTACAAGAAACAGGCGGGGAAACACCGCCAATTTATCGCACGTTGGGCGATCTGTATCTGGAAAAGCTACAACTGGTTCCCCAGGCTGAAGTCTACTATTCCCAGGCGATTAATACGGCGAAACCTGACGATATTGAGGAGTTGACAGCCGCTCGATACGGATTGGGACAAGTTCATTCAGCGATGAGAAATAATCTGGAAGCTATGAAATATTTGCGAATGGCAAAAGATGGATATACAAGTTTGGGAGATTTGCCAATGGCGGAAAAGGTAGAGAAGCAATTGCGGGATTTGCAAAGAAGGGAACAGAGGAAATAGTTACGGGCTGTGACGTTAATTCCGGCAGGGGTTGTGACGTTAATTCCGGCAGGGAATGAATTCCCTGCCTCAAAGCAAAAGTCCACTAAAGTGGACTGATATCACACTTTTTTATACAGTCTTCTTCAGTTGTGACGTTAATTCCGGCAGGGAATGAATTCCCTGCCTCAAAGCAAAAGTCCACTAAAGTGCAATACGGTTCAGTTAAGGCTCAAACCGTGGTAAATTAGGTATGGTGTCCACAAAAGGAGAGCAAGTTAGCGTGCATCTCAAAGAATTCTCATTAGTATCTCCCAAAATCCCAAGTAAGGAGATATTCAAGGTCATAGAGATAGCAATTCCAGCAAGTGCCATCGAACAAGCTATTGCCAAAACAAATGTTGAAGAGAAACGTCATCGTGCCCTGCCAGCACAACTGGTAGTGTGTCTGGTAATCGCCATGAGTCTGTGGTCAAAAGATTCAATGCGGGATGTCTTAAAAAATTTAATTGATGGTCTTAATGAAGCATGGATAAAAATTGGTAAATATTGGCGATTTCCATGTAAATCGGCAATTACTCAAGCCAGACAAAGATTAGGAGCGGGCGTGATGAGACAGTTGTTTCATTCCTTAGTACGACCAATGGCTACAGTTGAAACAGTAGGAGCTTTTATCAACGAACTCAGAGTCGTAGTGATAGACGGAACCTGCTTAGACCTCCCAGATAGTGATGAAAATGCCAGAGTTTTTGGTCGTCCAGGAAGCCGTCCGGGTACGAGAGCGGCGTTCCCCAAAGCTAGATTAGTGATTTTAGTAGAGGCAGGAACACATTTAATATTTGATGCCTTAATGTGTCCATATAAAATAGGAGAAAGAGTAAGAGCGTTAAAATTGTTACGCTCAGTGGCAGAGGGAATGTTATTGATGTGGGATAGAGGTTTACATTCTTACACGATGGTAGAAGCCACATTCAGTAAAGGTTGTGAGTATTTGGGGCGAATTCCATCCAACGTTAAATTCTTAAACGAAACACAACTAGATGATGGTTCATATTTAAGTTGGATTTATCCATCTGGCAAGTTAAGAAAAAAAGGATTTAAGCCAATACAAGTAAGAGTAATTGAGTACACAATTGAGCATCCCGAACGCCCCGAAGTACAAATTAGATATCGTTTAATTACCAGCTTGTTGGACGCGGAAAAATTTCCTGCCCAGTTCCTTGCCTGTGAATATCATCAACGTTGGGAAGTTGAGAATACGATTGATGAACTGAAAGTACATTTATTAGGACGAAAAACTCATATTCGTTCTCAAAAGCCAAAGGAGGTGGTACAAGAAATTTATGGTTTACTACTAGGACATTGGGCGGTAAGGTCATTAATTTTTCAAGCAGCAAGCAGCGCAGGTGTTTCACCATTGCGTCTTTCTTTTACTGGAACACTACGAGTTATTCGTCGCGCTCTCCCAAAATTTCAGCGGTTACAACCACAGGAACTTCCCTTTTTTTGAATTGGTTAACTTTGGAGATTCTCGATCAAGTTCTACCTGAAAGGGCGAGCGAGAAACAACCCCCGAGTCGTGAAAAAACCTGTCTCAAAATTTCGGTCTAAACAAGTTAAACACAGAGGTACTGGAATCATAATGAATCCTCCTGTATTTATTGTTTTAAGCACTGCATAGCCTTAACTGAACCGTATTGCACTAAAGTGGACTGATATCAAAGTTTTTTCTACAGTCTTCTTCAGCGCACTGTTATCAAAGTTTTTTCTACAGTCCTCTTCAGAGGACTTTCGCTATTAGCCAGGGAATTCATTCCCTGGCGGACTTTGGGACTGTCAGAGGGCGCTGGCGGACTTTCGCAATTATTCAGAGTAAACTCGATATCATCTACTAACAAAACCATGAAATCAACACACATAAAACCCCGCTTTTTCTTCACATTCCTCTCATTCACCACCTTAGTAATGTGGGAAATAGGACTTTTCACCCCATCCCAAACAGCCACAGCCCAAATCACCCCCGCAACCGACGGCACGAATACTCAAATTACTCCCAGCGGCAACCAATTCAACATCAACGGCGGCCAACAATCCGGCGACGGCACAAATCTCTTTCACAGTTTCCAACAATTTGGTTTAACTGAAGGACAAACTGCTAACTTTATATCAAATCCCAATATTCGCAATATTTTAGGGCGAGTTGTCGGCGGCGATGCTTCGCTAATTAACGGCTTAATTCAAATAACTGGCGGCAATTCCAACTTATTTTTAATGAATCCGGCGGGGATTGTTTTCGGCGCAAATTCTAGTTTGAACGTGCCTGCTGCTTTCACTGCGACTACTGCGACGGGCATGGGTTTTGGCAATAATTGGTTTAGTGCGGGTGGTACGAATAATTATGCTTTATTAGTCGGAAATCCTAATAGTTTTGCTTTTACAAATACGCAACCGGGAGGAATTGTCAATTTAGGCAATTTGGCCGTGGGACAAGGGCAAAATTTAACTTTATTGGGCGGCACTGTTTTGAGTACCGGACAACTTTCTGCACCGGGAGGAAATATTATTGTTGCGGCGGTTCCCGGCGAGAGTTTAGTCAGAATTAGTCAACCGGGAAATCTGTTGAGTTTGGAGATTCAGCCGCAATCTGTAGCTGGGAGTTTGCCTCAAAATTGGGTGTTGCCAGTTGCATCTTTGCCGCAGTTGTTGGCGGGTGGCGGGGGAAATGCAACGGGGGTGACAGTCAACGCTGGAGGGCAAATAGAATTAACGGGTTCTGGTTTGCAGGTAGAGAATGGAGATGTCACTGCTAAAGGTGTAAATGCGGACACTGCAACGCTGTCAGCTAATCGCAATTTGACATTAGTTGAAAGTCAGTTGCGTACAACTGGCGATTTGAATTTGCTGGCTGACAATACAGTGCGGGTGCGCGACAGTGTGGCAAATCCGTTTGTGGCAAATGCTGGGGGTAATCTCTACATTCAGGGAAATCAAAGTATCGATCTTTTGGCGCTGAATCATCTTTCGCAAACGCCTTTTGTGAGCGGCGGAAATTTGACTTTAGCGAGTGATGGCATGATATCTACAGATGCTCACTTTAGAAGTGGCAGTAATATGTCAATTCTCGATTTGTCGGGTAGACCTGCTAATTTCATCAGTTTATATGATCCAATATTTACGCAGCCCAATGACTATATATCTGGGGGATATACGGGGGCTTCCCTCAAGGTAGATACGACTTCAGGTACTGGAAGTATTACTTTTAACGGTGGGATTTCAATCACAAGTCCAGATGCAGCTTTTGCTAATGCTTCTCCTGGTACAGATGAATTTATTTTGGCTACTTCGCGATCGATAATTTTGCGATCTGGTGGCAACATTCAAGTAGGAGGAATTGACAATTATAACAACCAGCCCAATAACGTAGGTCCTATAATTATGCAAGCTACAGGCAACATACAAGCGGGAGTTATTTCAGTCTCTAATATAGCGGGTGATGCTGGTTATATATCTTTGAGTGCTGGGGGAAATATTTCAACAGAAGGACTTCTTGCTAAGAATATTTCTGGTAATGGCGTTGGCGGTGATATTACGGTGAATGCAGGTGGCAGCTTTACTTTTATAGCAGGAAATACAGCGGGTGCGGAAAATATAACTACTTCCGCACCTAATGGAGGGGGTAATATTACCATTAAAGCAAAAAACGATATCTTGATTGGCTGTGCTACTTCCTGGTTTTGTTTAGAAACTGTTAGTAGGGATAATGGTTTCATCAAGGCTAATGGAAATAGCGGTAATGTTAGTATCATCAGCGAACAGGGTTCTATTATTTTCCAGACTCCCCGATCTATAGATACGAGTAATAGCGCTCCTCTCGGCATTCCTGGCTCTGTCAATGTACAAGCAAGAGGGAATATTACTTTAGGTGAGATATTAACCTACAGTGAAGACCCTTCACAATCTGATGGTGCAAATATCAATATTACGAGCGTAAATGGCAATATCCAGCTTGGCGAAATCAATAATTCTTCAGATGGCGGTAATAGTGGCAATATTACTCTGTTTACCAGTGGAAATATTATAACAGGTAACGTATTAAACTATGGTAAATTGCAAGGCGGAATTGTTAATTTTACTAGCACGAATGGCAGCATCACTATAGGAAAATTAAATGCAACCAGCTCTCAGGATTCAGGAAATGCTACGATTTTTTTACCGGACAATGGTGGATCAATTACTTTGAGTGCCGATCGCAATATTACGACTGGCAATCTCAATGTAGCGGCGAATCAAGACGGCGGCCCGATCGCACTTACGAGCACTGCCGGTTCCATAAATACCGGAGCGATAGATGTCACGGGCGATCGCGCTGCTGGAAATATTACTATTCAAGCCAGCACCGGCATCACAACACCGACAACAGGAACCGCTATCACGGCTACTTCTAATAACGGCAACGGTAGCAATGTTACTTTATCTACTACTAGCGGTGACATTAATATAGGCGATGTCTTAGTATCGGGAATACAGGGTGGAAATCTTAAGTTTACTAATAGCAATGGCAATATTACTACAGATCAGCTATTGACAAGTTATGACGGTTCATCTCCCGATCTTAAAACTAATATAGGCGGCAATGTTAATCTAAATGCTGGGGGAAATATTACTACCAGCGACATCCGGGCGATCGGCAATCAAGACGGCGGCTCAATAACTTTCAAAAGCGGCGGGGCGATCGACACTACCGCCGGAATCATCAATGCGATCGGCGGTAACAACGGCGGCAATATTTCCCTCGAAGCTGGAACCAACATCAGTACGGCAGGAATTGGTAGCGCCCTCTTATTAAGCGGCTTCAATGCCAATAGTGGCAATCTTCGCATTCAAAGCGGCGGTAATATCGACACAACAGCAGGCCCAATTATTACCGCTGCGGCAAATGGTAAGGGTGGAGATATCACCATAAATGCTGGCGGAACTGTTTCGACATCGGATATTAATTCCCGCACTTTCGCTCCCAGTATTACTGTGACTGGTGGCAATATTGATGTCAAGGCAAATGACTCTATTACTGCCCGTGGCAAGATAGAAACTAACCGCAATAATATTACTTTTAACGCTCCGGTAACATTAGGTAATAACCTGTCGGTCAAAATTTTAGATACTGGCGATATTACTTTTAAGTCTACTGTTGACGGGCCTTACAGTCTGACTGTTCAACCCGATGCGGGAAGTGTTGATTTTGGTGATGCTGTGGGCAGTGTCTCTCCCCTCAACAGCGTCAGTATTCAAGATGATATTTCCGAAACGTCCGGTGCTATTAACATTATTACTACGAATAATATTACCGCCCAAAATATCACCTCACCCGCCGGAATTTCTTTGTTTAGTGAGAACGGAGAAATCACAACTAAAAATCTTGATGCGACTTCCCCTAACACTGGCGGTAATATCGATCTGAGCGCTGGAACTAATATTGCTGCAGGCGATATCAATACATCGTCTGCTGGTAATGGCGGCAGTATCTTGCTCGACGCTACCGGAAGTATTAATGTTGGTAAAATTGACTCTTCGGCTGAGGGGAATGCAGGGAATGTCACGGCTTATAACCGCAGTGCTGCGGGCGATATTACTGCGAGTCAAATTAACGCTCAAAGTAGTCTCGGCAAGGGTACGGGAGGCAATGTCGAGATTCAGATGGGAAGGTTTTTTCGATCGATCAATTCCTTCACAGACAGAAACGGCATCAATGCTAGCATTTCTACGGCTGGAAATCCTGGAGATAGCAGGGGCGGTACTATAATTATCCGCCACGGGGGCGCAGGATTAACGCCGTTTATTGTGGGTGATTCTGCCATAAATGGAACGGCGGGTGCAATTACTAGGGGAAATTCTAATCCTATTCAAACAATTTTGCGGGATAACTCCTATCTTTATACTCACAAACAGGATGTCGATCGCATTCAAATTATCTCCGTGCCGCCGCCAATAGTTGCACCGACACCCGCAGCCGCAGCTACTCCCACGCCCGCACCGACACCCGCAGCCACTCCCACCCCCGCACCGACACCCGCAGCCACTCCCACCCCCGCACCAGCAGCTACTCCAACGCCTGCACCCGCCCCCGCAGCTACTCCCACGCCCGCACCCACACCCGCAGCTACTCCCACGCCTGCACCCACACCCGCAGATACTCCAGCGCCCGTAAGCACACCTTCACGGCAACTCCCACCGCGTTTACCCGTCGCACCTTCAGCAACACCGGAAAGCTCGATCGCACCTTCGGCAACACCGGAAAGCTCGATCGCACCTTTCCCAATTCCCCAAATATTTATCGCACCTGCCCCAATTCCCGAAACTTCGATCGCACCTTCGGCAACACCCGATCCGATACCTGGTTTTCCCCTCGACTTCCGACTACCTGAATTGCCCGATTCATTCGTACTGCCACCCCGCGCGCGCCCCACACAGCCCTCAACACCCACAACGCCAAACGCTGCTGCCCGCATAGCTTCGACACCTACCCTTCCCTCTGTTTCCCAAATCACCTCCTCCCTCGCCTCTCAACCTACGATCGCCCCCCAACCTTCAAACGCGCCAAATCCAGCGCCTGCAGCTCCTCTTGGCTCTGTAACCCAGCCTGTAACTCAGATTCAGCCAGCACCTCCAACCTTGATCGTACCTGCGGCTGCAAGTGCGATCGTACCCGTGCCTACAAGTGCGATCGTACCCGCACCCGCTGTCAGCCCAAGCCAAACTCCCCAACAGGAGTTAGCTTTTTTAATTGGCGATTTATTGGGAGCACAAACCTCGATCAACCAAAATACTGAAACGGGAAATACCGAATTAGATTGGAATCGTAACAATGAAACAATTATCTCCCTAGAACTCCCTTACACCCCGTCAGTTAACACCATTGCCGGAGCCGAAGCAAATAACCTAATTTCTTTACAGCCATCTACTGACAATTTAACTGTTTCAGTCGCAGAAACTCCGCCAGAAATAATCGATCAAACTCCTAGTTTACCGATTGCTAATTCTGAACCATTTGATTTCAATCTTTCGGATGTTTGGGAGAGAATGGCTGCAATAAATACAGCGCCAGTTCAAGATTCACCGACTATTACTCCAGCGCCCGCACCAATTCCCGCACCAACTCCAATTCCCGCACCAACTCCATCGCCTGCAACAATTCCAGCCCCCGCCCCAACTCCCGCGCCAACTCCCACTCCCCCTCCGATCGCAGAAAATCCCGCACCTGCAGATATCCCAAATATCTTTCCCTCACAAAGCAGATTGCTCGTGGAACAAACTTTAGAACAAGGCAATGCTAACGATGCTATTGCTCTAATTGACCAGCTCTTTGAACAAGACTACGAAAATTATTATGGGGAAAATTTCACGGATAAAAAAATCAACGTTCAATATCTGAGAGAAACTCTGAAAACAATTAAGGAGGAAACCGGGAAGCAAGCTGTAATTGTTTACGCGATCGTCCGTCTCGAAGAATTATCCCTAGTGTTAGTAGTTCCAGACGGCCCTCCGATTCTCAGAAATATTCCTGTATCTAACGCAGTTTTGCTGGAAAAAGTGGCAGAATTTCATCGCTCTTTGGGTCAACCAAATGATTTGCAACGTGAAGAACATTTGCCCATTTCTCAGCAACTTTACCAGTGGTTAATTGCGCCGATTAGTTCAAATTTAGAAGCATTAAATATAGATACGCTAGTGTTTTGCTTTGATGCTGGTTTGCGCCAACTGCCACTATCCGCTTTGCACGACGGCAAGCAATTTCTAGTAGAAAAGTACAGTGTAGGATCACTTCCCAGTGTCAGCTTGACTAACACCAATTATCAAAGTTTGAAAAACGCTCAAGTTTTAGCAATGGGTGCTTCCGAATTTCCCCACACTGATAAACCTCCTTTGCGTGCGGTGCCGATCGAATTATCTACGATCGCCGGGAGGAGAACAGAAACGCAAAATCAAGCAGCATTTCCCTTGTGGCAAGGCCGCTCTTTTCTCAATCAAGACTTTACCCTAGAAAACCTGAGAAAGCAGCGAGAACAACAGGCATTTGGAATCGTTCACTTAGCTACTCACGCCAGTTTTCCTCAAGGCGAAAATGGAAGAAGAGAAGCTGAGATTGATTTGTGGGACAGCTCTTTGGCACTGGATGAATTTAGGTTGGCGAAGTGGTACCATCGTCGACAAGTCGAGTTATTAGTGCTGAGTGCGTGCGAAACTGCGATCGGTGACAGTACAGCAGCAGAAATGGGTTTTGCTGGACTGGCCGTCCGCAGCGGTGTAAAATCAGCTTTGGCAAGTTTGTGGAAAGTTAATGATATCGGCACTTTGGGACTGATGACGGAGTTTTATGGCAATTTGCGATCGGCCCCAATTAAAGCTGAAGCGCTCAGAAAAGCTCAACTGGCAATGATCCACAAACAAATTGTAGTAAAAGACGGTCAATTGCGGGGAACTCAAGGCGCGATCGACATTAATCAAGCCACACAAGTAGCAAATGCAGATTTATCTCATCCCAAGTTTTGGGCCGGATTCACAATAATTGGCAGTCCTTGGTAATAGGCGATATCGGCAGGGAAACGGCACAGTGCCGTGTCGGGTGCGATATCTGTAGGGAAACAGCACGGCGCCGTGTCCGGCGCCCAGAGTATCCCTGACCGAAAGCATCCAGGATACAAGCCCCGGATTCATTCCGAAAGCAGACTCAGGACCCAGAAATAAAAAACCTGTATCCGATAAAGGAGCCCCCGAATTGATCCGTGGGGTCAATTCTAAAATCTAAAATCTAAAATCTAAAATCTAAAATCGATTGACGACTATCTTTTTATGTCATAAATTTGCTATGAATAGCAAAACTAAACACTAGCGGGGCAAAACCTGTGGCCAAGTTTGATAAAATATTCAATTCAGAAGACCAATCCGAAGCAAGCTTGACTTTAGAAGAATCAGTAGCAGCGGTAGCATTTGTGGCAGCAGAGGCAAATTCCCCTGACACGGATGCTGATATCTTAGAAAGCATACTTTGGGAATCCGAAATATTTGCTGAATACTCGGAAGATGATATGTCAGCAATGTTTCAAAGACTCGCCGGTATTGTCGCCCAAGATGGTTTAGGAGCATTATTTAATACTGCTTGGGAATCTATGCCAGATGAGTTAGTTTTGGATACTTTTGCAATAACCGCAGCAATGTTTGTCGCCGATGGCGAAATATCCCAGAAGCACGAGGCTTTTCTCCAAGAATTCCAGCAAGCATTAGGTGTGGAAGATGAGGAAGCAGCAGAAATTATTGAGGATGTAATTGCTGCTTACTCGGAAGTAGAGGGCGAAGAGTCTGATTTCGATGCGGCATGGTACGTATCTCCTGAAGGCAATTTTAGCGTTCCCATTCCAGTTGATGATCAACGAGGCGGTAAAATTGATGATCAAGAAAGCTGTGTCGCATTTTCAGATGACTTTGGCGTTTTGCTGAAAATTGATTATTTCCCTGTTGCTGGTGAAGTGGAAGAAACAATCGAGTCGGTTGGCGAGGAAGCTTATCTCAAGTCTTTTCTCGACAATTTTGTTTCTCAGGCAATTCTTGCTAATGTTGCCAATTCTAAGTTACTCCACGCGGAATATTTAGAAGATGAAGAAGCTTATTTCGTGGTTGTCGATTTGCCTGCGGGTGCAACTATCAGCGTGCAAGAAAACGATGGCTCTCTGACTCGACTGGATGCTTACCGGGGACTTATGGCTTTTATTGCTGACGATTTTTGCTACACGGTAAGCTGTCAGCGAATTTATCAGGAGGGGGATGAATTGGGTTCCCTGGAGTCTGAAGTTGAGGGAATTATGAACAAGATTTTTGAGTTTATTGAGACAATCGAATTCGGGCCGATCGAATAAAAATGACTTGTTTAGACGGGCTAAAAACCTGGTTTCTTTCTAGATGTCTCGCTGCTCAACCCTATATTTTTAGAGAAACCGGGTTTTTTTGCCAACCATTCTCAGGATATGAGATCAATTCTGGTCACTCCTCCGGAATTGTTGACTGTTGACTGTTGACTGTTGACTGTTGACGGGCGGGTCGAAAAACTGAATGGTTGAGTGTTAACTGTTGACTCGATTTTATTATTCCGATGCAACCGGAAACGATATGACATCGTGTTCGGTTGATCGACCAAAATCTAACTGGTTGGTAGTCAGGACTTGAGTTTTCATTACTTGCCCGATCGCGCTTATTTTACCGCACTGCTAGATATTAGAGGTTTTTTACTATAAAAGAGTGCGATCGAGAACAGGGTTTTTTGACCGATTCTCGATCGCACTTCCAGATACATTCAGTCAACCACAGTCGAGAGGCAGCAGCAATTAGCCGCCATTTGCGACTAATTAGTAGTCTGAGCTTCCACCAATCTTTGCTTGAGTTCTTCCAGAGCACTCGCCCAGCGCGGATCTGGCTGCACCGAGCCGGAATCAGGGCTCGACACCGTTGCTGCTGACTGATTGCGGCGAGACTTGTTGTTGTCACCCCGACGGCGATTGCTTTTGCTGGAACCGCCTCCACCTTGGGTAGGAGGAGCCGAAGCAGAGCGCTGCTGTTGCTGGGGCGCAGGCACAGGCATAGGCACAGACGCCGATGCCGACACCAACTGCGGTGACTGCGGCGACTGCTGCTGATCGTCTTCGCCCTTCTCAGATTTACCCTTAGAGCGGGGCAATGCCTTCTCTATTTTCAGCGGGTTTTCTTTGAACATCAAGCCGTTATATTTCTCAATAACTTGGTCGGCTTGTTCGTCGGTTAGCACCGTCACAAAACCGAATCCTCTGCATTTTCCTGTTTTGCGGTCTGTAATTACCTTGGTGGTAACAGATTCGCCCTCCGGTGCAAAAACTTCTTGCAATTCTAGGCGATCGAGTTCCTTCGGTAGATTGCCAACATAAAGACGAATAGACATGAAAATTTCCTCCCGACTTGGGTTTTAATTAATTTGCTCGAACAGAATTACCTGAAGTCAACTGAATATTTACTTCAGGCAAACACCACATAACCCGAGAATTGGCGCATTCCTCCCACCAACCTTGACAGATCCCCCCACCTTTTAGAACCAAAAGATGATTTACTCTGATAAGGCCGGAACTTAACCGCCGATGCAGAGAGCTTTTAAATCTCAGGTTGTTGTGTAAACTTTTAGTCATCACTCAAATGTTTAGGCTATTGGCTATTCTGTATTACTTGCTTCCGGTTTTGATTCAGAATGTTTATAGCCAGCGCCGTCTAGAAATTTATGTCCAAGGATGTCAATTGCAAGCGATCGGAATGCCAGTATTCAGTTTAATACAGTGATGGATAAAATGGCTAACATTTTTTCAGCCAGTAATCTTACCTCGATCCTAATCTCGCTCCTAATGCTGAGAACTACTCATTTACCCGGTATCCCTTAAATCAGGCCCGGCAGAGTCCGAGCATTCTTTAAAGGTATCACAGCCTTGGTAACAGAGCTAGTTATTTAGGAAGATTTCAGTCTGAATTTAACGGAAACCACATCTCAATCACTTTTGAGAATTCATCCCGCACAGCAAAAATAGCGGTAGAAAAAAAAACAGCCGACAAGCGGCTGCCAGTACTTGCTGTGTTGGGGTGTTGACAATCTTTACGCAATGCCTTAAGGGATTTTAGCCAACTGAAGTTATCGCGCTATTTGGTTCAATCCAATTCATGTAAACTAATGTAACAGAGGGCTGGCAAAAAAGCAACTTTTCTTTACGAGGGAAGTTCGGCAACGGATTTTGTAACGGATGTAACGGATGTAACGGATGTAACGGATAGACTCTAGGGTGCCTAGGGAGCAACTCCAGAATCCGATCGCCCCTCCGCTGTTTAACTCAAAACTAATCCTGGCTGCGCGTTGAGACCGATTCACGCCAAAATCGGACAACTCTTCCTCACCTTGGGCCCTGGATAATAATGTAGGCGCCCCAAAAAGCAGCAGCAAAAGCCAAAATCGCAGACCAAATCGGATGTCCGCTGTCACTAACCCTCCCTCCTTGACTGCTGAGACTTTCAAGGTCGATCGCCACAGTAGCACCCCGGCGCAGCCAACCAGTCGCCACAACAGATGTTCCGATCAAATCGCTAGGGCGAGTAGTCTCTTTGAACAAAAATGGCCATAAAGAGCCAATGTAGCCAAACCTGGAAACATAGTGCAACCTCACCAACCCTGTCGCCGTTTGCAAAATCAAATCTTGTCCCAGCCAATTACTCATACCCGATCGACCCAAAAGTTGGCCTTCCAGCCGCACCGGTTCAGCATCCAGCGGCAAACTCTCAGGATTTGACAAAATTTCCGGCAAACTCGGCGAAGCGGTTTCTCGCGGTGTAATGTCCGGGAAGAAATAATTGATCCGCATCAAAGTACCGATGCTAAATCCGATCGGCAAACAGCCCCAAATAATCGATCGATCGCCCCAAAGCCAATCCAACTGCCAGATACTCGTCCTCGAAAAAATCCCCCCAATCAGCCAAAGCACCCCGACTATCGCCAAACTCATCGGAATTCCAAAAAACGGCGCACCCTGTAAAAATAGTTTTGAGTCTTTAAATTCGATTATTGACTTAAACAGAGACAATTTTCCTTTCCTGGGTTGTTCTTGCACTCCCGCGTTTGCCAAATCTAACTCTGTCTCTAGCTTCCAGAATTGAGCATAAAGAGCCAACAGCTTCAAACGCTCTCCCAGCAAAGGATGCGCGCGGTTAACCGTCAACCAATTGCGCTCGCGATTGCTGACATCCCACAGCAAAATCTGTTCTAGCGGCGCGTGTAATGCAGCAGAACCAAGGGTTACAGCTTGTCCAACGCCTACAGGTAACAAGAGATCGAAACTTTCGAGGAAAAAGCTAGTTTGTTTTTGCTGCTCGATATTAGCAGCAATGCCGATCGCAATTTTAGACAAGGCCCGCGTCAAACCGTTAGGATTACCCGTAATTTCCGCAGCAGTACGATCGCTAAAATACACTCTGCGGCGCGACAGCCACAACATCGGCCACCTGAACAACTTATAAATCCCGTAACTCGTAGCAGAAATTGCAGCGGCCACAAATTTGACAGCAGAACGCAAAAACTCGATCGTCATTAAATCACACAACCGCTCTTGCCAGTGCGCCACCTGCCAATAAATCAAGTAAGGAATCTGAATCACCAGCAGCGCCAGCGACATCGGCGCAAAATCCCAGTGATAAATGTGCACCAACTCCCGCGCGAAAATAGTAGCAATTTCATCATCCGTCAACTGTTCCAACAGCCCGCGACTCACAGCAATCCGAGCAAAACGGGGCAAACCGCCGTAACTGAAAGCTACAGGAACATTCAGCGGCAAGAGTTTCAGCACCGGCACCGGCATATTTTGCTTGGTACAAAAACTTCGCAGTACCCGACTAGCTTCCTTGCTGTGCTTCGATAAAACTGACCCGCGCAGAGTTTCGATGCCGCAAAACAGTTTCAGCAGCGCGTCTATCAGCCAGGGAGACGAGGCCAAAAGCAATCCAAAAACCATCTGAACAAACGGAGTTGGATCGCGGTAAAAAAGCTGAATCGGCGCGAAAATAGGCAGTCTAGTGAATATGTAAAGCTGAACTAATAGAGAATTAGTGTTTGTCAGCAGGAATTGCAGGACAAACCGGGCTAGGAAAAATAGGGCGAGCGCACTTGCAACGGCTTGTATCCGAAACTCCAGCAACTTCAGCGGTTTGAGCGGGCGCGGGCTTTTCGCGCGGCCTGCTTCGCGCCAAGTGAGTTGGTAAATATCTGGGCTGGCGACTCCGGGGATATCTGTTGGGGAACCGGAACTATTTTCGCCGCTAATTTCTGTATCGGGTGCGGTTTCTGTAGGGGCGGTGCCCCCGTGCCCGCCCTCTGATGTCGGGCGAATCGGCGGTGTGGGGGGTGGAGGTGGCGGAGAAATATGTGGCGATTTGGTGTTTCCAGGCTCTACAACCGGCTCTAAAGGTAAAAATCCTGTTTTTTTGTCTAGGGTTGGTCGATCGCCCCCAAGCGATTTTTTCGGCGATTTAGTTCCGGCATCAAAGGCGACAAAGCCTGTTTCGGGGGGAGTTTCTGCGGATTTTGGTTTATTTTCCGGTGGTTTTGGGGGGCGAGGGGGGGTTAATTCTTTTAAAGCGCGATCGGCCCAAGTTTTGACTTGAGAGTTGGGACTTTTGGCGAGGGAAGAGCACAGGGCGATCGCCTTTTTGACATTACCGGTTGCTTTGTATGCAGCCACCAACCCCATCTGCGCGCGGATTCCCGACGGCTGATTAGCTGCGGTTTTGGTAACTGATTCTAAAATGGCGATCGCGGTGGGGTAATCCTGCTGTTTCAAAGCTGCTAGCCCAGCCTCTAGAGACTGTTTTGCAGATGAATCCGCCGGATTTGGATTAGTGGGAGGTGCCATGACTGTGCTTTCGCTAGCGTCCTTTCTAAGATAGCTTGGCTGGTCGATCGATAGCTGTTCTAACACAGCTATATTTCTCTGTCACCATTTGTTGCAGTTTCTTCGGCGGTTGAAACCGCTTAATAGTCAAACTTTCGGCCACTCTCAGCGGACGATCGTTGCGATCGGGCAGGAGTTTAAACCCCTGCCTCAAAGTTAAAGTCTTCGCTATGAAGACTGAAGATTTATGCTAAATCCGGGTTAAATACTTCCTTTATCTCTTAGTCCGCGAAGGCGGACTTTGTTTGACAAGAAGCGATTTCAATCGCCGATTCAATCTAATTTTTGCTTATAATTAAATTAACACCTCACCCGCACACTTATGCCAATTGACGACGAAGATTTTGAAAGCGAATCAATCGGGGACGATCGCAAACTCCAACTCTTCACCGACAGATACGAATTTACCCGCCGATTTGCCTTTTATTTAAACGAAGACCCGCCTCCAGAACAAATTTTGTATTTTTTCGGGGATGGAGGCAACGGCAAGTCATTGCTGCTAAAACACTTGGAGTTTCACTGCTGCAAAAGATTTGCACCGGAGGTGTGGCAAAAATGGCGCGAACTCCCTGACTCGCAAGCCGCCGAAGTTGCTAATTTCGTCCGCTATGCAGCAGCTAAAACCTACACTCCCATCCCCGCAGTCAGGCACGATTTCGGATTGATACCGATTAAAGAAGATAAACCGCAAGATAGATTTTACGGCTTGCTGATGCTGCGGCGCAATATTGCAGCAGGCACTAAAAAATATAAATTTAAATTTCCCAATTATGACTTTGCTTGCTTTTGGTATTTGCTGAACAAAGGCGAATCACAGGCAACTCTCAACCAACTTTTCCCCGATGATGTGGCGGAATTAGTGGTACCTATAATTGAAACTTTTGCAGATTTTCCGGTGGTGGCGCAAGCGGTGGCGGTGCTCAAAGGGATAGATAAATTGGGCGGCATCAAGCGGGCGATGAAATTAATTCAAAATCGCTTGGGCGTCAGCGATGAAAAGGCGGAGGAAATTCGCCGTCTAGATATTGATACTGAGTTAACCGACTATTTGCCGAAATTGTTCGCTGGGGATTTGAATGCGACAATGGCTGGCAAAAATAAACCCGCTCGCCTCGTGATGCTGTTCGATACTCATGAGAAAATGTGGGATGAAAAACGCAATTCTCAAGGCGCAACTTTTTGGTATCAAGATGAGTGGTTTCGGCGGTTGTTGAGGGCCTTGGATTACAAATTGGGGATTGTAGTTGTTGTGGCGGGGCGAGAGTGTCCGGTGACGCAATTGCGGTGGCCGAATGCGTCGAGGTTTCCGATTCCTGAAGATTATATAGATGCACAATTGGTGTGGCATTTGTCGCCGGATGATGCGAGGGATTACTTGCACAAAGTGAAGATTGACAAGACAGATTTGGCAGATGCTGTGATTAAATATGCCAGCGTCAATCCCGACGATCCTTGGGAAAATTTGCAGGTACATCCGTTTTATTTGGGTTTGTGCACGGATGCGGTGCTGGCAGAAAGAAAGCGGGGAATTGAGTTGATGTCGTCGGATTTTGCGCGGATTCCGAAGTTGGAAAACAAGACTGCGGAATTAACAGATCGGTTGCTCAGTTATGTCGATCGCGAAGTGCGATCTGCCGTGCATTCGCTGAGTGCTAGCCGCGCTTTTGATGAAGATTTGTACGTGAAATTGGGATCGGGTTGCCACTTCCAGGCAAGCAGTGCAAATTTTGAGATGTTGACGGGTTTTTCCTTTGTGTGGAAATCGCAGAAGCGGGGGGATAACTGGTATCGGATTCACGATTTATTGCGACGATTGGATGCCGATCGGGACGATCCGAAAACTCGCAAAGCTCATGAAATTTTAGAGCGGCATTACCGAGAAGTGGGGAATGTGGCGGAGGCAATTTTTCATGCTAATCGCTTGGATTGGCAGCGAGGTGTAGAAGAATGGAAAGAGGTGTTTGATGAAGCTTTGGAAAAAAGTCGCTATGGGGAATGCAAGTCGCTGCTGGAAGTTAGAGATGAGTTGTGGATTAAAAGTGATTATTGGCTTGGTAGAGTTTCGCGATCGGAGGGAGATTACTATGCTCAGTTTGCTCGATATGTAGAGGCAAAACAAGAATATTTAGAGGCAGTTGCAGCCTATAATTCTGCTTTACTTATTGCACCGGATGATATCAATGCTCTCAACAACAAAGGGAATGCGCTGCAAAGTCTGGGTAAATTGCAAGCAAAGCTAAGTGAATTTGAGGCAGCAAAACAGTCTTACTTTGAGGCGCTCGCAGCCTATAATTCTGGTTTACTTATTGCACCGGATTTTATCAATGCTCTCGCCAGCAAAGGGATTGCGCTACTACGTCTGGGTAAATTGCAAGCAGAGCTCAGTGAATTTGAGGCAGCAAAACTTTCTTACTTTGAGGCGATCGCAGCCTGTAATTCTGCTTTACTTATTGCACCGGATTTTATCTGTGCTCTCAACAGCAAAGGGATTGCGCTACTACGTCTGGGTAATTTGCAAGCAATCCTAAGTGAATTTGAGGCGGCAAAACAGTCTTACTTTGAAGCGCTCGCAGCCTGTAATTCTGCTTTACTTATTGCACCGGATGATATCGCTGCTCTCAAAAACAAAGGGAATGCGCTGCGAAGTCTGGGTGAATTACAAGCAAAGCTCAGTGAATTTGAGGCGGCAAAACAGTCTTACTTTGAAGCGCTCGCATCCTGTAATTCTGCTTTACTTATTGCACCGGATGATATCGCTGCTCTCCACAACAAAGGGAATGCGCTGCAAAGTCTGGGTGAATTGCAAGCAAAGCTAAGTGAATTTGAGGCGGCAAAACAGTCTTACTTTGAGGCCATCGCTGCCTTGAATTCTGTTTTACTTATTGCACCGGATGATCTCGGTGTTCTCAACAACAAAGGGAAGGCGCTGTTAAGCCTGGGTAAATTGCAAGCACAGCTAAGTGAATTTGAGGCGGCAAAACAGTCTTGCTTTGAGGCGCTCGCAGCCTTGAATTCTGTTTTACTTATTGCACCGGATTATATCGCTGCTCTCACCAACAAAGGAAATGCGCTGCGATGTCTGGGTGATTTGCAAGAAAAATTATTTGAGAGACAGGAAGCACTCAAGAATTGGCAAGAGGCGCTGGAAATGTTCGATCGCTCTTTAGCCATTGCTCCTAATCGCGATTGGACTCGCAATAGCCGCGATTGGCTGCAAGAATTTATCGATAATTTGGGTGAGGATACTGTCAGCAGTTAGCTCGATCGAAATGAGTAAAGACGCGGCATTCATTCCCTGCCTTAAACCGACAGCCCGCCAGGGAATGAATTCCCTGGCTAATAGCAAAAGTCCTCTAAAGAGGACTAATGAATTCTTCAGTCCTCTTCAGAGGACTTTTGCTTTGAGGCAGGGGTTTCAAACCCTGCCGGACTGCCGGACTCAGGGACAGAGTGTTAAAAGCCCGCCCTCGAATTTAGCTATTTAACCTTGCGGCTTACCGCCCAGATTTTCTCGGCGATGTACTGTCAGCCGATCGCGAACGACGGATCAGCACGCTCATCACCTGCTTCGGATTAGCGGCACGCTGTACGGGACTCCAATCGCCCACTTCTGCAAATCCCAGTCGGTACAAAGTGAGTATGGTTTCCCTGACGCCTTTGGGCGAACCGACAACCGTTAACAGCACCACTTCCTGTTCGCATACTGCTGCTGAGTCGTCATTTGGGCGATCGGATTTGTTGTCGTCAGGCACGAATTCCTGTGACATAATATGTTCTCCTGGTTTTGGGTTTTCTAGAAAAACCCAAAAACCCAGCCGCCCCGCATTTCAACACATAGCAGGGCGGCTACAGAGGATGTTAAGATACTCCGTTAGCCTCCAGACTGCTTGTACCAGTTTGGCGGTTATGCTGTCCATTGCTGCTACCAACAGCTTTGGGCAGTGCAACTAGATTTTTGGGCGACGCGGGCTGCCTCCTCTACAAGCAAGCAACCTCTCACTTCAAAGCGTAGCCGCAGAGGGGGGCCGCCGTCAACCGATTTTAGATTTTGGATTTTGGATTGAAGAGGGGGATTGGGAGATTTTGGGCGATCGGGCTGAAGATTTAGATTTGACGCACCTTACTCGATTAAGCACGCGGCATTGAGCACGCGGCAGTGTCGTTTCTCTACAACTCCTACAATAAATATCATTTGTAGGGACACAACACTGTTGTGTCCTTTGGCTGCGGTAATCAGGGTTTTTTGTTAATAACAATCCCGATTTTTTGGAGGAAACGACAATGCCGTTTCCCTACAAACAAATTATCCCTCTCACTCCTCGCTAACAGCTAAACCAGAAACCACAGGGGCGATCGCATTTAACTTCAACACAGGATGCTCCCCTTCCACCTGTCGGCAATTCCAGTCATTTCTAAACAGCAAAACCGGCCTTCCCCAAGTATCTTTCACCGTCACCGTATTAAATAGCCGCCCAACTTTTTCCAGCGCCTCCCAACCGCCGTCAACCCAACGAGCTACACTGTAAGGCAACATATCGATCGTCGTTTCCACGTTATATTCCGACTGCATTCTGAACTGCACAACTTCAAATTGCAACTGTCCGACAGCAGCCAAAATTGGCTCGCGTTTCGACTCATCAACCGAGTACATAATTTGCACTGCGCCTTCTTCCTGCAACTCCGAAACGCCTTTGCGGAACTGCTTAAACTTAGAAGGATTGGGATTTCTCAAAAAAGCAAAAAGTTCAGGAGAAAAACAGGGAATCCCTTCATATTCCAGTTTTTGACCGGTGTAAATAGTATCGCCGATCGCAAATACCCCCGGATTGTTCAAACCGATCACATCGCCGGGATACGCAACCTCGATCGACTCCCGATCCTGAGCAAATAACTTTTGAGGCCTTGACAAACGCACCGTTTTACCACTGCGAGCGTGAGTCACGTTCATGTCCTTTTCAAATTTGCCCGTACAAACCCGAATAAACGCCACGCGATCGCGATGTCTTGGGTCCATATTCGCTTGCAATTTGAACACAAACCCGGTAAAATCTTCATAAGTTGGTGGCAAGTCTCCGGCGCTGCTCTTGCGGGCGATCGGCTTCATAGCGTAATCTAAAAACGCATCTAAAAACAGTTCGACCCCAAAATTGCTCATGGCGCTGCCAAAGAAAACTGGCGTCATTTTTCCAGCCCGAACCAAGTCTAAATCGAGTTCAGTGCCTAACTCATCCAGCAGTTCTAACTCTTCTTTGAGCTGATAGTAAAGGTCTTGTTCCAACAAATCTTCAATGCGCGGATCGCCCAATTCGATGACGGTATCAACAGCAGCACGAGAACCGTGTTTAGCCCGCTCGAATAAGTGAATTTTGCGCGCCCTGCGATCGAAAACACCTTTAAAGCGATCGCCCGTACCTATTGGCCAATTTACCGGATAAGTCTGCAACCCCAATTCCTTCTCAATTTCGTCCAACAAATCCAAAGGTTCTCGACTAGGGCGATCGAGCTTATTAAAGAAAGTAAAAATAGGCAAACTTCGCAGCTTACAAACTTCAAATAACTTCCGAGTTTGCGGTTCCAAACCCTTAGCAGCATCCTCAAGCATCACTGCATTGTCAGCCGCCGCCAGAGTTCGATAAGTATCTTCGCTAAAATCTTGGTGTCCCGGAGTATCGAGCAGATTAATGTGATATTTTTTATACTCAAACTGCAAAACAGTAGAAGTAATAGAAATTCCCCGCTGCTGTTCCATCGCCATCCAGTCAGATGTAGCGTGTCGCTGAGCCCGCCGCGCTTTCACAGAACCTGCTTCGTGAATTGCACCTCCGTACAGCAGCAGCTTTTCTGTCAAAGTAGTTTTACCCGCGTCGGGGTGCGAGATAATAGCAAAGTTGCGCCGGCGCTCAACAGCAGTTAGCAGTTCAGTTTCGAGTTCTGTTGTCATCACAAATTAGGTAGGGGAATCATCACCCGATCGCCATTATAGCCTGTGCTACAGTTGCTATTAAAGGTAAAATTATCAGTAAAGTCAAGGGAAGAAAACTAATATGTACGATTCCGACAAGCGGAAGCTGCTATCACTGGTGTGCCACGGGGCGATTTTTTTTAGTACGTTACTGTTCTCGATCGGAGCGCCGATCGCTGTATTGTTAGTATCAGATGACCCCGTTGTCAAAGAAAATGCCACAGAAGCGATCAATTTTCACCTTAATGTATGGGTGTACAGCGCCGTAATTGTGGCGTTAACTGTCGTCACTTTCGGTCTTGCTGGTTTTATCTTAGTGCCCCTCGGTTATTTGCTGCACTGGGGACTGACAATAATGGCTATCCTCCACGTTTTGCAAAATCCTAACCAACCTTACCGCTACCCTTTTATTTTCCGAATAGTTTAGACAGCAAATCGCGCTTCACCATTGATTTCTACAACCCGATTTCTTTAACCAGAAACCGGGTTTTTAATTGTTTTCTAACTCACAATGGTGCAACATCTCTGTTTAAACTTACATCTTGCACCATTGTCAAGAAGAACAGGCTTTCCGGCCTGTTCCACAATAAAATTCATCTCTTGTGGAACAGGCCGGAAAGCCTGTTCCTAAACAAGTAATTGAAAATCGTGCAACATCTCAGTTTAAATGAATGTGGGTAGCTCGGTAAGTGATGCCGAAACCTCATCTGCCTAAAGTCGCAATGGTATCTTCACCCTATTGCAGGGCTATTGCTGAGGCTAAGTTCATATTCAGTTGATGCAGTTTCCCACACTATGCTACCGCCTTTGGGTTATTTCGCAGAGTTAAGGCGGATGTTCGATCGCTCCGAACCATCGTTTTTGCTTTAGCTGTGCTATTTTTGCATCTGGCGATCGTTTTAGGCAAATGTTCCACCAATTCTATCTCTACCAGGTGTCTTAAAACTTAATATAATATTTTTCCAATAAAAATCCCGCTCTTGTGGAACGGGAAAGCCATCAGGGTGCATCTATATATATGTCAGTATAACTCATAGGGGGTATAACCCCTCGTAGCTTTATCGAATCTTTACAATCACAAAATTTTTGTAAAGATTGAGGTTTTTATTTGACTGATCAGCCGTTTTATGAAATTAAAAGGGAAAATGCTGACATTTATAAAATCCAGTGAGTTTCCTCTGAATAATCAAAACTTTAAGCTCCTTTACCATGCTTCGGCCAATGGTGGAGCAAATATCCTAAGATGGCTACATTTGTGATAAATACCGCTAACTTAAGTACCGTGACCCCGTGAACTAATTCATATATTTCAGGGGGGATACTGATGCTTACCAGCACTAAAACTAAGATTGTTGCCCAGTCTTTTTCGTACCACAAACCAACGGCTTCAACAGCAGTTAAAACTGCATAAAGTGCTGCGACAAGTCCGCTAAACAGTAAGTTTTTAGGCTGAATAAGTAGAAGTTTATCTACGATGAATTCAAGAACTTTTAGTTGGCTTTATAACAAATAAGATTGCGAAAAATCTTCTAATACTTGATAATTTTTTATGCAAAAAGCAAAGCAATCGAAGTTACTGTCAAGAGGGAAGCCACAAATGTTTTGTAAAGGACAATTGCGATTAAAGCAGGAGCGTGATGTTTCTTCACCTTAATTCTAGAAATATCAATAATGTGCGATCGCCTGGTTAGGCTGTTTGGGATTGAAAACTCAAAATTTAGTAGAGTGCATCAGCAATTAGCTAATCAATTAGAGAAAAAATAACGCGCTGCTGACGCACCTTACTAAGCTTGAGGATAACGTTGTGCCAAGAAAGAGATAGCAGCAGCCCGATCGCCCAAATCGCCATCCAACCTCGCCGCCAACAAATCATCCAACATTCGTTTAAACCCAGGCCCCGGCTTATAACCCAAAGCCTTCAAATCGTTGCCATTCAAAGGCGGCTCAACATTCGCCCATTTGGTGAGATATTCCCAGATTTGGCGGCGGGCACTTCGCGGACTTTGCAGCGCGATCGCAATTAACACCGGCAACTCATAATTTCTCAACAGCAGCACCAATTGACTCGGCAACTCGCACTTAGGCAAATTCTCTGCTAACTGATTCTTTCCGGCTTCCAAAACTTCCAACCGCTTAATGCTGTCAGCAGGTAACTGAAGATTTGCAGCCACCTTGCCTCGATATTCCGGTGCTAAATAAGCTATCAAAACTTCCAGCCGCATCTGCCAATCGGGAATATTGATAATCGGGAATGGGGAATTGGGAATTGGGAATTGGGAATTGTCTCTTCCTTCTTCCTTCTTCCTTCTTCCTTCTTCCTCCTTCCTTCTTCCTTCTTCCTTCTTCCTTCTTCCTTCTTCCTTCTTCCTTCTTCTTCCATTCAAACACCGATCGAGCAAACGCAGTTGCCGCCACAACTCCCGATCCAACTCCAAACTAGGATGAATGCAGCGCAAAGCCTGCAAATCTCCCAACATTTGCAAAGCAACTTTCCAGTAAGGAGCTTGCAAAATGTATTTCAATTCACTTTTGAGCCGAGTTTCCAAAGCCGGAGCTCGACCGTTTTCCCCCTGAATTCGGTAATAAATCCCGCTAGCCAAAGCGTTGCGGATGTATCCTTCCGTCTGCGGCTCAATTTCAAACCCCAAGCGCACCGCAAACCGCACAGCGCGATAAATTCGCGTCGGATCTTCGATAAAACTATTGGCGTGCAAAACTCGAATTTGCTTCGATTCCAAGTCCAGCAAACCGCAAAAAAAATCTAACAATTCGCCACTGCGAGGAACACCCAACCGCACAGCCAGCGCATTAATTGTAAAATCCCTGCGGTACAAATCTTGGCGAATTGAACTCGCTTCAACTTCAGGATTTGCAGCCGGATAAGGATAAAATTCAGTGCGAGCCGTAGCGATATCCACCCACAGCGAGCCGAAAGCAGAGTCTTTGTGCCACAAAAGCGCGGCGGTTTGAAATTGACCGTGAACGTCCAAACGCGATTCGGGGTAAAGTTTTTGCAGCGATGAAGCTAACTCGACACCAGCACCGGAATCGTCGGAACCGCACTTTCCATCCACAACCAAATCAATATCTGTTAGCGCCAGTGTATCATCCGTGGCTAAGAGTAAATCCCGCACTGCTCCACCGACAATATAAAGTTGCCAGCCGCGGTTTTGGGCAATATTGGCGGCGATCGACAATAACTGCCATAATTCGGGACTGATGCGCGATCGCAACAACTGCTCAACCGATTCGGGTACGGCACAATTAGAAAATTCTGCATTGCTTCCCCTGTCTCGCGCTTTTTGCTGGTGCAATTCGCGCAACACATCAGTCCGGGTAACAATTCCCACCAGTTGACCGTTTTCCAATACTGGCAAGCGTCCGATATCGTATGTCACCATTAAAGATTCAATTTCCGGCAGCAAGGTATCTGGGGCGATCGTTTTTAACTGCCAAGTCATGTAACCCTTCACCGGGGCGTGACTGAAACCGTGGTGCAGGGCAATGTCAATGTCGCGGCGCGAGATAATGCCAGCAAGTCGATCGCCCGCATCGACCACACAAAGCCCGGAATGTCCGTAACGTAGGAGGATACGGTGAGCTTCGCCCACCGAGGTTTCCGGGCGAATACTCCGCACTGGAGACGACATTAATTCGCGGGCTGTCGGAGGGTGGGGAATTTGAGCTTTGAGTTCGTCAGCTAACTGATTTAAAGTCAGCAGGGGGTCAACATCGCGGGTGGCGAGGGAAGCAGCGCCGGCGTGGCCTCCGCCGCCGAGGGGTTTGAACAATTCGCTGAGGTTTGTGCCTTCGATGCGCGATCGACCGATAATAGTTAATCGATTGGAAACTGGCGATTCGGGATCGATGTTGCGGTTGTTTTCGTTTTCGCTAAATTTATAAACATTACCTAACAGCAGAGCATCGGTTTCAGTCAAATCGAGCAAGCGAGAAGCCAGGGAAGAAAGCCCCGGAACGTAGGATTCGGTGGATAGCAGCACCCAGGCTATGCTGTAACCGTGCAAAGTTTCCGATCGCAAATTATTCAGCGCTTCTCTCAGCAAATCTTGCAATTGAGGAGACAAACCGGGTTCTACATATTCAGCTATTACCCCCAAACTCGCTCCTTGTTCCATCAACCAGGCCAAAGCTATTGCATCTCGCGCAGTTGCCCCCTCAAAGGTGAGGGAACCTGTATCGACGTGGATGCCGAGGGCCATGACTGTTGCTTCCGAAGGGAGAAGGCGGAATGGTGTGTCGCTCTTTTCTGCTTGATTTTTGAGCTTTTCGACAATTAATGTCGTGCTGGCTCCGACTGCTTCGATCTGCGTCACTGTAGCGGGGATGTCGGAATGCGCCTCTAGGTGGTGGTCGAAAACAGCAATTTCGCTTACTTGTGGCAAATCCAGCCACTCGGCGGCTTTTCCCAAGCGATCGCGCTGGGAGGTATCAACTATAGTAATCGATCGAATTCGTTGGGGATTGACCGATCGGCGTTCAATCAGCGGGTACTCGTCGCGGTGTAGCGCCAAAAAATCCCGCACTGTCGGATGACACCCGCCCGTCAATACGATCCTGCTACCGGGGCGCAGCACGCAAAGTCCCACCGCCGCCCCCAAGGCGTCAAAATCTGCTGTTGTGTGGCACAAAACTAAGTCCATAGCCGAAAATCCCGCATCTCTAACTCAAACAGTAGCAATTTCTCGCCCTCTGAAACCGGATGTGTCGATCGGGCTTTAAGTTAACCTTTCCAGTTTTCTGTGCTGTAGCGAACAATGATAAAATTGATAAAAATCTTAAGAGCCGCTGACGCCTGTTCGCGCAACGCCCGAATTTGCCTGGGTTCTTTCGTATCAATCAACCGACAATTTCTCGATCGACTATCGGGAAACTGTCAAAAACTAGAATTTGGAAGATTTTTTTCGGTTCTGGGAAACTATTTCCGATCAACGCACGGTTATATCGAAAGGAGAAAAGATGTTATCAATTCTGTTTCAAGTGGTTTTACTGGGTCTGGTACTGCTGTCTTTTGTGATGGTCGTTGGCGTGCCAGTTGCTTATGCCTCTCCCCAAAACTGGAATCAGTCTAAATCCCTGATTTATGTTGGGTCGGGTCTCTGGTTTTTGCTGGTTATTGCAGTGGGTGTATTGAACTTTTTAGTCGTTTAATTTCACCCAAGTCTATCGAATCAAGAAGGTAAAAGATAGAAGGCGGAAGGCATTCACCAGCGATTGAAAGGCATTCGGCAGAAGCTAGGAATTTTCCAGACCGCGCGACCCTGTATGTTTTTGCACTTGAGATTCAGATGAGATGCTGCTGCTTTCTGACTTTTGCCTTCTCACAAACAAAAATCTAAAATCTAAAACCTAAAATCTAAACTAGAGCACTATGACTGTTTTCGAGGGAACTTTTACTCACACCGAATCTTTGCGATTTGCTATTGTCATCGGTCGTTTTAACGATTTGGTGGTTAACAAACTTTTGGAGGGATGTCAAGATTGTTTGAAACGCCACGGGGTTGATATTAATCCTCATGGCTCTCAAGTGGACTTTTTTTGGGTTCCGGGAAGTTTTGAGATTCCTTTGGTGGCGCGCCAAGCTGCTCTTTCTCACCGCTACGATGCGGTAATTTGTCTGGGTGCGGTAATTCGGGGCCAAACTCCTCATTTTGATTTTGTGGCTGGTGAGGTTGCTAAGGGAATTGCTGCTGCTGCTTTTCAGACAGGGGTGCCGGTGATTTTTGGGGTGGTGACGACTGACACGATGCAGCAAGCTTTGGAAAGGGCTGGAATTAAAAGCAATTTGGGCTGGAATTATGCGATGAGTGCTTTGGAAATGGGCACTTTGATGCGCCAAGTTAAGGGTTTGGGAACACACTCTTACGGTCACTTAGCTAGTGGATCTGCTGCTCAAGTGCTTTCGGGCGAAGCCAATCTGGCGATCGCCCCTGATGTATCATCGGATCAAATCCCCTCGTAAGTTCGGCTAAGCTGTTGTGGCATTTATATTCTATGTCAAAAAACAATAAAACTATTGTGGGGCGGGCGGGACGCCCACCCAGAATATGCAATTTAAATGCGCGACAGCTTAGCAGTAGTTTTAAGCTCAAAAAACATCAAGATTTGCATCGGGAAAAATCTTAAGACTCTTGTGGGGTGGTAATTATGCCCGCCCCCAAGGTAAAAGTTCCACTGGTCGCAGCCGATCGACAAATTAGACCAATATCTTGCCAATTGGCAATGAGTGTGATATAATAAAATGTTCTTAGAAATAGCGCAACACTAACTATTACTGCATGGCAACGAAGCCAACGATCGCATTTACTCACCTCGGCTGCGAAAAAAATCGCATCGATACCGAACACATGATTGGCTTGCTGGCTCAAGCGGGCTATCAAGTGGATTCTAATGAAGAATTAGCTGATTATGTTGTAGTCAATACTTGTAGTTTTATCCAAGCTGCGCGAGAAGAGTCAGTTCGCACCTTGGTAGAATTGGCAGAAGCTAATAAAAAAGTAGTGATCACGGGCTGCATGGCACAGCATTTTCAGCAGGAATTGCTGGACGAATTGCCCGAAGCAGTCGCAATTGTCGGCACTGGTGACTATCACAAAATAGTCAATGTTATGCAGCAGGTGGAAAAGGGCGATCGAGTTTCCCTCGTCTCTTCAGAACCTACTTACATCGCTGACGAAACTACTCCCCGCTACCGCACCACATCGGAAGGTGTCGCTTATCTGCGAATAGCAGAAGGCTGTGACTACCGCTGTGCATTTTGCATTATCCCGCACTTGCGCGGAAATCAAAGGTCGCGGACGATCGAGTCTATTGTCGCCGAAGCTAAGCAATTAGCATCCGAAGGGGTAAAGGAAATTATCTTAATTTCTCAAATTACCACCAACTACGGCAAAGATATTTATGGCGAACCGAAACTAGCCGAACTGCTTCGGGCTTTGGGTGAAGTAGATGTACCTTGGATTCGGATGCACTACGCCTATCCTACAGGTTTGACTCCGCAAGTTGTCGCAGCCATCCGCGAAACACCCAACGTTTTGCCGTATTTGGATTTACCCCTGCAACACTCGCACCCGGAAATTTTGCGGGCGATGAATCGACCTTTTCAAGCTGGGATCAATGATGCCATAGTCGATCGGCTCAAAGCAGCACTTCCCGGCGCCGTGATGCGGACAACTTTTATTGTTGGCTTCCCCGGCGAAACCGACGAACACGCAGCACACTTGCTGGAATTTGTCAAGCGCCACGAATTCGATCACGTAGGAGTTTTTGTATTTTCGCCAGAAGAAGGAACCCCAGCCTTCAGCTTGCCCCAGCAAATACCTGCAGAAATAATGGAAATGCGGCGCAATTCGGTAATGGCGGCACAACAACCTATATCATTGAAGAAGAATCAAGAGTCTGTCGGTCAGGTAGTTGATGTCCTGATAGAACAAGAACAACCAGAGACAGGCGAGTTGATTGGTAGATCCGCTCGGTTTTCCCCAGAAGTAGATGGACTCGTCTACGTCACAGGAGAAGCGCGGCTGGGTTCAATCGTATCTGTGAAAATTACTGGTGCAGATGTCTACGACCTCTACGGTCAAGTGTAAGTATTGCTGGAACTGTTGTCTGAGACGGTGCGGCGAACAAAAACCGGACACGAGCCAAAAATGATTAGCAGATTGTGCAACAAAAGTAACAGTTAGTACACAATTGTGCAAAGATATGTAGCAAAGGGGTTCTAAACTTTTTTAGCCCCTCTCTGGCAATCGACCCTCCCCGTCGGGGTGCGGTAATCTCTACAGAACATCGGAAAATTTTAACGAATTTAATGTTTTGTTTCTGAATGTAAAGAGTTATGATGATAACAAGCCAGAAATAAGCGGGGATAATTTGAGATTGCTTCGCCGTCCGCCCTACACCACAACGGTATCCCGAAAGAGTGTTGAGATGGATAGGCGGTAACGGTCGCCCCATCCCCCGCTCAATCCCGCAGGCGACGGATTGCGGGATAGCGCCTGAACCAAACAACCTGTTACTACATGAGTAGTGAAGTGGGGCTGGTCATGATCCTCACTATAAAATGCCTAAGAGGGAAAGCTTGCAAGTACCTCAAAGGAAGTCCAATGTCCTGTTTTAAGAATGTTGGAAGCCTATAACCCGACCCCTGGCGGTTGGTATCGGTGATGTCACAAAATCAAAGACGGCTGTCGAATTGGTAAATTTAGTCACCATCGACGGAGCTGCCCTATACTCGATTGCTATTTAAGAAGGTGCGCGCAGGCGCAGCACCATAAAGAACTCTTATGAGTTCCTGCCCTAGAGCAGAAATCCGCATCCGAGTTGGGCAACTTAGAAGGCTAAGACTCGTTATTAGGAGCATTAATGAATTTATTGTTTGAAGGCTTAGGTCTTTCGGAAGAACTCGTTCTCCATCTGGAAACACTAGGCTTTACAGAACCTACTCCCATCCAAGTACAAGCAATTCCGCACCTGTTAGCAGGTCGCGACGTTGTGGGTCAAGCCCAAACAGGGACAGGCAAAACGGCAGCATTCTCGTTGCCCATCTTGGAGCGGATTGATTTAGATGTGACTGCGGTGCAAGCACTGGTGCTGACGCCGACTCGCGAATTGGCGATGCAAGTAACTGAAGCCATCCGTGATTTGAGCGGCATTAGCAGCGACGGCCCTGTAAAAGTGGGTCGCTCTCTGCAAGTTCTGACAGTGTACGGCGGTCAATCGATCGATCGTCAAATGCAGCGTTTGAAGCGCGGCGTGCACGTAGTTGTCGGTACACCCGGACGCATATTGGATATGCTCAGCCGCGGCAGCCTGAAACTAGACAAGGTAAAGTGGCTGGTTTTGGATGAAGCTGACGAAATGCTGAGCATGGGCTTTATCCAAGATGTGGAAAAAATCTTGGATGCTGCACCAAAAGAACGTCAAACGGCATTTTTCTCGGCGACGATGGAAGCTTCCATTCGGAAATTGGTGGCGCGGCATTTGCGTAACCCAGTCAACGTCACCGTAGAACAGCCAAAAGCAACGCCAAAGCGTATCAGCCAAGGCGTGTACATGATTCCCCGTGGCTGGTCGAAGGCAAGAGCCCTACAGCCAATCCTAGAAATGGAAGACCCGGAATCTGCACTGATTTTTGTGCGGACGCGGCAGTCGGCGGCAGAACTCACCAGCCAACTGCAAGCAGCAGGTCACAGTGTTGATGAGTATCACGGTAATTTGAATCAGGCACAGCGGGAACGTTTGTTGCATCGGTTCCGCCAATGTCAGGTGCGCTGGGTAGTGGCGACTGATATTGCGGCGCGGGGTTTGGACGTGGATCACTTGACTCACGTGATTAACTACGATTTACCCGACAGTGTGGAAAGCTACGTTCACCGGATCGGACGCACGGGCCGGGCTGGTCGCGAAGGAACGGCGATTACGCTGATTCAACCGGTCGATCGCCGCAAACTGCGCTTGATTGAACGCCACGTGCGATCAAGCTTGACGGTGCGAAACATTCCGACACGGGCGCAAATTGAAGCTCGTCAGTTGGAAAAGATGCAGGGTAAAGTTCGCGAAGCTTTGGCTGGCGAACGGATGGCATCTTTCTTGCCTCTGGTGTCTCAGTTGTCCGAGGAGTACGACTCCCACGCGATCGCCGCTGCTGCTTTGCAAATGGCTTTCGATCAAAGCCGTCCTGCTTGGATGGGCGCGGATTACGCTCAACAAGAAGATCCCCCGATTGGTGGAGAAAACAGCGTCAAGCCTATCTTGATCAAAAAGCGGGCTAAGACTGGTGAGGCGACTTTTTCTGGAGCACCGAGTGCTCCTGTTCCCCAGAACCGCTAATTGCTAGGGTGCACTCGGTGCACCTTATTTAGAATTATTGTAGAGATGCGATATCGCGTCTCTACTTTTTTGTATGGGTATGAGACTCTATGGGGAATAAAAATCACAAAAAAGCTCTTCGTTCCTTGAACAAGCGGATTGCAGAACATGAAGAAAAGATTAGACTGGAATATCAGAAGGATTTTCCCGATGAAGGCTTAATCCGGCATTGGGAAAGTGAAATTCGAGCTTTTGAGAAAGGAATTCAGCAAGCTTTAAAACGATTGGGTAAATAAAGATGCAAGTTAGCGATCGGACAATTTCTGTAACTAATTCTACGCTGAGAACGTTAATTGATGAATTGGGTACTGAGTGTCAAAATGTGATTACTTTAATCCATCAGCTTCAGTTACCTGATTTGAGCGATCGACAAAAAGCTGAAATTCTAGCAGAGTTCCTGAGTGCTGCAATCCATCTCAACGTTCACTGCGGAGAGGATTTTCAGACACTAATTGCTGAGGAAATGACACAATTGTCGGATGATGATGAAGAGGATTAAGGAGACGCGGGCGATTCCCTACGGGATAGCTACGCTTCACGCACATCAGGAAAAAGCCCTCCAGTCAACTCACAGAAAGGCTAAAAATCCTCATAAATAAGGAATAAAGTCATTACTACAAACTTGTGAACCCGGACTTTTGCACAGTTGTTTAATATTTCAGTTTAGCTGCGTGCTCACAAGAATTTTATGTACGCGATCGCCCTTAATTTCCACAATCAAATTAGAAGCCTTTTGGTCATTGCTATAAGTCAACAGAGTCACTCCACCCTGCACAGATTGCGACCCATAACCGTAAGTTTTAACAACTTTTTGCCTGTTATCTCCTAGCTTCACACCATCAATTGTCAGAAACTTGGGATTGGTAGTAGAAACTAAATAAACTTTGCCCTCCCATGCTGCTACCGTCAATCCTGAGTAGGTTAGCGTGCGAATCTTGCCACCGATGCCAGGCCCAGCAGGTTTAGTTTCGTCGCGCTGCGGTTTTCCAAACTTACGTTTTGCCTCTTCTACAGACATCCCCAACCGAACCCCGCCAATCCCCAGGCGCGAATAGTTCATCGCCGCCGGTTTTTGTGTCGCGGTGAGCATTCTTTCTAGAGTCGCAACAGTTTGATTCATAGCGAGGACAGGACGAACTAAAGCAGCAAATCCGAAACTCGAAATTGCGAGATTCATCATGATGCCAGCGACGGCTGTTGTCACAAACATTTTTACCATTTTTTTATAGCTTTATTTGGCAATGTATTCGCGCGATCGCCCGCTAGATCCGGATTGATACTAACAGGACTTACACAAACACTCCTGGAAGCACTGCGAGTCTTTGAAACTGGATTTTTTTTACCAAAACTACATAAAGAAACTCGGTTTTTACCCTAAATCTTAGGTTTAACAATGAGGTATTCAGCCAGAAACCCCGTTTCTAGCGCAACCTAGGTAAGTCCTGACTAATATTTTTTAACTTGTGAAAACCGCCAATTTCGGGCGAACCGAATTTGCTCCCGTACAAACTTGCGTCCGCCTGCCGGGACTGAAAGAAAGAATAAAGTAGGTAACAACGGAAATTGCTGTGATATCCTAACAAAAGCCATATCTGCATAAAATAAGTAATTTAGATGACCGCAACAGATTCTACTAAGCACCAAAAATCCAAAGCCCTCAAACCGGGTAGCCGTCGCCCCGCTAAAGAACTTTGCAGCGAGTGCGGTTTGTGCGATACATATTACATTCATTATGTCAAGGAATCTTGTGCTTTCTTAACACAGCATATTGCAGAACTGGAAGAAGAGATTCACGGGCGATCGCGCAATCTCGATAATCCCGACGATTGGTATTTCGGAGTCAGTCAAAACATGATGGCGGCTCGTAAAAAAGAGCCGATCGAGGGCGCTCAGTGGACGGGAATCGTCAGCACAATTGCCATTGAAATGCTCGAAAAAGGAATTGTAGAAGGCGTTGTTTGCGTCCAAAATACTAAGGAAGACCGCTTTCAGCCGATGCCGATTATTGCTAGAAATCGTGAAGAGATTCTGGCTGCAAAAGTAAACAAACCCACTCTCTCCCCAAATCTTTCAGTATTAGAACAAATTGAACAATCAGGGATGAAGCGGCTGTTAGTAATTGGCGTCGGCTGTCAAATTCAAGCCTTGCGAACAGTCGAGAAAAAACTCGGTTTAGAAAAGCTCTACGTTTTGGGAACTCCCTGTGTTGATAATGTCAGCCGCGCGGGCTTGCAGAAATTCCTAGATACGACGAGCCGTTCTCCCGAAACAGTTGTATCTTATGAGTTTATGCAAGACTTTAACGTTCACTTCAAACACGAAGATGGTTCGGAAGAAAAAGTGCCGTTTTTTGGCTTGAATACTAAAGAATTGAAAGATGTCTTTGCTCCTTCTTGTTTGAGCTGTTTTGATTATGTCAATTCTTTAGCAGATTTAGTTGTGGGCTACATGGGCGCACCTTTTGGTTGGCAGTGGATTGTAGTGCGAAATGACACCGGGCAAGAAATGTTAGATTTGGTAACGGATCAGTTAAATACTCAGCCGGTGATGTCTCAGGGAAACCGAAAAGAAGCCGTTCAGCAAAGCATTCCGGCTTATGAAAAAGGAGTGACTTTGCCAATGTGGGCGGCGAAGTTAATGGGAGTTTTTATTGAGAGAATTGGGCCGAAGGGCTTGGAATATGCTCGGTTTTCGATTGATTCTCATTTCACTCGCAATTATCTGTACGTGAAGCGGAATTACCCGGAGAAATTAGAGGCTCATGTGCCGGAATATGCTAAGCGGATTGTGGGGCAGTATAAGTTACCAGATGTGTAAACTTGTAGGGTGCGTTAGTCAAAAGTTGTTGGATTATTGAAAAAATAACGCTAACTGACGCACCCTGCTACTCAAGGATAGCAAAAGATAGAAAACAAATGCACTTGGGAAAGATCGAATTATGGAATCGCAGAACGTTAACTAGACTGGCTATCCTTAGTACGATCTTAATTAGTCTGAGTAGTGGGATATGGTTGAGTATGATTGCAATGCCAGGGAAAAGCTACAGCGGGACCATTCCCCCTTTAACAGCACAGGAAATATCGCTCCGAGACGCTTTACAGCGCGATGTGGAAAAGCTCTCTGGTGAAATTGGAGAGCGCAATTTTATACAATATCAAAAACTTGGAGAAGCTGCTGACTTTCTCGAAGTATCTTTTCAAGCTGCTGGCTATAAAGTTGAACGACAAGGATATAAAATTGATGATAAATTTTATTATAACATAGAAGTAGAGATTCCAGGGGGAAAAAATGCAGATGAAATAGTTGTAATTGGAGCACATTATGATTCTGTGGTGGGGAGTCCAGGGGCAAATGATAACGCAACTGGGGCGGCGGGAGTGCTGGCTTTAGCGAGAATGTTTGCAGGTAAAAAGCCTGAAAAGACTGTGCGTTTTGTTGAGTTTGTGAATGAGGAACCGCCTTTTTTCTGGACTGCTGATATGGGGAGTTTGGTTTATGCCAAAAGATGCAGAGAGCGTAATGAAAAAATTGTTTCGATGCTCAGTTTAGAAACAATTGGTTATTACTCAGATGCCAAAAACAGCCAGAAATATCCAGCACCATTAAACCTTTTTTATCCTACATCGGGAAACTTTATCGGATTTATTGGCAATACGTCCTCAAGTAAACTGGTTAGAGAGGCGATCGCATCTTTCCGCCGCCATGCTGAATTTCCCTCGGAAGGTGCAGCAATTCCAGGTGGTATTCCTGGTGTTGGTTGGTCTGATCAATGGTCTTTTTGGCAACATGGTTATCCAGGGCTGATGGTGACAGATACTGCTCCCTATCGCTATCCTTACTATCACACGGCGCAAGATACACCCGATAAGGTTGACTGGGAACGGACGACGAAGGTGATAGCTGGATTGGAGAAAGTCGTGGCAGATTTGGTGGGAGTTGATATTAATTAGTTGCGTAGGGTGCCAGCGGGTAAATATCCTCGCTGGGCGCAGAATATCAGGCAAAATGACGCACCTATAAATTAGTATAAGTTGCCTGATTGAGGTGATTAAGAGAGTTTTTAATAGATGTTTTGCAGGCACACGGTAAGGCAGTGTCTTTGTTTTATCTAGGGGTAAAAATTATAGGTACAAGATTATGACCCTCATAGTTGTACAGAAACACATGAAGTTACCAAAGTCGATCGCACTTACTTGTTGTGTGCTTCTAGCATTATCTGGAAATGGAGTGTCCGCGAAAGCAGCAGAAGTGCGATCGGGAAACAAAACATTTGCTCAATGGTGTCGCGAAAAAGATTCTTTGAGTCCAGAAGCTAAACATACTGTTGATATGCTGTTAAAAATAGCAGGAACTACTGAGTGCGATGAGGGCGATCGCCAACTTTCTAGTATCACAGGAATTAGCTTTACGAAGGAAGGAATCAGCGACATCAAACCGCTAGCATCCTTAACTCACCTGAAGGTTCTCCGGCTTATCAACTGTTCTATCAGCGACATCAAACCGCTAGCATCCTTAACTAACCTGACTTTGCTCAACCTCAGCAGCAATCAAATTAGTGACATCAAACCGCTAGCATCCTTGGTTAACCTGAAAGTGCTCAACATCGGGAACAATCATATCCGCGACATCAAACCGCTAGCATCCTTGACTAACCTGACTGAAATCGTCCTCATCGAAAATCAGATCGATGACATCACACCGCTAGCATCCTTGACTAACCTGAAAGGGCTTTTCCTCCGCAGCAATCAGATTGACGACATCAAGCCACTAGCATCTTTGACTAACCTGGAAGGGATCGATCTCGCTGGCAATCAAATTAGTGACATCAAACCGCTAGCATCTTTGATGAAACTGACTTTTATCGACCTCAGCAGCAATCAGATTAGTGACATCAAATCACTAGCATCCTTGACTAACCTAGAAGGGATTAACCTCAGCTCGAATCAAATCGGTGATATCAAACCGCTAGCATCCTTGACTAATCTGGAAGGGCTATCACTTAACAAGAATGAGCTCGCTGACCTTAAACCGCTAGAATTCTTGACTAAACTGGAGACTCTCTGGCTCAACAACAATCACATCGTTGATATCAAACCGCTAGCATCCTTGACTAAGCTGACTTTACTCTCACTCGAAAACAATCAAATCGGCGACATCAAACCGCTAGCATCTTTCACTAAACTGACAGAACTCTACCTTAGCGGAAATGCGATCGCTCCCAAAACTTGCCCTCTCAAGCCAGAGTCTATCTGTAAGTGGGAACCACAAACTCAACCATAAAACTTTACAGTGACGCCCGATCGCACTTAAATATTTGAGTTACGAACGATAAATTTGCAATTCATCCGAAAAACCCGATCGCCCTTATTGACTAAAAGCGATCGCACACCAACATCCTCCTACAAATCAGCAGCGTGCTGCTTCAATTCATCCAAAGAAACGTATTCCAAAGTCAAGGCGTGAGTCGCAGCCAAAACCACAGGCGGCGCAACTCCTGCATCCATTGCTTCCTTCCACCGAGAAGCGCACAAACACCAGCAATCCCCAGGCTTCAAACCGGGAAAGTTAAATTCGGGAACCGGAGTGCTCAAATCATTTCCGTTCGATTTAGTGAATTGCAAAAACTCTTCTGTCAGTTGAGCACAAACAGTGTGAGCCCCAAAGTCGCCACCACCTGTATTGCATTTGCCGTCCCGATAATATCCTGTCATTGGCGAAGTGCAGCAATTCTCTAACTTTCCGCCCAGCACATTTGTAGCTTCCGTCACCATCGCAACTCCTGAGTAAAACTCTTCGATCTAATTTTACACAAATCGTTGTTTATATATTTTTTTCCATGACAAAGTTGATTAATTTTTGTCCTCTGCATTCTACTTCTTGTTTTCTAATCACAATAAATCCCTGGCTTTCAAAAAAAGGTCGAGCTGTAATGCTGACTTCGGCAAATAACTTGTTAATTCCTAAGTCTTGGGCTTTTGACTCAATGTGTTTTAAAATTAGCCTGCCGACTCCTTGCCTTTGAAAATCTTGAGCACAGAAAAAGCAATCGATATGGCCGCTTGCTTCTAATTCCCCAAAACCTGCAATTTTCTCACCCTCTTCTGCTACGAAAGTAAATTTACTGCTTAAGCTTTTAGTCCAACTTTCGATATCCATATCTGCTGGCGCCCAAGCATCTACTTGTGCTTGTGTGTAATCTCGGATGTTTACTTCGTGTATGGTGTCGTAAAACAGTTGTACAATTTGTTGGGTATCACCGATTTCGTAGGTTCGTACTCTCATAAATTATCTCACTGCGATCGCTTCTTTAATATTAATTTGGGATTTTTAACCGCTTCGGAACGCGGATGGATGTTAGCTTTTACCATTGTGTCTCATTTCTTGCAGCGCGATCGACCCAAATTTTCTCTCCCACCCCTTGACAAACACTCTTACTCTATGTTAACGAATTAGAAGCAAACCTCACTCGAATTAACACTACATTAATCCAGCAGCTTAACGAATAAGCATTGAAACTTATGACAGAAATTGGGCCAGATCCAAACCGACCCTATCCGATGGCCGACCAACGGCGCGTATGCTTCATCAAAAACTTTATTAAATCCCCCAACATTATCGTCGGCGATTACTCATATTACGACGATCCAATAGAACCAGAAAACTTTGAAAGAAATGTACTTTATAATTACGGAAACGATCGATTAATTATTGGCAAATTTTGTGCGATCGCCACCAACGTCAAATTCATAATGAACGGTGCAAATCATAAACTCGACGGAATTTCAACTTATCCTTTTCCGGTCTTTGGGAATGGTTGGGAAACAGCCATGAATTTAGTAATGGAACTGCCAAGTAAAGGCGATACCGTCATTGGCAATGATGTTTGGATCGGCTATGAATCCCTGATTATGCCCGGAGTCAAAATCGGCGACGGTGCCGTCATAGCCGCCAAATCCGTTGTAGTAAAAGACATTCCCCCTTACACTATTGTCGGTGGCAACCCCGCCCATCCAATCAAACAGCGTTTTAGCGATTCTGAAGTTGCACAACTATTAGAAATTCGGTGGTGGGATTGGGAAATCGAGAAGATTTCGCGCAATGTGAGCATAATTATGCAAAACGATATTCAAGCACTCAGCAATGCTGAGTAAACTCTCAAATACAACGGTTTTTAATTAACAAAGTGGAGGTTGGAAAATGTTGAAAATTGCCTACTTAATTTTCTGTATTCTAGGCACGGCTTTGCCCTACTCCCAGTTTGTCCCGTTTCTTTTAGAAGAAGGGTTGAATATTAACGCTTTCTTCGGTGAGTTGTTTGCCAATCAAATTTCCGGTTTTTTCGGCATGGATGTAATAGTGTCATCCCTAGTTTTTGGTACTTTTGTATTTAGCGAAGGTTCGCGTCTCAAAATGAAAAACTTGTGGATTTATATTGCCAGTAACTTACTGGTGGGTGTTTCCCTGGGTTTGCCTTTATTTCTCCTAATGCGGCAGCGCAAACTTGAAGAAACACCTTGAGAGTTTTGTAGTTGTTGGGTTTGGCTTCCGCTAAACCCAACCTACACAATCTAAAAACCCAAAATCAGCGTCAATCTGCGTGCATCTGCGGTTAAAAATCCTCAGATTCTTGCAAAAATCTACTCTTTAATTCAAAACTCAGGGGAGAACAGGGAGCCCCCCTACCCCAAGAGGCCTCGCCCATACCAGTTACTTAGCTGGGCCCACAGCCTCGATCGCATCCTCAAGAGCGATCGATACATGAGTCCAATGACTCCCCCCCTGACAAAAAGCCACGTAAGGCTCCCGCAGAGGCCCGTCAGCCGAAAACTCCGACGTACTCCCATCAATAAAAGTACCCCCAGCCATCACCAACTGACTTTCATAGCCGTGCATCGGAGCCGGCACGGGATCTAAATAGGAACCGACGGGGGAATTTCGCTGAACCGCCCGACAAAAAGCAATTAACTTATCAGCAGAACCGAATTCGATCGCCTGAATCACATCTCGTCTTCTAGCCAAAGGCATAGGATTCACTCGATAACCCAACTTATAAAAAACATAAGCCGTCAAATGATTGCCCTTCATCGCCTCCCCCACACAACCGGGAGCCATAAACAAACCCTGAAACAGCAACCGATTCAAATCAAAAGTTGCGCCGCCGCTGCTGCCAATTCCCGGCGCCGTCAAGCGACAAGTTGCCGCCTCTACTAAATCAGCCCTCCCAGCAACGTAACCTCCAGCAGGGACGATCGTACCCCCCGGATTTTTGATTAAAGAACCAGCCATCAGATCCGCGCCCACAGCAGTAGGTTCGCAATCCTCGACAAACTCGCCGTAACAATTATCAACAAAGCAAATTGTGTTAGGATTCTGATGTTTGACTATGGTGACGATTTTTTTAATCTCAGAAATAGACAAACTCGACCGCCAAGAATAGCCGCAAGAGCGCTGGATAAAAACCAGGCGAGTCTTTGCTGAAATAGTAGAGCTCAATGCCGGCCAATCCAAACTTCCTTCGCGAGTTAGAGGCAACTCACGGTAACTAATGCCAAACTCAATGAGTGAACCTTGACCTTGCCCCCGCAAGCCGATCACTTCTTCTAAAGTATCGTAGGGAGAACCAGCCACTGCCAACATTTCGTCACCAGGACGCAGGATGCCAAAAAGAGCACAGGCGATCGCGTGAGTACCCGAAACAAACTGTACCCGGACAGCCGCGGCCTGGGCCCCTACCACTTCGGCAAACACCCCGTCCAAAGTCTCTCGACCCAAATCATCGTGGCCGTAACCCGTAACCCCTGCAAAATGGTGGACTCCAACCCGGTGGCTCCGAAAAGCTTTTAAGACTCGTTGAAGATTTTGCTTGACTGTAGTGTCAATACCAGAAAAAATCTGAAAGAGTGCCTGTTCTGCTTCCTGTAGCCGTGAAACGCTATTCATCTATACCTCGCTCACCCTTTGCGTGCGCGCTGTTCATTATGGCGTAGATGCGGCCCCTAGTTTGTAAACATAATATATTCATGACGATTGCAACTTCCAAAAAAACTTCTCCTGATTGGCCTGTCGTAGGCTTTATGGCCTTTCTGCACATCGGTGCTTTATTTGCTTTGCTGCCGGGTAATTTTAGCTGGTCTGCGGTTGGGCTAGCAGTATTCCTGCATTGGGTAACAGGTGGTTTAGGAATTACTCTCGGATATCACCGCCTCGTCACCCACCGCAGTTTTCAAACACCGAAATGGCTAGAGTATTTTCTAGTTATTTGCGGTACCCTTTCCTGTGAAGGTGGCCCGATCGACTGGGTAGGAATGCACCGGTTACACCACATACATTCCGACACCGAAACAGATCCCCACGATTCCAATCAAGGCTTCTGGTGGAGCCACATGGGCTGGATGCTCTCGGATCTGCCGATCAGAGTGGAAATCCCCCGCTTTACTAAAGACATCGGCGACGACCCAGTATACAAGTTTCTCCAAGCATATTTTATCCCCATCCAAGTCGTCTTCGGTGTGTTGCTTTATTTATTAGGCGGCTGGTCTTTCGTGGTTTGGGGCGTGTTTATGCGGATCGTGGTGGTGTTCCACTGCACTTGGCTTGTTAACAGCGCTACCCACAAATTTGGCTACCGGACCTACGAGTCGGGCGATCGATCGACCAACTGCTGGTGGGTTGCCCTGCTCACCTACGGCGAAGGCTGGCACAATAACCACCACGCCTTTCAATACTCGGCGCGCCACGGTCTCGAATGGTGGGAAATCGACTTCACCTGGATGACAATTCAACTGCTGCAAGCACTTGGTTTGGCAACCAAAGTGAAATTAGCAGAAAAATAGCATGGGCAATGAGTCATGGGTTGTCGGTCATCAGTTCTGGACTAATGGCTCGTGACCAATGCCTCATCCTGTTTTTGCGAGCGGTATAGGTTGGGTTGAAGTAAGCTCGAATCATCTAGTGCGATCGACCCAACCAAAACCAGAATCAGTTATAATAGATTTGGGAACAAAAAATTTTGTTTAGCATCCAAAATTTTTATTGTTAAGACAAAACGGTAAATTTTTTCAATTCTAATCCAAAATCTATCATTCATTCATTATTTATTAGTTTGGGCAAGTGTTCAACAAAACAGTTCACTACCTCAATCAAAACTTGTATGCGTGAATTCAGCTCGGCATCTCATCAGAAATCAAAAAGAGAATGACAATTGCAACGCAAGAAAAACTCCAATACAATTGGAAGCACGTTATTAGTTTAGCAGGACTTCATATCGGCGCTTTGTTCGCACTGCTACCCAGTAACTTCAATTGGACAGCAGTTGGTTTAACAGTATTCATGCACTGGATAACCGGCGGTCTGGGAATAACTCTCGGATGGCATCGAATGCTCACCCACCGCAGTTTTCAGACACCAAAATTCGTAGAATACTTTCTAGCATTTTGCGGAGCCCTTGCCTGTCAAGGAGGAATAATTGATTGGGTTGGGCTGCACCGATTGCACCACACCAACTCTGACCAAAATGCGCTCGACCCTCACAATGCCCAAAAGGGTTTTTGGTGGAGTCACATCGGCTGGATGCTATATAAAGGTCCAGCTCACGCTGAAATTTCTCGCTGCACAAAAGACATTTCAAGCGACCCGTTTTATCAATTTTTGCAAAATTACTTTCTGCCAATTCAAATCGCCTTTGGCGTCTTGCTTTACTTAGCAGCAGGCTGGCCTTTTGTAGTTTGGGTAATTTTTGTCCGCTTAGTTGCGGTATATCATTGCACTTGGTTTGTTAACAGCGCCACTCACAAATTTGGCTATCGCACTTACGAAACGGAAGATAGTTCCACTAACTGTTGGTGGGTTGCGGTTTTGACTTACGGCGAAGGCTGGCACAACAACCACCACGCTTTTCAATACTCTGCGCGTCACGGTATGAAATGGTGGGAAATTGACTTCACTTGGATGACAATTCAAGTTTTGGAAGCACTAGGTTTGGCTACTAAAGTGAAATTACCAGCCAAGTAGCAGCATGGGGCATGGGGCATGGGGCATAGGGCATGGGGCATAGGGCATGGGGCATTGGTAACAACTCACAAATAACCAACTGTCAACTGCCAACTGTCAACTGCCCACTGCCTAATGAGCCCGTTTTTGCTCGCCCCGGCCACGCAAATATTCCGCTAAAAAGGCCAATCCTCCCGAACCTACTATCAAGAGCACGCTCAAAGCATTAATATCCGGTTTTACTCCAGTCCGAATCCGGCTAAAAATTTCCATCGGCAGAGTTGTAGTCCCGCTACCTGCGGTAAAACTCGCAATCAAAAAATCGTCCATGCTGAGGACAAAAGACAACAGACAACCTGAAACAATTCCGGGTATTAATTGAGGGAGCAAAACCTGAATAAAAGCTTCAACAGGCGTTGCACCCAAATCCAAGGCAGCCTCTTCTAAATACGGGTTTAAATCGGCCAATCTAGTAGAAACAGCTAGGGCGATGTAAGCCAGACAAAACACAATGTGAGCGGCGACAATTGTCCACAAACTCAGAGGAATAGCCAGCGCCGCTAAAAATACCAGAGTAGCAACTGCGGTCGCAATATCTGGAATAATAATCGGCAAGTAGGAGACTCCCTGATATAAACTCTTGCCAGGAAAGCGGTAGCGGGCTAAACCAACGGCCATCAAAGTGCCAAGTACGGCCGAGATTGCAACTGCACAAACAGCAACTGTTAAACTGTTTCTCAGGGCAACTAAAATCCGCGTATCGCTAAATAATTTAACGTACCAATCTAAAGTAAATCCTTCCCAGCCGGCGCTAAAACGCGATTTGTTAAAGCTGTAAAATGTGAGTACCAGGATGGGCAGGTACATATAAAAAAACATCACAACGGCAAATATCACCTGCCAAGAAATCTTAAATTTAGGTTTTAAGTACATATCGGCTTGTATTTCCTCCTGTGGATTTTCGGCTGTCTTTTCCATTTCTCGGTAATCGGTAATTGGTAATTGTTAATTCGTTAGGATTGTTTTCTTTCTTCTTCCATCGGACTGACATCCGTCACATCCGTTACATCCGTTATATAATCCGTTGCCGAACTTCCTTCTTCCTTAAACATCCTAAACTGCATTACGATCGCCATATTTGAGTAAAAGGGCAATTCCGATACTCACTGCAAAGATTAATACCATACTCAGAGCCGAACCCAGCCCCCAATTTTGAGTCGCCCCCAAAAATTGATTGTAAATCAAACGAGCTGCGGTCATACTCGAAGCTCCACCGAGCAACTCTGGATCGACAAAATCGCCCAAACTGCTAATAAATACTAGCAAAGAACCCGCAGCAATTCCCGGCATGGTCTGAGGTACGGTCACTTTCCAGAAAGTTTCCACTGGATTCGCACCCAAATCCTGAGATGCTTCTAGCAACCTGCGGTCTAACTTTTCCAAAGAAGCGTAGAGAATGGTCACTATATAAGGCAAATAACTGTAAGCCATGCCGATTAAAACTGCGGAACTTTGATTAAGCAATTCCAGAGGAGGAATGCCTACAACTGCCAGCAGCGAGTTGAGAACCCCCGTAGGACGCAGAATTGTAATCCAAGCATACGATCGCAACAGCGAAGAAGTCCACAGCGGCAACACAAACCCTAACAAAGTTAAATTCCGCCACTTTTTCGAGACATTGAGGGCGATCCAGTAAGCGACGGGAAATCCCAGCAGCAAACACAGAATAGTAGTCCCCGTTGCAAAATAGAGCGATCGACCCATCACCTGCAAATTCAGCGGCTCAAACACTCGCAGGTAATTGCCGATTCCCGAAGGATTCACCAAATCTCCCGGTTTAATATTCGGCACCAAACTAAGCTGAAAAATCACCAAAGTTGGTATGACTAATAATAAAAGCAGCAACAAGCCAGAAGGGCCCAATAATGCCAGTGGCCCAGCCCAAGCAGACCACGGGGAAACAGTTTCAGGCTTCAAAGAAGAATTGGGAGGAAGAGGAGGGGGAGTTCTAGTTGAAACAGCCATAAATCAATTTTTTTGAGTTTTTAACCGCTGATGAATGCGGATTAACGCGGATATAATACGGATAGATTGGGCGATCTGCTGTACGGGGGCGGGTTTATGTAAATATTGGGTGAGAATCAGAGATTGCGTGTAAAACCCGCCCTAGGTTTGATGATTAGCCGCTGGTTAATTGAGTCCAATAGCGATCGTACACTTCCATAAATTTCCCTACCGGAGCCACACCTTCGCACTTTTTCAAAATATCTTCCGAAGGGAAAAGAATCTCGTTTTCGCGGACTTCCGGCGTCAACAAACTAAAAGCATCTTCCGAAGGAGTTGAAAAACTGAGCCGTTCTACTAAAGAAGCAGCGACATCGGCTTGCAGCAAAAAGTTAATCCACTTATAAGCTGCTTCGGGGTTGGGAGCACCTTGAGGAATTACTAAAGTGTCAGTCCACAGAGAAGAACCGCTTTTAGGGACGACATACTTCAATTTATCGTTATCTGAAATTACTTCATTAGCATCAGAAGAATAACACATAGCTATCTTCAAATCCCCCGTTAGCATTTGAGGCCGCCAAGCATCAGTCGTAAAAGATGCGATCGCCGGTTTGAGTTCCACCAACTTTTCGTAAGCTTGTTTCACTTGGTCTTGGTTCGTAGAATTCAGAGAATAGCCCAGCATCCGCAACGCAGCGCCCATGACTTCTCGAACATCACTCGCCAGCGTCATTCGCTTTGCTAACTCCTGTTTGTGCTGCCACAAATAGTCCCAATCTTCAGGAGCTTCTTTGAGTTGTTCGCTGTTGTAAATTAAGCCTGTGGTTCCCCAACTCAAAGGTACGCTGTAGCGGTTTCCTGGGTCATAAACAGGGTTTTGAAACTGTTTTTTGAGCCGATCTATCCCGCCCAAAATCGAGTGGTCTAATGGGCTCAACAGCCCCAGTTCCGTCATTTGAACCACCATGTAGTCAGATGGGTAAATGATGCTGTAGGCGCGGGCGCCACCGGCTTGAACTCTCGCCAGCATCTCTTCGTTGGAGCTAAACACGTCGGCCACTACGCGAATGCCAGTTTTTTCGGCAAAGCGATCGAGCAAAGCGTTATCTGTATAGCCGGCCCAAGTATAGATGAAAAGTTGGTCGGCAGCACCTTTGACGGGAGGAGCTGATTGTACGTCTGCAAGTCGCCAGCCGCAACTCGAAACAGCTAACCCGGAAATTGTCGCCGCCGAATTTTTTAGGAACTGACGGCGTGTAGAATTAGCCGGAAAAATCCTGGAAATTGGTAAGTTAGTCGGAGGCACAGTTCGATTTTAGATTTTAGATTTTAGATTTTAGATTTTAGATTTGGAGATTGAAGATTGGGGAATTGGTAATAGGGAATTGTTAATTGGGAATAGTCCTATGTTATTTGTTAGGAGAACCAACCACCCACAAATAACCAATGACTAATGACTAATGACTAATACCAACTACCAAATGCCAACTGACTAATTCCGATCGGTCAAAGCCAGACAATCAGTAGTTCCCCAATAAGCGTAAATCGGCGTGTGCGGATCTGGGAAAGAACCGCCAGTATTTGGCTGGCGTACAGTAATTTTATCGCCCGAAGCCAACTCAACGACGTAATGAACGTGCGTCCCCATGTACATAGTATTTTTGAGCCGCCCTTCAAAACAGTTGACCGAAACTTCCGGCTGGTAGAGATTCAAATATACTTTTTCCGGCCGAACGCTGACCACAACAGAGTCGCCTGTGACACCATTCCACATATCCGACTGCTGAACGATTATTTTCAGATTGGCTGATGTGCGAACTGTGATAGTCGATCGGTCGATCGATTCTACCGTACCAGCAAACAAATTCGTATCGCCAATAAAATCGGCCACAAAAGCCGTCTGCGGACACTCATAAATTTCTTCAGGAGAGCCAATTTGCTCAATCCTCCCCTCGTGCATCACCGCAATTCGGTCAGACAGACTCATCGCCTCTTCTTGGTCGTGAGTCACCATCACAAAAGTCAAACCCAATTCTTGATGCAAATTCGACAGTTCCAACTGCATCTGCTTCCGCAACTTCAAATCCAGGGCACCCAGAGGTTCGTCCAGCAGCAAAACCGCCGGTCTATTTACCAGAGCTCTCGCCAAAGCCACCCGCTGCTGCTGGCCGCCCGACATTTGACCGGGAAACCTGTTGGCGAAAGATTCCATTTTCACCAATTGCAAAACTTCCCGTACCCGTTCTTCAATTTCTGCTTTACCCAGCTTTTTGATCCGCAATCCAAAAGCGATATTGTCCCAGACATTCATGTGTCCGAACAAAGCATAGCTTTGAAACACAGTATTTACCGGACGGCGGTAAGCTGGAGTGTTGGTCATCGACTGGCCACGAATCATCAATTCGCCCGCCGAGGGAGTCTCGAACCCAGCGATTAAGCGCAGGGTCGTAGTCTTGCCGCAGCCACTCGGCCCGAGGATGCTAAAAAATTCTCCTTGGCGGATGTTGAGGTCTACTCCGCGGACTGCGGTTTCGCCATTAAATACCTTAAATACCTTGCGGAGTTCAACGTCAAGCGCTGTATCCGTTGCTGTCGTACCTTGGTTGAGTGCTGTCTGAAACATATTCGCCCTTTCCTGGGGGTAATGCACGCCACTTAAATACAGTTTAAGTTTAGACTTTTCTGTATTTTAGGTGAGGAATGTTGGATGTAACAGGTTTTGGGATTTGTTCTTTAAATTCTATCCCAGAGTGCACCATTGTCAGCAACAGGCTTCCGGGCCTGTTTCAGAAGAAAATTCACTCTTTGTGAAACAGGCATCTTGCCTGTTCATAAAAGGCTTATTGAGAATGGTGCAACATCTCAGATCAACTGGGCATCTATTTATTCTCTGGACTTGGCGTGGGAGAGGGTTTTTGCGGTTTCTCTGTTTTGGGTTCTTCTGCTTTTTTCCACTCTGACAAAGGTCGCTGGACGGCATTTTTAAAGTCAAAAGGCACTAGCAGCACGGGCAAATTTTGGGCGGAATTTTGAGGGGGCGCTTCCGGCGGATTGGCTTGAGCGTACAAGAAGCGGCCGCTAAAGTCTGTTTTGCCTAAAACTAGGCGGTGAGTTTCCTGGTTGTCCAGTTTTACTGTGACTGTAGCTTGGGGTTGGTCGAGACCGAATTCTGGCAGTTGAGCAGCAGTAGTATTAATCGTGCGATCGCTCTTTCCTGTTGCCAGCCTGTCTAGCAAAAAATCCACAGATGCCTGACTTGCGTGTGCTTGCACTGGCAATTTCATTTCCCAGCTAGACTTGCCTCCTTTTGTAGCATAAACTCGCTCAAAAGTCAATATTTTTTCGGGAGTTTTGACTGTAAAGAATTGTATGCGATCGGAGTTAAAAGCAAAAATTTTCTGTTTTTCTTCCTTAGCTGCTTCCTGTTTCGGAGATACTTGCATCTCGAATAAAGCAACCAGCCCAGTCATGCTCAACGCGACGGCTATCAATACTAATGTATTTTTCTGCAATTTCATAATAACTGAGAATTGGGCATTGGGCATTGGGCATTGGGCATTGTTGACTGTTGACTGTTGATTAATGTTATTGGTTATTTGTTATTAGCCACAGCAAAGGATTAACAAATGACCAGTGACAACAGTCAACTGACAACAGTCAACTGACAACTGCCAACTGACAACAGTCAACAGTCAACTAACTTATCTTCTCTTCCACCAGATAGCGCCGCCAATTCCCAGTCCGAGTAAAGGCCACATTAGCCAAGCTAACACCAGCAATCCTACTTGGAGGGCAGTCATGTTAATGCGGCGGTTAGTAGCTTTTTTCGGACTGATAGAAAAGCTTTGCTGGTCTGGTTTACTCAACCAACTGACTGAATTGAGAAACACGTCGCTATTGAGTTGTTGGTCAAACCAACCGTTAGTCACAAATTGAGATGTGCCAATTACTACCATTCGCGATGTTTTTCTAGGAGTTGAAGGCGCGGAAGGAGTTGCGGTTGGACTGGGAGATGCTGTGGGGGATGCTGCGGGTGTTGGTGTTGGCGAACTTTCTGCCGGTTCTGTGGGAGATGCTGTGGGAGATGCTGCCGGTGTTGGCGAAGTCGTCGGTAATGCTGGAGGCGTTGCTTCTTGCGAGACAATCACCGAATAGCTGATTGGGGAAGCTGTTGGCGAAGTTGTCGGTGATGGTGAATCTATCGGCGATGGCGAAGTTGTCGGCGATGGCGAAGTTGTCGGTGAGGGTGAATCTGTCGGTGATGGCGAAGTTGTCGGCGATGGCGAGTCGGTCGGCGATGGGGAAGTTGTTGGCGATGGGGAAGTTGTCGGTGATGGGGAAGTTGTCGGTGATGGGGAAGTTGTCGGCGATGGTGAAGTTGTCGGCGATAGTGAATCTGTCGGCGATGCTTGGGGTGAAGGCGATGGCGTTGCCGGTGATGCTTGGGGTGAAGGCGAGGGCGAAGTTGGTGTTGGTGAAGGTGAGGGCTTTAAGGGAGTGCTGTCAGTGGACGATCGAACTAAAGCTACACCTAATAATAGCGGGCCTTGTCGATCGGTCTTCTGATCAAACTCCAATTTCTTAGTCGTCAAATCGCTTTCCGCCCAACTTTCCTGACTCGTCCAAATCAGTGGTTTTTCCTCTATCCCTTGTACTGGCGAGGTTTCCAAAGCACGCGCAAATGGATAAAATGAAATACCGTTGCCAAAACTTTGAGTAATCGGATGTTCGCCGTAGCGCCTGACTGTGGGAACCGTGGGGCCCAGGCCAAATCTTTGACCAGTGCCCGAAGCATCAATGGCCAAACGGGCGTCTAGTTTGACGCCCCATTCTTGCAGCAATTTGTCCAATCCCGTATCAATTGCCGGGTCTACCATTAACAATAAACTGCCGCCGCGATCGAGATAAGCTCTTAGTGCTTTAATTTCTGTATCGGAAAACGGTTTGTCCTGGCCGGGAACGATTAAAGCATCTGCATCTTCTGGCACTTCTTTGCGTTCGGTCAAATTCAGCGTTTGGACGTTGTAGTATTTATCTTTCAAAGCTTTTTCAGCTTGCTGAATTCCGCCTTGACCTTCCTGTAGCGGGCGGGCTCCTTTGCCTTGCAAAAAGTAAACTCTAGCAACGCGAGTGTTCAGGATTTCTTCTAAGCCATTGGTAAGTTTTATCTCTGAAAGACCTTGATTTGGGTCGCTACCAAAAGCAGTGCCACCTTTTTGCAGTACCTGTTTTCTGTCGCCGGATTGCAGGTAAACTTCTCCGATGCTAGTAATACTAAATTCCCGCGCTTTTCCAGGTTGGGCCTGCGGGTCAACAAACTCAAATTGGAATTTTTCGCCTCCCTCGCGTTTGTAGCTTTGCAGCAATTCTTTAATTTGGGGATTTTGGATGGGGTCAAATACCCAAACTTTGACTGTTTGTTGCAGGTTTCGCAGTATTTGTTGAGTCTGCGGGGCAAGGGTAAATTGTTGGCTTTCGGTTAAGTCGATGCGGACGGGATAGCGAACGGCTATGAAGTTAATTACTCCGAGTATCACAAAGACGGCGAGGGTAGCAATCAGGGCGTTGGTGCTGGCTTGAGTGGAACGCTGCCCCCAAAAGCTTTGTTCGTAACTCAAATATAGCAGCCAAAGTGCGATCGTCACTGCTCCGGCAATAACTAAACCGACTGTCAGGGGGTCCCATACTCCAGATACAAGTGCTGCTGTTACCCCCGCTGCGATGAGGAGGGGGCCCAGCAAAAAAACATATTTCCAATTTGTTTTGCTAATTTTCATAACGTAAATAATTGAGGGGAAAATTTCCGGGTCGAGGATGTTATTCTATATCGCATTAGCCTGCAACCATGCTGTTAAATCTGACGGCTTGTTGAAATCCAGCACGGCATCTCCTAGTTCTTCTAATTGTTCTACGCCTAATTGACGGATGCAGTTTTCGGTTTCCGGTTGTATTGTGCCTAAACGCCGCACTAGCTGACGCAATATTAACGAGAGTTGAGCGGTTTTTGTCACCTGTTCTCTTGCTATCTCTATGGCAATCTGCTGGTCTTCTATCCACAGTTCTTGCTGGTGCAATTCATTTAATTCTTCCTGAGTGAAGTTTTCCTTGCTGGCAATTCTAAAAGCTTTCTGAATTTCGGGAACGGCACTGAGTGTTTCTGGTACTGTCTCCAGAGTGCTGGTATTTTCGAGAAAGTAAATCCATTGCTCTGCGGTTGTTTCTAATTCTGCTAATTCCTTGTTAAATTTTGGCAGTTCGATAAATACTAATTCTATTGCAGTATCTGGACACTCAAACTGTTGCTCTTTTTCTTGAAAAACAAACCGTGACATAAATTCCGGCTGATTTTCAAACATTTCAAAGTCGGCAATTTTCAAGGAAATTACTGTTTTTAGTCTTTCGTAACGTTCTTTGCCTGTTAATTGTTGGCTGTAGCTTTTGGCAGCGTTGTACAAAACTCTGTTCCCAAAAGAAGGCACGTTTATCAGTTGAAGTTCAACTAGGGCGATTCTGCCGCCGTTAATTGTGGCTTTGACATCTAGGTGTGTGTCTTGGGTAGCTAGAGTTTGAGGTTCTGGTTGGGAGTCGATTATTTCTAAGTCTTCGATGACCGGCTGTGCTTCATAAAGGATGGCGTTTAAAAAATTAATCAGGATGTCTTTGCTGTCGCTGGAACCGAATATTTTTTTGAACGCAAAGTCGATTTTTGGATTGATAAATCTCATTATTTCAAGAAATTAGTGGAATAACTAACATTAATTGGGGATGGGAATGGGGAATTGGGCATTGGGAATTGGGCATTGGGAATTGGCAATTGGTGGTGTTTCCTTTAATGTGCAACTATCCAAATCTCCTACTTTCCCACTCTTTCCTCTTTATTCCCCGAAGCCTTCCCTGATGTTTTTAAGAACGCTGATATCGCAGCGCATCGATGGATTGGGCGGTCAGAAATACTCCTAAAATGATGTAACTGGCAAACATAATTAAACTGCTGGTATCGAAAACTCCCTTGACAAGATTGGTGTAATTTGTTAGGAGCGACAAATGTCCTAATGCTGTGCCGAAGGGGCCACCGATACTGACGGCGACTGCATCGATCACCCACAGAAATAATACTAGAGTGAAGGTGAGGATGGCGGATAAAATTGTGCTATCGGTGAGGGAGGAAATAAACATTCCGAGCGACAATACTCCTGCTGCTAGTAATATTAAGCCGCCGTGTCCTAGCAGAAGAACTCCGGGGGGTACGGGTGGGGTTGAGGAACTGAGGGCGATCGCCTCGCAGAACAGCAGGGGCAGCAACATTGTGGTATAAAATGTTAAAACTCCCAGGAGTTTGCCGGTAGCAACTGCCCAGTTTGTTAAGGGCGATGTGGCTAATAGTTCTAAGGTGCCGCGTTTGCGTTCTTCTGCGTAAAGTCCCATTGAGAGTGCGGGTAGTACGAACAACGAAAGGGAACCCATGATTCGCAGGAATAGTTGTAGGAATTCGTAGGCTACGTCGATGGGAGGTTCGGTAATTCCCATTTGGTCTCGCTGGCCGATTTGGGGAATTAACCCGTCGGGGGCGAGGAGGATAGCTATTAAAAAGTAGCCGGTGATTAGCCAAAAGACTGCTGCGATGGCATAGGCTAATGGCGAGGCAAAATAGCTTTGTAGTTCTTTGCGGTAAATTGCGATAATATTACTAAGCATTACTAACCTTTAGGAATTGGAAATGGGTAATTGGCCATTGGTAATTGGTTCATTCTGAGTCGCCTGCAGGTGGTGTTTCGCTGCCGTCGCTATCCTGTTGCTTTCTTTCTATTTGTCGCTTTCTAGTAATAGCTGGCTGTTCTGGTCGAGAATCGCTAGTTGGTTGTGGCTTTTTTTTAAGTGGCCGTTTTTTTACAACTGCTTCAGATTCTGGTTGAGAACGTTCGATCGACTTTGGCGCATCTAAAATCGGTTCAGATGCTGGTTGAGAAAGTTCGATCGACTTTGGCACATCTAAAATCGGTTCGGGTTCTGGTTGAGAAAGTTCGATCGACTTTGGCGCATCTAAAATCGGTTCGGGTTCTGGTTGAGAAGGTTGGCTCGACTTTGGCGCATCTAAAATCGGTTCGGGTTCTGGTTGAGAAGGTTGGCTCGACTTTGGTGTATCTAAAATCGGTTCGGATTCTGGTTGAGAACGTTCGATCGACTTTGGCGCATCTAAAATCGGTTCGGGTTCTGGTTGAGAACGTTCGATCGACTTTGGCGCATCTAAAATCGGTTCGGGTTCTGGTTGAGAAGGTTGGTTCGACTTTGGTGTTTCTGAAACTTCGAGATTTTCGAGAACCAGTTCTGGTTGAGAAGGTTGGTTCGACTTTGGTGTTTCTGAAACTTCGAGATTTTCGAGAACCAGTTCTGGTTGAGAAGGTTGGTTCGACTTTGGTGTTTCT
>NZ_JAUBOY010000037.1:0-19539 GCF_036700465.1 Microcoleus sp. T3_A4 | reverse complement strand
TTCTGGTTGAGAATAGTTGATCGACTCTACGGTTTCTACAACTTGCAGATTTTCGACTATCGGTTCTGGTTGAGAATAGTCGATCAACTCTACGGTTTCTACAACTTGCAGATTTTCGACTATCGGTTCTGGTTGAGAATAGTCGATCGACTCTACGGTTTGTGAAACTTCTAGATTTTCGAGTATCGGTTCTGTTTCATGATGCTCGATCAACTCTTGCCTTTCGACAACTGGTTCAGATTCTGACTGAGGATGCTCGATCGACTCTACTGTTTCTACAACTTGCAGATTTTCGACTATCGGTTCTGGTTGAGAATGCTTGATCGACTCTACGGTTTCTACAACTGGTTCGGATTCTGGTGGAGAAGGTTCGATCGGGAGTCTCTCACTTTTGTAAAAAACATTTTTTACAAAAGTGAGCATCCTGCTTGCTTGTTTAGATATCTGTAGCGAGTAAGATGATCTGGTTCCTGTGACACCCAAACTGAGATGCTTCCCTTTTATCGGCTGTACGGTTTCTACAACTGGTTCGGATTCTGGTTGAGGATGCTCGATCGACTCTACTGTTTCTGAAACAACGGGCAGATTTTCGACTATCGGTTCTGGTTGAGGATGCTCGATCGACTCTACTGTTTCTGAAACAACGGGCAGATTTTCGACTATCGGTTGCGATTCGGATTGATGAGAATCCGCGATCAAGTCTTGAGTTTCTGCCGCTTCTTGCAGATTTTGATCGACCTCCGGTTCGCTATGAACCAGATTTTCTTCCGGTTTCTTTTCAGCCGCTGTCAGCCTTAAAAACACATCTTCCAGAGTAGCGCGAGAGCGACGCATTTCGCACAGTCCAAATCCAGAGGCGACGATAGCTGTAGCAATTTCTCGTCCGGGTTCTATGTCGGATTCGCACAATGCCCGCAGGCGGTAGCGACCCACTAAAAATTGATTGCTTGGAATCAATTCCACCGATCGAACTCCCCGCAAGTTTTCCAAAGAAGGCAACAGCAGACTGTTTACCAAATCCCCCTCGCCTTCAACTTCGAGTTCGTAGCCCTCTCCGGCGGCCAACTCTCCCATCAAATTTTCGGGACTACCCGCGGCGACGATTTTTCCGCGATTGATGATGGTGACGCGGTTGCAAGTCATGCTGACTTCCGGCAGAATGTGCGTGGAAAGGATGATTGTGTGCTGGCCGCCAAGACTTTTGATTAAATTGCGGACTTCGATGATTTGTCGGGGGTCGAGGCCGACGGTTGGTTCGTCTAAGATAATGACCGGTGGGTCGTGGACGATCGCCTGCGCGATACCGACACGCTGACGAAATCCTTTAGAAAGCTTGCGGATTAAAACTTTGCGTTTATCAACCAGGCCGCAGCGTTCGATCGCGGATGTAACTCGTCGCGCGCGATCGCCCGCAGGTACTTGCTTAATCCTGGCCACAAAAAACAGAAACCCTTCCACAGTCATTTCTGGATAAAGCGGCGGGTTTTCCGGCAGATAGCCGATGCGCTGTCTGACGGCCATCGAGTTTTCGTGAACATCCATGCCGGCGATGCGGGCCGTACCACTGGATGCCGGCAAATATCCCGACAAAATCCGCATCGTTGTGGTTTTTCCCGCGCCGTTTGGTCCCAAAAAACCGAGAATTTCTCCTGATTCGACCGAAAAAGACACGTCCGCGATCGCTGCGGTCGAACCGTAAGTTTTGCTTAAGTGTTCTACTTCAATCATTTGTCAGAAGTCACGCAATTTTAGATTTTAGATTTTAGATTTACTTTGCCAACCACAGGCGGGACGCCTGTTCCACGAAGTGGAGAGTCCCGCCCGGTCGGCGGGTCGATCGAATTTATGGCGAAATTTTTAATTTGATTTTGTCTTCCAGTGTAGTCTGGCAAGAACCAAATCTATCATAAGGGTCGATCGGACTTTGAAGCAAAATGCTAGGTAGTAGGGTGCGAAGCCCGGAAATGATTAGCCCATGTACATCGAATCGCTACCAACTGACGCACCCTACCAGTAGAGTCCGTGCCTACCCCAACCCTCAACTAGCTGGCTTCGCTACAGAGGCGCGGCTGTTTCTAGGTTGAGTAGCGCTTACGCGCCCCTCCGCGTAACGCGCCTTCGCGGTTCGTTAAAAAAAATCTCAACTCCTTTTCCAAATCTTAATTTCCCCCAACCAACCTGCACTAACAATAGTCTTACCGTCGCTGCTAATCGCCACAGCGCTAACGTAGCCAGCATGACCGCTCAAATTACCTCTCAATTCGCCTGATCGTACATCCCAAAGTCTCACACTCTTATCCCAACTCCCAGTAACCAGCGTAGTGCCATCCCGACTGAATGCCACCGACCAAACCCCGTCAGTATGCCCGCTTAAACGCCGAATTAACTGCCCGTTTCCGGCATTCCACAACCCAACAGTGCCATTGCTGTTTCCCGCAGCTAAACTCTTGCCGTCGGGAGTAAAAGCTAGCGACAAAACAGCCAAGTTTTTGCCGCTAATCGTGCGAATTGCTTGACCTGTAGCTAAATTCCACAACCTAATTGAACCGTCTTTGCTGCCGCTAGCTAAAGTTTTGCTATCGGGACTGATTGCAACAGCATTCACCAACCCAGAATGCCCCGTCAAAGTCCGCAGCAACTCTCCTGTTTTCGGGTTCCAAATCTTAATCGTTTTGTCCCAACTGCCACTGGCTACAAATTGACCGTCAGGACTAACGGCAACGCTCGAAACTGCATTGGAATGCCCGCTTAAAGTGCGTACAACCGCGCCAGTTTCTAAATTCCAAATTTTCACGGTTTTGTCGTCGCTGCCGCTAGCTAACACCTTGCCATCCGCACTCGCGGCCAATGCGTTTACTGCTTCCGTGTGACCTTGCAGGGTAGTTTTTAATTGCCCGCTGGGAAAATTCCAAACTGAGATTGTGCCGTTGCTATTTCCTGTAGTAAAATAAGCTGAAGCTAGGGCAAGGGAACTGACAACTTCCGAAGGGCCTTTGAGGGTATTTGTAGCAGCAAAGGCGATCGCACTTGCGGGCGTGCGGGGCGCATTATTCGCCGGAGTTTTGGGGTTTCCGGCAGTAGGAGATTGGGGAACTACTGGCAGGGAAATAGTCGATCGCCATTTCATGAAAGTATTGATTTCTATCCCCGCGGCCACGATTTTATCAGAGTTATCCTCTAACCTGACAATGCCGTTAATTGCGACAACTCGCCCCGCGTCATCGAGCACCGGGCCCCCACTCATGCCGGCTCTCACTAAGTTGTTGTAGACCAAAGTATAGCCGTTCCAGGGAGTTTGGCGGCCGGTAAGCTGACCTTCCGTGGCGATGAAAATCGGTTGTCTCAGAGAACCGCCGGATATCGGCCAGCCAGCGACATAAGCTTTGTTTCCCTTAGTTGCTGCGGAATTGGCTAATTGAGCCAGGGGGTAGCTTTGAGTGCTGCTAAAAGGTACGATCGCCAAATCGGCACCGGGCATTCGCCGCACGAGGCTGTATGATACAGAGTGAGCTTTGCCGTCGGGAGTTACAACCTCGTAATCCCCAGCTTTATCGACAACGTGCCAGTTTGTGAGAATATAGTATGTGCTGCCTTGTTTCTCTAAAATTACTCCTGAACCGCCTTTTGGCCCCTGGATGCGAACAGTAATTTGTTGGGCAACAGTTTTAACTTTGTCGGCGGTTAATGCGAGGGCAATTTGAGGTGAGGTGAGTGGGATGAGGGCGATCGAACTCAGGGCGATCGTAGCACTCAAAATAGCCGGAATAGTTCTGCTGTAATTCATTATTGTGTCAATTTAACATACCCACATATCAACTGACGGAAAAGTTATCCGGTTTGTGGCATATTTACGGTTGACAACGCCAAAACGCCTGCGCGACGATATCGAACTTTCGACATTCGCACAAGCCTCACAATATTTGACACCGCCCTCTGGCTAGCAGAAAAATTTAGAATCGGGAACCGCACCTAGCCTCAACAATAGCAACTGGCTGATCTCTATTCTTTTCTCGGCAAAGGATACTTTGAGCCGAACGCTGGTCGGAAAAAGACCCATTAGCCATCCAGCCGAGGGGTGCGCCCGCGATCGCGCCGACTGCAAAACCAGTGATGAGGCTCCAAACAAGATGCTTTCTGGCGATCGGGTTTTCTTGCATAAAAATTTATCCTAAACATTTACCCTTACCAGAAATACCACAAATAAAATTTACTTTCTTCCTCCTATTTACTTATTTCCTAAGTAGTAACCCACCCTAAGTAAGGTGCGGATTGGGCACCTTACTTAGTATGTATGATGCCCAATTTTATGCCAAATCAAACAGCAAAAATTCAGAATCTGCCGTAGCTTCAATCACCACCGCAGACTCACCGCTAACCGCCGCAGCGTCGCCATTTTCCAAAGTCAAACCGTTGAGCAAAACCGAGCCGCGAGCAACTTGCACCCAAGCATGGCGATTCGGCTGCAAAGCATGAGAAACCTGCGAGTCTTTATCCAAAACAGCCGCATATAAATCCACATCTTGATGCACTTTCACAGCACCATCTCTCGCATCTCGTGCCGCCACTAAGCGCAGTTTTCCCTGCCTTTCTGCTAGGGGAAACTCCCGCTGTTCGTAACTCGGCTGCAAGCCTTTTGTATCGGGTAACAGCCAGATTTGCAGCAAGTGAACTGGGTCTGTTTGCGAGTTATTGAACTCGCTGTGCTGGATACCCGTACCTGCACTCATCCGCTGTACTTCACCGGGTTTAATCACTGCACCAGTACCCAAACTGTCCTTGTGTTCTAATGCTCCTTCTAATACATAAGTAATGATTTCCATGTCGCTGTGGCCGTGAGTGCCGAAACCTCTGCCGGGGCTAACGACATCCTCATTAATTACGCGCAAAGAGCGAAAATTCATATAATTTGGATCGTAATAGCCGGCAAAAGAAAATGTGTGGTAACTGTCCAGCCAACCGTGATTAGCGTGTCCTCTTGCTTCACTTTTTCTAACGGTAATCATTTGCTGAATCCTCAGTGAAATTTATCGGGTGTTTCTTTGATGTTTTTATTTTAAGCCGAGTCAAGCTATTATGGATAGTACGCACTTAAAAGTGCGGTACTTACCAAAAAGATACTATGCAAGTCCAAGAAGCAAAGGTCGATCGAGCAAATTGCCCTGTAGAACGCACTCTAGAGGTGATTGGTGGGCGCTGGAAAGTCTTGATTCTGCGGGAGTTGTTTCAAGGAGTGAAGCGCTTTAACGAGCTGCAACGAGCTGTCAACGGCATTACTCAGAAGATGCTGACGCAGCAACTGCGCGAAATGGAATCAGACGCAATTGTTCACCGGGAAATTTACCTGCAAGTGCCGCCAAAAGTTGAATATTCGCTAACGCCTTTGGGCGAAAGTCTCAAACCGATTATTAATGCCATGCACGAATGGGGAATTCAGCATATTAGCGAAGATGGAAAATGAGCGGTTTCTAGATGGTTTTTTCCGTCTTCCGACAGATTGCAAACTTTCAACCTAGTTCAACAATAATAATATGAACAACATAGAGCGTCTCGCCACCCTCAACCGTATCCGCAAACTCAGCCGCCTGATGGATACCGCCATTGGCATCCCCGGCACTAAATTTCGCATTGGTTTAGACCCCATTATCGGTTTAGTTCCCGGTGCTGGGGATATCGTAGATACCGCGTTTTCCGCCTACCTAATTTATTTAGCAACTCGATTCAACATTCCCCAAAAAACTCTAGGGAAAATGATTTACAATATCGGTCTAGAAGCCGTTGTGGGTTCAGTACCTTTAGTAGGAGATATCTTCGATGCTTTTTATAAATCAAACATGAGAAATCTGGCGCTTTTAGAAGCACACCTCGAAGAAGTTGAACCCGAACTAGCCGCAGTTGCAGAACCTATTCCTGAACCGATTAAAATGTAGGGGCTGGTTTCACAAAAAATAATTGTAAATAACCAACAATCTCTTAAACCCTTGCCCATCAAACGAGAAAGCCCGCGCCTATTTTTCGCATTTAAAATGTAGGGGCGGGTTCACAAAAAATAATTGTAAATAACCAACAATCTCTCAAACCCGCCCCCACCCAACGAGAAATCCCCGCGCCTATTTTTGCATTTAATATAAATCAAGGTTGATGTGGATTATTTGTTAGGTGGGGGCGGGTTTCTTAGATTGTTCATAGCTGGCCGGTATTATTTGTAAAACTCGCCCCGACATTTTAATCATTGATGTCGTTTAACAGCGTCCACCAAAGCAATAACATCCGCTTCCAGAGTATTAAAAGCCGTTACCAGTCTAACCGTACATTCATCCCACCGATAAAACAGAAAACCCTCAGCTAAAACCGATGTAATTACAGATTCGGGAAGTTGAATAAAAATCTCGTTTGCTTCAACCCGATGGCAAAACTTTGCTCCCTCAACTTCCGCCAAACCTTGGGCTAATTTTGCTGCCATATTATTTGCATGGGCCGCATTCTTCAGCCACAAATCATCGGTTATATACGCTTCCAACTGCGCCGATAAAAACCGCATTTTCGAGAAAAGATGCCCACTGCGTTTGCGGTAAAAAGGGAAACTCTTTGCTAACTCTTGATTAAAAAAAACCACAGCTTCCGCAGCCATCGCGCCGTTTTTTGTCGCTCCAAACGATAGAATATCCACACCAGCCCGCCAAGTGACATCCGCCGGAGAACAGCCAAGACTGGCGACAGCATTGGCAAAGCGGGCTCCATCCATGTGTAGGTGCAAATTGTGAGCGCGAATTACTTCCGAAATGTAGGAAATTTCTGCTAGATTGTAGACTGTGCCGGCTTCGGTTGCTTGAGTGATGCTGACGGCTGCGGGCTGTACGTGATGGACGACACCTGCACCAGCGCGATCAAGCTTTTTTCCTAAAGTCTCTGCCTCTATTTTACCATGATTTCCTGTTAGTGTCACTAACTTTGCACCGCCTGTAAAAAACTCCGGCGCGCCACATTCATCTAAATTAATATGAGAGTCCGCGTGACAGTAAACAGCCCCGTAAGGAGGAGTCATAACCGCAAGTGCCAGAGAATTAGCAGCAGAACCTGTTGCTACCGGAAAAACAGTCACCGATGTCTCGAACAAATCCGAAAATTTAACTTGCAAACGCTGCGTATATTCATCATCTCCGTAAGACATCACAGCACCGCAATTAGCCGCTGTAATCGCCGCCATAATTTCCGGCGAAACTTCGGTTGCATTGTCGCTACAAAAATTCATTAGAATAATTGGTAAATAGAATCTATAATATAACTCAATCCTCAGCAGTCAACACTCAAGCATTAAACCAAGAGGCAGAATTATGGCAGAATACCGCCAAATAGAATACCGCATCGGCAAAGACGGCAAAATTACCGAAACCGTCCTGAACGCCACTGGTTCGAGTTGCACTGAAACCACCGCCGAAATTGAAAAAGCCCTCGGAAAAATAGAATCTCAAGACTTGCTGCCAGAATACTACGAAGGCGAAGAAAATTTGAGCGTTGAACAAACGCAGACTTTAAAACAAGTTTAGAAGAGTTAAAGATGTTTGAGATCCTCGGTGCAACAGTTGATGTAACAACAGTGCCTGCCTTCAGCTTCGCGCTGGCTGTCGGGGGCATTTTTCTAATTTTAGTCTACCTTTATGCTGCATCTGAGGCGGGAGATGCGATCGAGTTTAAGTACGATAAAATTCTGCGGGAACGCATGAATCAGCTAGACATTCTCGATTGGCAAGACTTAGGCGAAAAAGCAGGTTTAAGTCGCTTTGGAGTGCGCTTAGTGCGGCAGGGAGACGTGGGAAAACTCACGGTAGACCAACTGAGACGGCTGGCAACAGTGCTGAATTTGAATTTCCAAGAGTTCGATCGCACTTTGAGCGCGCTGCCAATGTCGGCTACAATCACAACTGATCCCAGCGAAATAGAAGAATTGAGGCAGCAGTGTTTCCGGCTGCGATCGGAATTGCAGCAGCAAAAAGCTCAACTAACTGCCGATTTTCGCCGTGCTACCTTTGAACAGTTGCAAACTTTGTTAACCAACTATCCCGCCGCCCGCAAAATGGCAGAAGCCAAGCCGGATATGCCCGCCAAAAATCTCTCAGCTTTGTTTACTCCCTTAGAAAATCTTTTATCAAGTTGGGATTTTGAAATGATTGGTTCTGCGTGGGAACAAACTGTTTACAATCCGCAGTTGCACCAGCCGGATGTTGAGGATATAACCGAAGGAGAATTAGTTTATATTCGGTTTGTCGGCTATCGAGAGGGAGAGCGAATTCTTACTCCTGCTAAAGTTAGTCGTACCCTTCCAGCGGGAATGAAAAATTAAATTTTAAATTATAAATCAACATGACTACAGTTGCCATTGACTTCGGCACCAGCAACACGGTTGTCTGCATTCTTAACCCGGATACGAAAACACCAGAAACTTTGAGATTGGGCGAGATCTCCCGCATTTTTAAAACGAATAATTTGAGCGGAGATGTTCGAGAAATATCTGTAGTGCCGACTTTAGTGTTTGTGAAAAATGCCGGAGAGTTGGTGCTGGGAGAAAAAGTGCGATCGCAGCGTTTGGGGCAAGCCCAGCCAGATCGCTTTTTCAAAGCTTTTAAACGCAATTTAGCCGCCGATTTTCAGCCACCACCCCGCAATATCGATGGCGAAACCTACACATCAGAATCAGTAGCAGAACAGTTTATTAAAACTATTTGGAAACAGTTGTATATACAAAATATACATCCAGACAAAGTAATTTTTACAGTACCAGTCGGAGCATTTGAGCGATATCTAGATTGGTTTCGCGACTTAGGAGAAAGTTTGGGAGTGGCGGAAGTTCAGGTAATAGATGAATCCACAGCCGCCGCCCTGGGATATGCAGTACAACGCCCCGGCTCTCTAGTTTTAGTAGTTGATTTTGGCGGCGGGACATTAGATTTAAGTTTAGTCCGTACTGCTGTAACCCCCCCCTTACCCCCCCTTGCTAAGGGGGGGAGAAATCTCGCTCCCCCCCTTAGCCAAGGGGAGAGAAATCTCGATTCCCCCCTTAGCAAGGGGGAGAGAAATCTCGCTCCCCCCCTTGCTAAGGGGGAGAGAAATCTCGCTCCCCCCCTTAGCAAGGGGGGGCTGGGGGGGGTGCGTGCCGAAGTATTGGCAAAATCCGATGCTTATGTAGGCGGCGAAGATATTGACATCTGGATTGTCGAAGATTATTTGCGGCAAATTGGTTCGTCGCGCGCCGAAGTCGGCCCAATTGGCTGGCAAAACTTATTAGAAATAGCGGAAAAATTAAAAATTCAACTTTCTCAAGTTAATGAGGCGAAGGAAAGCTGGTTTGACGATGAAAATTTTATGTCTTACGACTTGCAGCTAAACCGAGACAAGCTTGAGGAAATTCTGGAATCTAGGCAGTTGTTAGAACAGTTGCGGGAAAGTTTAGATGAAGTGCTGACTCTTGCACTGGGAAAAGGTATCGGCAAAGCAGATATCGAACAGGTTTTGCTAGTAGGAGGAACTTCTTTAATCCCGGCTGTATCTAATTTAGTGGTTTCGTATTTTGGGAGGCAAAAAGTCCAAAGAGACAAGCCTTTTGAAGCCGTGGCGCACGGTGCTTTAGCCTTGACACAATTAGCGAGTGTTGACGATTATTTGCGCCACAGCTATGCAATTCGCCTCTGGGAACCTTATGCTAAAGCTTATGCTTATTCGCCGATATTTAGCAAGGAAATGAAGTATCCCTGTCAAAGTTCCGAAGAGTTGACGCTGCAAGTGGCAATTGAAGGGCAAAGGGAAATTAGGTTAGATATTGGGGAAGTTGCAGAGGTATCGCAAGCGGAGGTTATTTTTAACGAAAAAGGGCAAATGACGAGCAGTTGGCTCAACAAACAGACGGATTTTCGCTCTCTGGAAAGCCACCACCAGCAGGTTTGTGTGGCGCATTTGAATCCGCCTGGGGTATTGGGAATTGACAGGGTTTCGGTGAGTTTTGAGGTGGATGAGAGGCGGGTTTTGTTGGCGACGGTGCGGGATTTGGTGACTGGTAAGGTGTTGGTGGAAAAAGGGGCGATCGCCAAACTGCAATAATGGTAAAATTTTTAGATAACATTCGGATCTGGAAATTACTACTCCACAAACTCTCGTCTGGATGGTGCGCTGACTGAAGAATATCGCTTTAAATCAAATTTATGCCGCCATGAAAAAGCAACAAAATAAATTCAGCCACCTGACGGCCATCGAAAGAATTTACCTGTCATTTCCAGCCAGATTTTTATTAGATAAAAACTTGCTGAAAGGCAAAGTCTTAGATTTTGGGTGCGGCTTCGGCAGCGATGTGAGATTGTTGCAGCAAAAAGGCTTCGATATTACGGGTTATGACCCTTATTATTTCCCGGAATTCCCCGAAGAGAAATTCGACACAATCATTTGTTTTTATGTTTTGAATGTTTTGTTTCCTGAAGAACAAGCTAATGTCCTGATGGAAGTCTCGCACCTGTTGAAACCAGGAGGGAATGCGTATTTTGCGGTAAGAAGGGATATCAAAAAAGAAGGCTTTCGAGAACATTATGTCCACAAAAAACCTACATATCAGTGTATTGTCAAACTTCCCTTTAAGCCCGTTCACCTAGATGAGTCTTGCGAAATTTACAAATACGTTCATTACAACCATCAAAGAAATTCTACTAATAACTGCATATTCTGCAATCCTTACAAAAACCTAACTTTGCTAACTGAATCAGCAACAGCTTTTGCGATGTTTGACGGTTATCCCGCCAGCAAAGGTCATGTTTTAATCATCCCCAAGCGTCACGTTGCTAATTATTTTGAACTGCCTTTTCGAGAACAATCGGCTTGCTGGTTTATGGCTAATAAGGTGCAAGAAATGTTAAGTAAAGAATTTCAGCCTGACGGGTTTAATGTGGGAATCAATATTAATAAACAGGCTGGTCAAAGTCGCAGTCACGCGGCTATTCATGTTATCCCCCGTTACAAGGGCGATGCGGCTGGGAATAAAGGCGGAATTAGGTATGTGATTCCCAAGAGTGAAAAATAAAAGTTAGTAAATTGTGAAAGGAATTATTTTTTACCGCAGAGGCGCAGAGAACACAGAGGAATAGAGAAGAGAGGAATTCATAATTTTTGTAAGGATTGTTATATTTGAGCAAACGGCGAGCCAAATAGAGTTAAAATGTGTTTGCAAGGTCTAAAACTACACATTAGCAGCAATTTGGTGTTCTGTTTATGTCTAAGCGCAAAAAGCAAGAATGGCTCAAGGAAACTCTAGAACTCAAAGAAGACCACAATTGGAAGTCAAAGCCTGGAACTCGAATTTTTGTAGCAGGAAGAGGTGCAGTCCGCTTTGATGTCCCGGAAGATTGGCATTTTGAACCGGATACTAATTCGTTCCGGTTTACGGATAAAAAGCCGCCGGATGATGATTGTCGTTTGGAGGTTTCTTTTAATTTGCTACCACCTGGTAACTGGGCAGATTTTCCGCTGGTGCCGCTATTACAGAAGGTGGTTGAAGATGATACCCGGAATCCGATCGCTTTTGGGGAAATTATCCAATTGAAGCGGCAAACTGCCCGCGTTGTTTGGACTGAATTTAAGTTTATCGACCCTCCAGAACAGCGGGAAGCTTATTCGCGAATCTGTATTGGATTGGGCTCTAATGTTCAGTGTTTGATTACTTTTGATTACTGGGTTGATGATGCTGAACGTTTGACTCCTGTCTGGGATACGGTGATGGATTCGTTAGTTCTGGGTTTGTTTATTAGCGACCCTCGAACGGGGTTTGCACGTCCAGACTAGACAGATTTTCTGGGAAACTTTCAACAACTAATTTTGCTAAGTGTTGAATTGGCAAGCCACCGGACAGTAAATTTAGAACCTACATTAAACTTTACAACCGCTTTGCCAGGAAAATATCTGGCTTGCCAATTCCGTTGGCGTCGGGCATCACTCCCACGATCGCAAAACCCATTTTTTGATAAAATTCGTAGGGATGACCGCGCAAATTTCTAATTTTGGCAACGTGTTCCCAAACGTTAGGGTAAAGATTGATGCCTGAAAGAGTTGTTTGATTGTCTTCGTCGTCGGTACCCACCCACAGCACGAGCCCTCCCCGGTTTTTAGCTTCTGCTGCTAAATCAGCTACGAGCGATCGACCAATTCCTTGTCCGCGAAATTCTGTTCTCACTACCAGCGGGTGCAGTTCCCAAACATTCCCGTCATACTGTTTAATCCCGCCAATCCATCCCAAAACTTGATTGCTGTCGCTGACAGCAATTCGACTGATGCGATCGCCTCCTAAAGATTCTTGCACTTCTTGCAAAGCAGAATTTAGATCGGGCCAAGCATCGGGCCAATGCTCTTTAAAACCTTCAACTATTAATCTAGCTACCTGTTGAATTTTTGGCTCGTCCCCAGCACGCAAATCTGTAATTTGTACGTTCATGATTTTACATACTAAATCAAGGATTACGGACTAATACGCTCACCAACCGGATTTGATAACCGGGGAAAGGGCAAAAACGAAATATTATTCATAGTCTTCAGGCTTCTGATGTTCCAAAGCGAAAAGTTATTATTAAAAACTTGCGATCGCCAGTTAGGGAAGCCCTCGAAGAGGATCGCCAATTCGTCGCAAAATACTAACACAAGTGCCGTACAATTATCCCACCATCCGGCATCAACCAACCTGCTAACCCCATGCTTTGCGATTACCTGGTACAAATCCTCACCGCCCGCGTCTACGATGTTGCTCAAGAAACAGCCCTAGAATGCGCCCCGAATCTATCAGCACGGCTCAACAATAAACTTTTGCTGAAGCGAGAGGATATGCAGTCGGTGTTTTCCTTCAAACTGCGGGGTGCGTACAACAAAATGGCGCAACTGTCGCCGGATTTGCTAGCACAAGGTGTGATTGCAGCTTCCGCCGGCAACCACGCCCAAGGAGTCGCCCTCGCCGCCCGCCACCTGGGAACTCGCGCGATTATCGTCATGCCCGTAACGACGCCGCAGGTGAAGGTAAATGCGGTGATAGCCCGTGGTGGAGAGGTAGTCTTGCATGGGGATGCTTACGATGATGCTTACGCTTTTGCGCGTCAATTAGAGGCGGAAAAAGGTATGACTTTTATTCACCCTTTTGATGACCCCTACGTGATTGCTGGACAGGGTACGATCGGCATGGAAATTCTGCGGCAACATCAAAAACCAATTCACGCGATTTTTGTGGCAATTGGTGGCGGTGGATTGATTTCGGGAATTGCGGCCTATGTCAAGCGGTTGCGACCAGAAATTAAGATTATTGGCGTCGAACCGGTGGATTCCGATGCCATGAATCAATCGCTGAAAGCGGGTAAACGGGTGCGTTTGTCGCAGGTGGGTTTATTTGCTGACGGCGTTGCTGTGCGGGAAGTGGGGGAGGAAACTTTTCGCTTGTGTCAGGAGTATGTGGATGAGATTATTTTGGTGGATACGGATGATGTTTGCGCGGCGATTAAGGATGTTTTTGAAGATACGCGATCGATCTTAGAACCTGCTGGCGCTTTGGCGATCGCAGGTGCAAAAGCTTACGTCGAACGGGAACAAATCGCAGGAGAAACATTAATTGCTGTTGCTTGCGGCGCGAACATGAATTTCGATCGCCTGCGTTTTGTAGCAGAAAGAGCCGAGTTTGGCGAACGCCGCGAAGCCATTTTTGCAGTCACAATTCCCGAACAACCGGGAAGTCTCCGCAGGTTTTGCGAATGTCTGGGCAAACGCAATTTAACTGAATTTAGCTATCGAATTGCGGATGAGAAAGAGGCACATATTTTTATCGGCGTGCAAATTCAAAACCGTGCCGATGCGGTGAAGATAGCGGCAAGTTTTGAAGATTGTGGCTTCAAGACTTTGGATTTAACTGATGATGAATTAACGAAATTACACGTGCGGCACATGGTGGGCGGGCGTTCGATGCTAGCGAATCATGAATTGTTTTATCGCTTTGAATTTCCCGAACGTCCCGGTGCGTTGATGAAGTTTGTGGGTTCGATGAGCCCTAACTGGAATATCAGCGTTTTTCACTATCGAAATAATGGCGCAGATTACGGGCGAATTGTGGTGGGAATTCAGGTGCCGCCGGATGAGATGCAGGAGTGGCAGGCTTTTTTGGATACGCTGGGCTATCAGTATGGGGATGAGAGTCAGAATCCGGCGTATAAGTTGTTTTTGAGGTAGGGGTTTTTGGGAAAGTTACTTGGTTTATGAAGGAGGCGGTTGAAACCGCTTCTTGTCAAACGAAGTCTGCCTCCGCAGACTAAGAAATAAAGGGAGTATTTAAGCCGGACTTGGTATGGCATCATGGGGTGCATGGGAAAAGCTGGTCGAGTTTGGAGAGATGTGCTGAACACCTATGGCATTAGCCAAAACAAATTGGCATCGCAATGGGTGTGCGAAGTTCTGTTGTCTATCGTTGGTTTAATGAATTGATAGATCCAACGGTCAACACGCTTGTGAAGATGGTTGTGGCGTTAAAATTGCTCGATATAGATGCAGCGCGGGAGTTTGTGCAGCGCTATTTGGGTGAGATTTTGGAGGATGAGGGTGAGGGTGAGGTCGATCGGTCTACAAACACAGAATAGAGTTAATGATAAAATTATGGCAGAGTGGCAATGACACCGAATTCAAAGCGATGACAGCAGCACTTCCCATTTCTCTCACTCTCGAAGCTTTCCTCAAACTACCGGAAACTCAACCTGCGAGTGAATTTATTAACGGACGCATTCACCAAAAGATTATGCCTCAAGGCAAACATTCTCGTTTGCAACTCAAGTTTTGCAACGCTGTTAATCTAGTTGCGGAAACAGAACGAATTGCTCTTGCTTTTCCCGAATTGCGCTGTACTTTTGGCGGGCGTTCTATTGTACCTGATGCTACAGTATTTGCTTGGGATAGAATCACTTTTGAAGCGGATGGGGAAGTTCCGAATTCCTTTGAAATTCATCCCGACTGGACAGTAGAAATTTTATCCCCAGACCAGAAAGCAATTAAGGTGATTAGTAATATTTTACACTGTTTGAAATACGGGACTCAGCTCGGATGGTTAATCGATCCAGAGGAACGGTTTATTTTAGCATTTATTCCCGGACGAGAACCAGTTGAGTTAACGGGACAAGATCTGTTGCCCGTGCCAAGTTTTTTAACATTAGATTTGACAGTGGAGCAGGTTTTTGGGTGGCTGAAAGCAGGTGGATAACTTGGCTCTAATTTCGAGCCGATCGCAAATTCCGCACATCCTCAATAGTGAGTCCGGTTGTTTGACTGATAGTTGCATCATCCAGGCGATCGAGCAATTGCCGCGCGATCGAAACTAAGATGCGATCGCGCGGCCGTATGATATTCCTGACGTTGAAACGATTTGGTAGTTGCGGGCGATCGCACTTTTGTCTGGTAAGGGCGATCGATCTGTAGCTGCACACCACATCGCAAATAAATTATAGTGGACATTAACGCTTCAGCTCAATATCGAACTCAAGCCGAGAACGATAAAAATGAACGTCAAATTCTAAGAAGAAATTTGTCTGTCCCAGAATCAATGATACGCTGTCACTTTTTGCCCAAGCAAATACTAATCTTACCGGAGCAAACTCCCCTATTTCAGCCATGAAAAATACTGGCATCGCTGGTTGATTACCAACGTTACCAGCCAGTCGAATGATGGCTTTGCTATCATCCCAAACTAAGCCAAGCTGAATTCCTATTTGGTAAGGCAATACATTCACGGTTGCACCGCTATCTACTAACCCAACAACTTCGACTCCCTGGTGATTGTGGCGCAGAATCAAGGGAATGCGCGGTAGGCTATCAAACTCATCTTGAGATGGGTCATTGGTAGAGTATTGAAATCGCATAATACTCAGTTTTCGTTGTGATTAGCCAGATTCATTGCCTGCATCAAAGCTGCACCAGCACCAAAAGTATCGTAGGGTGTTGGTAGGTAGTAAATCTTGTAAGGTTCCAAAGGGGAAATATCCTCAATGATATCTTCTTCCGCCATTAGAATGCGGATTAACTCTCGTTTCTCGCTCGCAGACAGTTGTCTAATTGTAGGGAGTAATTCTGTTAGTGTCATCAGTTGTTTTCCTACGATGCGTCTATGTTAACGGTAGCAGCTTAGCGTAGTAATTGCAACTTCCAGGAGAGCTTGGCAAAAATAGGCGCGATCGCCCGATGGTGGCGATCGCGCAGTATGATATTCCTGACGTTGAAACGATTTGGTAGTTGGGGGCGATCGCACTTAGTTTTGTTTGTAAGGGCGATCGCCCAAAACGATCGCGTCTCGAATTACAATGGGTAAAGAAGTCTAGCAAGGAGAATGCCAGATTATGACAGTCCGGGAAGAACTAATCCATGAGATTGAGCAAGCATCAGATGATATACTTCAGGTGCTATTGAGTTTTTTGCGCCAGACACGGTTGTCGCAGTCTGAGCCTTCTCTGTCGATCGATTTAGCTGAGATTTCGAGTGCTGGATTGACAGCACAAAAGCATTATCCTCTCCGCGGCATGCCGTTGGTAATTGCCAAGGATTTTGATGCGCCGATGGAAGATCCCGAGCTAATCGATCGGATTGCAAGTATTATGGAACATGAAAATGTGGGTTTGACTGAGTTATTGGCTGGTTTAGAAGCCCAGAGAGAGGCGATTTGGCAGGAAAAACAGTCTGGATAACTCAATGTAATGCGATCGTGATGAGCGAGGAAGGGAAAAGGCGATCGCACTTTTTTCTGGTAAGGGCGATCGCCTTTGTAGTTATAAGTTGTTTACTTTTAGCTTCTGGTTATATAAATATGCTACTTTTCAAGAACATAAATATAGTCACCTTTGTCGGACTTATCAGGCACACTAAACTCCAGTTTGTATGTTGAAGCACCTTTGATGTCTATTTTTTCCCTCAATGCTTCACCACGATTTAAATCAATATTCTTTCGTAACTTTCCGTCAATGTAGACTTTAGTTACTATACTATCCAATTGCGAATTTTCAGGTAAGGCGTATGCTAAAGGAAGCTCACCAAAACTTTTCTGAATTTTACACACAACCGACCGAGGATTGTCTCTAGTAACATATAATCTTGATACAGGTTGCTCGGGTTTATTTGCAACAGGAATTGTCTCTGTGTATTTGCCATCATTGAAGATGCGATCAACAATTTCATCAACAATTTTACACTCGACTTTTGGTGGCTTCGCTGAGATAGGAGAGATTGGAGTTAGTGAAGGTTCCGTAGGACTAGGGCTAGGTGGGACAGGACTTGGTTCATCAGGAGGTGTTGGTGGCGTTAAGGGTGAGGTACTCTTCAACGTATACTTCCTTGTTAAACCTGGATCTTTTTTTAAATCAATTCTATAACTTTTTGTTTCAAATCCGTCTTTCCTTAGCGTGATTTGTACATCTGTTGTACTAGGTATTTTAATTTGGGCGTAGCCATTTGCATCTGTGAGTACCGGCTCTGGCGGTCCATCCGATATGAATTCAACGTTGACTGTTGAAAGAGGTTGTTGAGACTCATTTTGAACGATTAGATCAACCTTTTTCATTTCAGAATCTTCAGGACATTGATTAGTCTCAAGTCCCAAACGACAACGAACTTCTGGAGTGGCGACAGCTACTGCAATAGCTATTATCGACAGAAAAATAGTGATGGAACCGATATAAATATTCCACTTAGATTTCACCGATTTACTTCCTTCTAACTAATTGTTTATGATGCCTTAAATATCTATACATCAGTGCAAACTGCGTTTCGGAAATTTGCGCTAATTAATTTTTGATACAGGAAAGTTCTGGTTGCTGACGGAGTAACAAGCAGCGTGAAGGCTTAGCTAGAAAAGGGTTTAAGCTGATTTGCAAAAACTCTAGTAAGATGCTTGTGTTCGCTTTATCGATGCTAGACCGATCGCACCAACCCTGTAAAGCAAAAAAAGTTGGAAAAAGTGGGAACTTCCTAAAAATCGGACGCGAGGGCCAAAAAAGTTGGAAAAAGTTGGAAAAAGTTTGGTATAGTAACTAAAATTATCCCACCATCCCACCTATGGACAGTCCTCAGATATTGCAATTTGTCGATCGAGCTGTCTGGGCCAAAACTGGCAAACATCTAAATAACTTGCAGCGGGGGATTATTGCGGGAATACTGAAGCGTCAAAGATATGCTGATGTTGCAGAAACTTATGATTATAGCTCCCAGCACGTTAAAAAAGCTAGTCACGAGCTTTTACAAATGTTATCTGAAGTCTTTGGGGAACAAGTTAAAAAAAGTAATCTTGAATCCGTGCTAGAACGGCATATAAATCAGACTATAACAACTTTGGGTAATAATAATACTTTTAAAGATAGTAACAAAATTAGCTACATTAACAATTGTCCTTATCCCTCTACTCCTACCCCAGATAAAAGTCAGCCGGAAACTGCCGACTTGCAGGAGCAAAACAAAAATCCAACTAAGATTGAAACAATAGATAAATTACGGCAGTTTGGTTTGAGCGACAAGCAAATTGCAGAAGCGCTAGATATACCTTTAGAGCTGGTTAAACACGTGGACTTGGAGGAGTAAGTCGGCGCTATTTACGATCGAGAATCCCATCATAATTACTATGAGAACCTATCCAAAACCACAAAACCCCTTCTGGCTTGTCAAAACCTAACGCCCTGTAGTTTCGTCCTACTCTTACAGACCATAACGTGCCAATCTGCTTGAAGCGCAGTGATGGATGCTTCGGATCTGCCTTAAGCAATTCATAGTTTTTGTCCGCCAATTCTTGAATTTCGATCGGCAGTTGACGGTAATATTCCCCAAATTCAGGTGTTGTGAAATGCTTCAAATTTCCCTACACTTTCCTTCACTAAATGCTTGTTCTGCTTGTCGAATCAAGAGGTCAAATTTGCCTGCTTTCAAATCATCTTCAATTTGCCTATCCCAAAGAGATTCTTGGAACTCTTCAAACCATTCGACAAACTCTGCGAGTTCATTCTGTGGAAGTTGCTTTACTGCTGTCTTGAGTTCTGTAATGTTCATGGGTAATTAACTTTTTTTCCTAATATTCGTTTACCTGTTTGCTCTGACTATATCGCGTCGATCGCTCCTGGCAACTGGCGATCGGGAAAATCTGCGTTTCGATGTTGAGTTTCGCGTACTTGCCGGAAACGATCGCAAATCCCTGCAATAAAGGTTTCGCCGTCAATCGGTGGAGTATGTTCGGAGACGGCAACAGCAGCATCTATCTTAACTCGTACAGAATCTATCCACGGGCGATCGGCGAGAGCTGCTTGGAACTCTTCAAGCCATTCAAAAAACTCTGCGAGTTCATTTTCTGGAAGTTCCCTTACTGCTGTCTTGAGTTCTGTAATGTTCATGGTAATTAACTTTTTTTGCTAATAGCCGTTTACCTGTGTACTCTAATTATCAGATTGTTCCCATCAATACTCCGGACAGTTTTTAAAGAGGAATGCGATCGCAATAAAATAGAGAAGTGAAAAAAGTGAGTGCAATCTC
>NZ_JAUBOY010000036.1:0-79702 GCF_036700465.1 Microcoleus sp. T3_A4 | reverse complement strand
TCTGCCACATCTCTTGATGAGATTATTCGCGCTTATTGTGCAACTTAGTGTCTCATTTTTATTTGAAATAACTATAAGTTTATTATTATTGAAAATGTTCCTGCTAGAGTGTGTTTGGAAACGGGAGAGCGTTTTTTTTCGCCGGAAACTGTGGAACAGTTACAGAAAATGATTTGGGAAGATAGAAAGCCTATTAGGGTAGTTGAAACACCTGTGTTTGAGTTTGCCTAGCGGTTGGTTTAGATTTAGTTATAAGTGGTTGGAATTAATGCTTAAGGTGTAGGAACCTTTGCTTGTACGATCGCCTCCTTTAACAACTATTTTATAAGTGCCGTTACTAGGCAATTTTACAGTGAGTTGAGACTCTCGGCGATTCTGGGAGTTGCCTGTTTTTTCGGCAATATTTTTGCCGCTGGTGTCGAATAGTGTTATGTTGTGGTCGAATGCTCTGCTTTTGAGGTCGATCGTAATAGATTGACCTGCCCGTCCTTGAAAGCTGTGTTCGCTGGGGACGCCGTCTTTGAGGGTTCCCCGCTGCTGTAGGATGGAAAGGGAGGTGAGCTTTGGTCGATCGACATTGCTCAATTCTAAGCCGTAATTTGTCATGGGTACATCGAGGCCATTTCCTTCTCTGACTACGATGATAAAACCTGTTTTGTTGTTGATATCTCGGACTATTTTGTCAATAAAATTGGCTTGTATTTTTTGTTCATTTATAGGTTTTGGTTGATTAAAATTTGGTTTCGATATACAGAGAAGTACGCCTCCATCTTGATAGCGGGCGGCGTAGAACCAATAGTTTTGACCGTTAGTTGTAAATTCGTTTCTGCTAAAGATAGTGAATCTTTCAAGTTGCGGTAATTGCTGATTGCGCTGGCAATTTTTATCGATGTAGATTTGGTTGGCTGATGGCTGTTGCTGGGCAAAAACTGCTGGTACGGTAGTGGTTACAATTGCTGAGATGAGGGTGAGGGTGAGGGTGAAGGGTAATCGGCTTTTCATAAATACTTGTTTCTATTTGTTGTTGTCAGGTGCTGTACGGTATACTTCCTATTTTATCTTTGTTTTAAATAGTTTTCTAATTCCGCAGTGCGCTGTTTAGTCATGCGATCCAAACATTCATTGAGGAAACCTCGATAACCGGTACCGCCACGACTTTTATAAACTTCAAATTCACAGGTATTATCTCTTAACTTAATCCACCCTAATTGTGCTTCGGAAAGTAGCGATCGCTCTTCGCCACTCAATTGGGAAATCAGTTGTTTGTAAACCTCGTTCAGTCGTTGATCCGAGGCTTCATACCTCAACCGAATACAAGTTCTGACTTGTGCATCTCCTTGGGGGCGATCGCAATTAATTTGTTGAGCAATGGGAAAACTCGGAGATTGTGCAGAAACTGATGTGATACCGAAAATTGCCAAAAGCGCGCTCGACCAAAAGAGCGATCGACCTTTCCTCAACTCTATTTTCATTCCCCCTCAACCCACCTCTCTGATAAATTCTTTGTTATTTGTTGATATTAGCACTTCTCAAATGCCGCGCCAACTAAAGATAAAGCCACAATCGGTGCTGTCACCGCTCTTAAAATTCTACTACCCAAAGAAACAGCTTCAAAGCCCAATTCGATCGCTCTTTTAACCTCACCCTCAGTCCATCCACCCTCCGGGCCAATAGCTATGACAATCGATAATTCTCCCCCATCTTGCTCCCCCCTTATTAAGGGCGATTGGGGGGGAGCGAAACCCGTCGCTCCATCTTGCTCCCCCCTTAACAAGGGGGGCTGGGGGGGTTCTAAACCCTTCAAACAATCCCACAAATGCCGATTGTCTCCGCGAGCAACACAAATATATCGATATTTTTGACCGCAATCTTTCATAGCAACATCAAACGAAACAGGCTCTAAAATCGTCGGCACAATTTGACGTTCCGACTGTTCCGCCGCCTCCGCAGCAATCCTTCTCCACCGATCGACTTTTTGATCACTGGGTTTGAGCAAAGTTCGATCGCTAGTCATCGGCACAATACTTGCCACACCCAACTCCGTCGCTTGTCTCACAACCTCGTCAAAGCCGTTTCCTTTGGGCAATGCCGCCATCAAAGTAACTTCCACGGGTAGCTCCCTGTTCACAGCAATCTCCTCTGCTATGGAGGCAAATAACCCGGTTTCCCGTACTTCTAGGACTGCTAACCACCAATGTCCCCGTCCGTCCATCGCAATAAATCGATCGCCTGCTTGCAAACGTAGCACTCGATTTAAATAATGCTGCTGTTCTCTGGTTAAGTCGATTTGGCGATCGCAAATTTGAGCGGCAGTAATGGCTAATCTTTGTAATTGAGGCATTGAATTTGGGATTGTTCGTTTTCTATTAGAGATTTTTTTTATTTAACCGCAGAGAACGCAGAGAGCGCAGAGGAAGAGAGGAAGAAAAGAGATAGACAGCCGGGGTTTCAACCGATCAAAAACAATAAAGGCAGAGCATCTACAACCGGAATTATCTTACAAATTCGAGTTTTTTTCTGCAAATGCTCTGCCTTTATATTACTTTTGCCAGAAGTCTATTGAATACAATCGAAAATCACAAAGCGAAAATCGAAAATCGGCTTATGCTTCCTCCTTAATCTTCTTTAAATAAGTGGAAATCGCTTCTGTAGCTAGCTGCGTGATTGGCTTGCCCTGACGGGCTGCTTCTTCCTTGAGCTCGTTGTAGATTTCATCGCGGACGCTAATTCGACGGCGGACTTTGCCGCCGCCAGCAGTGGCAGTCTCGTTTTCATCGCCGTTACTAGACGTAACTTCTAATTCATTAATCTCAGTTGTCATCGAGTCAGCAGATTGGTAGTTGGTTACAAATTGACGGATAGATTCTAACCCGACGCGATCGCAAAAATTGCCAAAACTCTCGCTCAGTTGCCGTTTTTGCTTGAAATAAACAAAAATCGGCTCCAGAAAAGCTTCAAAATCCTTGACGTGCAGCTTTTCCTCAATTGGTTTTGCCAGCCGCGTTTGATCGGGAGAACCGCCCAGCCAAATCTGGTAGGATTCCGGCGAACTCCCGACAAACCCCAATTCTGCCATATAAGGGCGGGCGCATCCATTTGGGCAACCAGTCATCCGCACCACCAAATGCTCGTCTTGCAAGCCAACTTTGGTCAAAAGTGCCCGAATCCGCTCTAAAATGCTCGGCATCACGCGCTCAGACTCGGTAATCGCCAGCCCGCAAGTCGGCATTGCCGGACACGCCATCCCATAGCGCACCAATGGGTCGATCGCAGTTTCTCGCTGAATGCCGCATCGATCGAGTATTCCCTGAATTTCTGCTTTAATATCCGGCGAAATATCGTAAATCAGCACGTTTTGGTGTGGCGTCGCCAGTATCGGCAAGTTGTACTTCTGCACAATTTCCCGCAAAGCTGTTTTTAGCTGAAATGAACCTTCATCCTTGATCCGGCCATTATCCACGGAAATGCCGACAAACAGTTTACCGTCTCCTTGTTCGTGCCAGCCCAAGAAATCAAAATACTTCCATTCAGGCAGCGGTTTAAAGGCTTCTAGCGGCTTGCCAAAATATTCGGCTACTTTTTCGCGGAACCACTGTACGCCTTTGTCGTTAATCAGGTACTTTAGTCGCGCGTGCCGTCTGTCTGTGCGATCGCCAAAATCTCTTTGCGTTGCTACAATTGCCTTGACCAAATCGTAAACATCATCCTTGGCAACATAGCAAATCTCATCAGCAACCCGCGCAAAAGTCTCTTCTTTGTTGTGAGTACGGCCCAAACCGCCGCCAGCAAACACATCAAAACCTTGCAAGTCGCCAGCTTTATTGGTAATTACCACCAAGCTCAAATCCTGAGAGTACAAGTCAATTGAATTGTCTCCCGGCACGGTAACGGAGCACTTGAACTTGCGCGGCATATAATGGCTGCCGTAAATCGGTTCTTCTTTGTCGTCGCTAAAGATTGTGCCGTTGGCGTTTTTCTGTCTCGCGGCCTTGACTGCGGGGTCTTCCTCAGCCGAAACAGCTTTTTCGCCATCCAACCAAAGTTCATAATAAGCACCGGTTTGCGGTGTCAGCAAATCGGCGACATTGTTAGCGTATTGCAGCGCATACTGGTATTCTGGGCGATTTTTGTACGGTGCTGGAGGTGCCATGATGTTGCGGTTCAAGTCGCCGCAAGCTCCCAAGGTTGACCCCATATTTTTAATAATTGAGGAAAACACTGCTTTAAGATTTTTTTTCAACACGCCGTGAAGTTGGAAACCTTGGCGCGTTGTGACGCGGAGCGTGTGGTTGCCGTATTCTTCAGATAGCTTGTCTAAAGCTAGGTATAATTGCGGCGGAGTGAACCCGCCGGGATTGCGGGTGCGGAGCATGAACTGATAGTCTTTTTCTTGTCCTTTAACTCGATTGTCGCGGTTGTCTTGCTGGTACGAGCCGTGAAATTTGAGAATCTGAAGCCCCTCTTCGGTGAAGTGGGTAGTTTCTTGTAACAGTTCAGTCGCAACGGGTTCTCGTAAATAGTTGCTGCGTTCTTTGAGACCTTCTGATTTAGAGGGCTTGCGCGCAACTGGGGTTGAAGTGGAAGATGTGATCATGGGAATGTATAGTGCCAGTTATAATTAGATACAGCCGATCGAATATTTCTTGAAATTTTGACACTTGACAAATTTGCACTTGACAAATCTCCTCAGAAATGCTGTGTCGGATATGTTGACAACTCGGTTAACAAGTCAGTTAACAAGTAAGTTAATAACGGTAATCCGGTAGGAATTCTGATGTTGTTCAATTGTAACACGATCGAGCTGGGGCTGGAAAATTGTAATTAAGAGTTTATACTTTCGATCGCTTAACTGCACGAAATTTTACAAATAATTAACCTCAACCTTTGAAACTATGTCACTGTATGACGAAGACACCTTTGTGGTGTTAGAAACAAACCAGCCAGAGCAGTTTTTGACTGCGGCGGAACTGTTAGAAAAGCTGAAAGCCGTGTTAACCGAGGAACACGAAGATTTGCCGCAGGACTTGCATAAAATATCTGGCGTGGAAGCTCAAGCCAAGTATTTAATTGATACTTATTGTGAATTAGATGTCGGGCAGGGAAAATATTTGCAGTGGTATGCAGTGCGCTTGGAAAAGTAATTTTAGGGATGGGGAATTGGTAATACAGTTAGCCGTTAGCAGTTAACATTCAACAATTCTCCAATCTAAAATCCAAAATCTAAAATCGGTTAATCTTCTAACTGTTGAACCGAGGATACTTCTACTGCGGTAACATCGATCGTACCGGGCGGTGTCAAGCGACTAAAATGACCTTCCTCTATTTTCAGAGGTTCGCCGCAGTTGGCACACTGAAACTGAGTTTGATTTAAAGCTGTAAATTCGTATTGACAAACTGGACAATTGTCCTCAATTAAATTGCGTTTCAGCCACCACTGAAGCACGAAAAATGCGACCACAGGCGTCAGCAACAAAAAAGCTACTACAATCAACAGTGATTTAACTATCCAACCCAAACCAATAGACACCAACAAACACGCGATGCCCAGCAGTATCAGCCAATTACTAATACGGGGTAGCTTGAAAGATATTTTGGGGCTGCCTTGGTTCACGGTGGTCTCCTTGGGTGTCTTTGCAGGTAGGCATAACTCTATCCTACTCAGAAATTCAGGCGGTCGATCGAGTTAATTTTCCCATTGTACACCCAGAAACCGCTCTCTACGGCATAAGCTTATCTGAGTCAGAGGATTAAAAAATTCCTTCTAAGGATTGACAAAGGGATTCAAAACTAAATCTTGCCAGGGTTTGTTCCCTCAACCAGTCGCGATCACACCTTTTATCCTCCCCTCGCAGCATTTCCACACAAGCAACCGCAACTGCTGCCGAATCTCGGTGGGGAACTCGCCATCCCAGTTTACCATCTTGCAGCGGATCGGCTGACCCGTCCGCGTCTCCCGCCAGCACGGGTACTCCGCAAGCCAGCGCTTCCAAATAAACTATACCGAAGCCTTCCTGGGAGGGCATTACATAAGCATCGGCTAACTGGTAATGTGCTGCTAAATTTTCTGTCGGTACAAAACCCGCAAATATTACTCTTTCGGTAACTCCCAAATCATCAGCGAGTTTGACTAATCTAGATCGATCGTCTCCTCTGCCAATAACTAAGTATTTCACATTCGGAAAAGTTTCGGCTATTTGCGGCAACGCTTGAATGGTGACATCGACGCCTTTGTAAATATCTGTCGATCGCAATCTGGCTACAGTCATCAATATTTTAGCACCCACCAAATTGTACTGCTCTAATAAATCCTGTGGCTTCGGCCCAGTGGTAAATATATTTTCATCTACAGTACAAGGCACTATTTGGAACTTTTCGGGATTTAATTGGTTAATTTCGCAAGTGCGTGAAGCGAAGCTATCCCGTAGGGAATCGCGCGTGTACCTGCTAATAGTCCAAATACTGTCAGCTTGTCTCATTGCTGTTTGATATCTGGGCGGAAGCGGTTCCCACACTTCCTTGCCGTAAGTTAAAATTGTGTAGGGAATTCCCAAGGGTTGGCACAGAATTTGAATTAGCGGTGCGAGTTTGATGTGACCGCAAAAAACCCGCTGCGGTCGTTTTTGCAGCAATCGAGTTAGTAATACTGTAGCAAACTTAAGACGACCAAACCAGGGATTCTCGGTTTTGAGGTAATAAAATTTCAGATTTTTTGACTCGTAAGGATTGTGGCAGCCTTCGGAATCTCGCAACAGCAAAACTTCAGCTTGTGGCGGCGAGTTTGTCCCTGCGGTTATGGACACGTAAGCTTTGAGAATGTCTTGAACGTAGGATTGAATACCGCCTTCGCTAGCAAATATTTCTAGGAAACAGAATAGGTGATTTGCCGATCGCATCTCAGATTTACCCATTGACAGCGCAGACAATTATTGCATTATAGTGATTGTGTCCAAAAGGGCGATCGGCATTATCTAGAGCTTCTAAACCCTGTCCTGATGACTGTAATTGCAGGTTTTACAGGCACATATATGACTCGCCTACTCTCACCGTTAGTTTTGAGCGGCGCTCTGCTTTCTAACTAGGGCTTTTTAACGGGCTGCATGGGTGAGCGCGAAGCTTTGCTTTCAGTTTACTATGAGCTACCCTTGTTAACTGTAAACTTAATGATTTTTTACAATATCCTACCCCAAGCAAAATTTAAGATTTATTGAGTTGGCGCGGCGCGTCCGACCAGACCGAGGATTAGCATATCGGTGCCGATTGAGGCGATCGCATCTTTAGTTTTTGGTAAAAGTATGGTCTATCCAAAGATAGATAGCGAGGCTGTTTTTAACTGTTATCATCAGCAAACATAGAGAGTTAAATTCAATATGACTCGACCAGGTTTTAAAAGCAATTTCTGAAATATTTTGTTGAAAATATTCTCCTAAAATTTTCTCACAAGGGAAAAATTTTAATGCTCATAAAGCATTTAAAAAATTCAAGCATCGTTGATTTCTGGAGCAGGGAGGAGCGATACTGGATATTCGTATCTTTTCTGTTTCCCAAAGCAGTCTAACGAGCCGAGCCAGAAAGTTTTACGAGTCGAAAAAAACAAGGTATCGTACAATAATGTACGAAGAAAAGCAGAACCCCTAAAACATTAAGTATTCGAGCTTAAACCTGACCAAAGCTAATGTTAGGTTGGCAATGTCATATTTACGAGGGACTCTCTCAAAACGAGAATTCATTGGAGTTTGAGGTGAAACGAGTAACGATCGCACTCAGTCTTTTTAGTCTACTCAGCAGCGCTCTGGCAAGTTGCACCGCCACTTCCCAGAACGCTCAAAACAGCATACAACCCAGCAACTCCGAACTTTCATCAGTTGCTGTAGCAGTCCGTGACCTCGGCAATCCATTCTTCGTACAAGTTGGCAAGGGCGCTGAGGCCGCAGCCAAGAAAATCGGCGGTGCAAACGTGAGGACAACTCTCGTTTCCAGCGGCGACGATTTAAATCAGCAATTTAATCAAATCGAAAACTTTATTGCCTCTAATGTCAGCATGATTGTACTCAATGCTGCTGACACCAAAGGCATTGCCCCGGCTGTCGAAAAAGCCAAGCAGGCCGGAATTCCGATAATTGCAGTTGATACCGCCGCCGAGGGAGGCGTTGATGCGACAGTTACTTCAAATAACGTGCAAGCTGGCGAAGTAAGCTGTCAATATATAGCCGATCGCTTGAAAGGCAAAGGCAGCGTTGTGATTATCAACGGGCCTCCCGTCGCTTCAGTCGTCGAGCGAGTTCAGGGTTGCCAAAGTGTCTTCTCCAAATATCCCAACCTCAAGGTTCTTTCCAAAGATCAGAACGCTGAAGGCAGCCGCGATGGCGGGTTAAGAGTGATGAGCGATTTGCTTACTTCCTTCCCGAAAATTGATGCTGTTTTTGCAATTAATGACCCCTGTGCCATTGGTGCAGAATTAGCAGCAAAACAAGCACAAAGAAGTGAGTTCTTTATTGTGGGAGTCGATGGTGCACCTGAAGCTTTAGATGCGCTCAAACAGAACAACAGTCTCTTTGTGGCCACAGCAGCTCAAGATCCATTTCGCATGGCAGCCAAGGCCGTTGAAGTCGGTAACGACATTCTCAAAGGAAAAAAGCCAGCCAATCCAAACATTCTGATTCCAGTCGCGCTGATTACTCGCGAAAACGTCAATCAACATAAAGGCTGGACCAGCGAGTGACCTTCTTCGTGTCAAGTTAAGACTAAAACCCTTGAGGAATCCCGTTTTTCCCCGAGTCTAGATCCCCCTAAATCCCCCTTAAGAAGGGGGACTTTGAGAAGAATCTTCTCCCCCACTTCTTAAGGGGGCCTAGGGGGGATCTAAGTTTAATAGTCAAGCAGATTTCCTTACGGTATTTACAATGGTAAATAGCACTCAAGATTCAATTAACACTAAGCCCGTACTCGAAATGCAAGGTATTAAAAAAACCTTTAACGGTTTTATAGCCTTGCACGATGTAAATATCACCGTTTACCCAGGTGAAGTCCACGCCCTCATGGGGGAAAATGGTGCGGGCAAAAGTACGCTGATGAAAATTCTGGCGGGAGCCTACATAGCCGATGCAGGCGAAATCAGAATAGACGGCAAAGCTGTTAAGATGACAGACCCCGCTCAAGCCAGAGATTTAGGGATAGCGATTATTTATCAAGAACTCAATCTTGCCCCCAATCTGACAGTTGCTGAAAACATTTTTATGGGCAGCGAGCTGAAGAAAGGAGGTACATTTCTAGACCAAGATGAAATGCGGCGCAAGGCATCTGAGGTCTTGAAAAACCTCGATGCAAATTTTGAGGCGGGAGACCTGGTTTCTACACTTTCAATTGCGGAACAGCAGCAAGTCGAAATAGCTAGGGCGCTCAAACACAACAGCCGAATTTTAGTGATGGACGAGCCGACGGCCGCGCTTTCAGACCGCGAAACAGATAAGCTTTTTGAAGTGGTTCGCCGCTTGCGGAATGAGGGCATTGCTATTATTTATATCAGCCACAGAATGGCAGAAATTTATGCCCTTGCCGATCGCGTGAGCGTCATCCGAGATGGCGGATATATTGGCTCTCTTGAAAAGCACGAAATTTCTGCTAATCGTCTGGTGGAAATGATGGTGGGTCGTTCTTTACAGGATTTGTACGAACACAAGCATCAAATAACACCGGGTGCAGTTGTTCTTGAGGTAACAAATTTAAGCGACGGCCACAAAGTAAAGCCTGCCACTTTTCAACTTCATGCGGGCGAAATTCTGGGTTTAGCTGGTTTAGTTGGCGCCGGCAGAACAGAACTTGCCCGCCTGATTTTTGGTGCGGATCGAAAGACAAGCGGTGAAATAAAACTGGAAGGTCGTCATCTCAATGTCTCGACACCCGATGAAGCAATGGCCGCCGGAATTGCTTACGTGCCAGAAGATCGCAAGGCTCTCGGACTATTTTTGGAGGCAAGTTCGGGTGAGAATATCACCATGAATGTCCTCGATAGAGAAGCAAAAGCTGGCATTATTAACTCAAATTTTTTGTTGAAAGTTGTCAATGATGCTATTAATAATTTGCAGATTCGCCTTGCAAGCCCCAGCATCAGGGCAATGGATCTTTCTGGGGGAAATCAGCAGAAGTTGCTGCTAGCGCGTTGGTTGGCTATCAACCCAAAGGTACTTTTGCTAGATGAACCGACGCGGGGTGTGGATATTGGCGCCAAAAGCGAAATTTATCGAATTATTAGCGATTTGGCAGCCAAAGGTGTAGCTATTTTGATGATTTCCAGCGAACTGCCGGAAATTGTGGGAATGAGCGATCGCGTCTTAGTGATGCGCGCAGGAAGCCTTGTCGGTGAAGTAGGCGGATCGACTGGGGAAAAGATTACGCAAGAAAACATTATGGCTTATGCCACTGGTGCAAAAGAGGTAGTAAAATCATGAGTCAAACGCAAACAAAAACCAGCAGAAGTTCAGGGAGCGATCGCCAAAAAGCCAGTAAATCTCAAGCTTGGAGAAATTTTATCCAAGTGGCCGGTATCCTACCGATTTTGGTTGGCATCTGTATAATTTTTTCCCTGGTAACGCCCAACTTTCTTTCAGTTGGAAATTTGATCAATGTCATCCGGCAAGCATCGATCAATATTGTCCTAGCTACCGGCATGACTTTTGTGATTTTGACGGGCGGAATAGACCTTTCAGTCGGGTCAATTTTGGGCGTGACGGCAGTTGTCGGGGTGCTGGTTTCCTTAGTTCCAGGTCTGGGTTGGTTTGCCGTACCGGCTGCGTTAATAGCCGGAGTCTTTTTGGGATTGCTTAACGGCTCCCTAGTTGCCTATTTAGGTTTGCCTCCGTTCATCGTAACCCTCGGTTCTTACACAGCTTTGCGGGGAGTTGCTTATTTAGTAGCTAACGGCACTACAGTTATCAATAGAAATCTGAATTTTGCTTGGGTAGGTAACAATTATGTCGGCCCAATTCCCTGGTTGGTTATTATCGCTTTCCTCGCAGTTTTAGCGAGTTGGTTTGTCTTGCGACGGACTGTTCTAGGGAGGCATATTTATGCCGTGGGAGGCAACATTCGGGCAGCACGATTGACAGGTATTAAGGTGAGTCGCGTGCTGTTATTTGTCTATGGCGTGAGTGGGTTGCTTTCTGGTTTAGGTGGAATTATGAGCGCGTCGCGCCTCTACAGTGCGACGGGGATGTTGGGGCAAGGCTACGAATTAGATGCGATCGCTGCTGTAATTTTGGGAGGAACGAGTTTCACAGGTGGAATTGGTACTATTTGGGGTACTTTGCTGGGGGCTTTAATTATTGCCCTGCTCAACAATGGACTAACTCTCATGAACGTGTCTTTCTTCTGGCAGTTAGTTGTCAAAGGTCTGGTGATAATTATCGCAGTAACGATTGACAAAGTTCGCACCGGTTCAAGCGCAGCGTAAAGGTATTGTTAATTCGGTGTATCGGTTCCTTATTCGGAGCTTTTTCCTATGCACATCCAGCATTCTTATCACCTGATTACTGCTTTTATCCTGGGTTCACCTGCTGTATTTCTACTAACCTCATCCCCAAGTTTTGCTGCACCAATTGATAGATTAGTTGCTCCTGAACCGTTAAATACCTTGGCAGAAGACCCCTTCGCGCAGGTTAATTCTGTCTCTCAACTCTCGGATGTAAAACCAACTGACTGGGCGTTTCAGGCGCTGCAATCTCTAGTTGAACGCTACGGCTGCATTGTCGGTTATCCCGACGGTACCTACAAAGGAAACCGGGCGATGACGCGGTACGAATTTGCCGCAGGATTGAATAGCTGTCTCGATCGAGTCAGCGAACTAATTGCCACAGGAACAACCAACCAGATTACTAGAGAAGATTTAGCGATCGTCCAAAAGCTGCAAGCAGAATTTGCCACTGAATTATCGGTGTTGCGCGGTCGAGTCGATAGTCTCGATGCACGCACAGCCGAACTAGAAGCGAATCAGTTCTCGACTACTACGAAGCTGAATGCGGAAATTATCGTGGTGGTAACAGATACCTCTGGTAACAGTGTTGGGGATTCGCGCGATCGCACCAACACTATTGTTGCCAACCGGGGGCGATTAAATTTTGAAACCAGCTTCACCGGTCGCGATATGCTGAGAACCCGTTTGGAATTCGGCAACTTGGGCAGGATTGCCGACTATACGGGTACAAATATGACGGCCTTGAACTTTGATGGCAATGTCGATAACACAATCACCGTCCCTCACGTATTGTATGTGACCCCGCTGACCTCTAATCTGGCGCTGACCGTCGGCCCCACAGGTGTCGGGTATCCCGATATTACGGATTTGCTGACTCCTCCCACGATCGCCAGCGATAGTGAGGGAATTCCCTCGAAGTTCGGACAATACAATCCCCTCTACCGCCGGGGAGGTGGCGGTGCTGCTGTCAACTGGACGATCGTCAAAAACCTCACCCTGACTGTGGGCTATGTCGCAGGCAATCCCAATCTCTCGCAGCAAAGTAACGGTTTATTCAACGGTTCCTACAACGCTCTGGTTCAGCTTGCCTACCGGGGCGATCGCGGAGCCATTGGCGTAGCCTATTCTCGTACCTTTGCCCCAAGCGGTAAAGCCGACCTTACAGGCGGTACGGGCAGTTTTCTGGCTGCGCGACCGTTTGGGGACAATATTGCTACATCCAGCGATTCTGTAGGCGTACAAGGATTTTACCGCCTTGCTCCCCGGTTGCAAGTTCACGGTTGGGGCGTTTATACTCGCGCCAATGCAGAAAATTCTGGTGTTAGCAGCGTTTCTGATGGTAGAGGTGGCGTGGTTTTGCTAAATGTTGACGGTGGCGATCGCGCTGATGTTGTGTATGCAGCGATCGGGATAAGTTTCCCAGATGTGGGAGGTGAAGGCAACCTACCGGGGATTTTGGTGGGTTTGCCAGGTCGCGTGACGAGCAGTAATGTGCGCCACGAGCGAGATACTTCCTATCACATTGAAGCTTTCTATCGCTTTCAGGTCAACGACAACATTTCCATCACCCCTGGTGTTTGGGCCGTTGTTAATCCTGAGAATGACAGCCGCAACGACACTCAGTGGGTTTGGTTGCTTCGCACAGGCTTTAACTTTTAACACGAAACATATTTTAGTAATCTAGTCTTGGACACAAAAACCCAGTTTCTTGACGTAATTGCCTCATTTGAGACGATAATCGCGAGAAACCGGGTTTTTTAGACTGATAGTGCATTCAAGGCTTCAATTCCATGCCACACAACAAAAAACCCCTACCATCGCTGGCTGGGGTAGAAAATTATCAGGGTGCATCTACTAATATTTGCAACTATAACATACATTTGTGGGGTGTCACCCTCCAGGGGTGACACCCAACGAAGATTTTGAGTCAGAATAAATTATGATTCAATATGCCAATGATTAACAAAGCTGCTATATCATCTCGTTCTGTCCCAGCCGCTCTAAAATTTAAGATTTAGAATAAATCTGTGCTAGACCTCAAATTAATCCGAGAAAACCCGCAAGCCGTGCAAGAAAGCCTCAACCTGCGCGGAGGTAACTATGAAATAGAGCCGATTTTGCAATTAGACAAACAGCAGCGGGAGTTGGAAGGCAAGCGATCGCAACTACAAGCCCGCAGCAACGAAATTGCCAAACTTATAGGTCAAAAAAGAAAATCGGGTTTACCCCTCGAATCTCCCGAAATTCAGGAACTGCAAGCAGAAGGCAACGCAGTCGGCACCGAGTCGAACGAACTGCAAGCACAGGAAAAAGACCTAAAAGCTCAAATAGAAGCTTTATTGCTACCGCTGCCAAACTTGCCAGGTTCCTCAACGCCGATCGGCAAAAATGAAGAAGAAAACGTCGAAATCCGGCGCTGGGGAGACGAATATATTCCCCACAATTCCGGTATTTTACCGCACTGGGAAATCGGCGAAAAATTAGGAATTCTCAACTTTGAGCGGGCCGTAAAAATCGCTCAGCCCCGCTTTGTGAGCTTAATTGGAGCTGGTGCAGCCCTGGAAAGAGCGATTATTCAATTCATGCTCGACCGCCACACAAAAGCCGGTTATGTAGAAGTAATTCCCCCATTTTTAGTTAACACTGAATCCCTCACCGCTACTGGTCAATTACCCAAATTTGCTGAAGAAAGTTTCAAGTGTGACCAAGATGATTTGTGGTTAATTCCTACTTCCGAAGTTCCGGTTGTCAATTTGTACAGAGGTGAAATTTTGACAGCAGAACAGTTGCCAATTTATCACTGTTCTTATACTCCTTGCTTTCGCCGCGAAGCTGGCAGTTACGGCAAAGATACGAGGGGATTAATTCGACTGCACCAATTTAATAAAGTTGAATTGGTAAAACTCGTGCATCCGAGTACCTCCGAGGCAGAGCACGAAAAGTTAGTACAGGATGCTGAGGGAGTTTTACAGGCGCTGAAATTGCCTTATCGGGCGATCACATTGTGTACGGGTGACTTAGGTTTCGCGGCCGCAAAAACCTACGATTTAGAGGTGTGGCTGCCATCTGCTGGCAAATACCGCGAGATTTCCAGTTGTTCCAACGTCGCAGATTTTCAGGCGCGGCGGGCAAATATTCGCTTTAAAGAAGCGGGGAAAAAAGGCACTCAATTCGTTCACGCCCTCAACGGTTCCGGTTTAGCTGTGGGCCGCACAATGGCGGCAATTTTGGAGAATTACCAGCAGCCAGACGGAACTGTAAAAGTGCCGGAAGCCTTACAACCCTATTTGGGACGGGAAGTTTTATAAACAAGATGATTCGGCGATTAACTGGTAGCCCAGGCTCTGCCTGGGAACCGATGTACAGAGGCTCTGCCTCGCTTGCTTGCGAAAATTGCAGGCAGAGCCTGTGGATCTCCGTTACCAGGCTCTGCCTGGTAACGAGTAACGAGTAAAACTCTTGTGGTGTAGGCATCCTGCCTGCCCTTGGCTGGCTATTTACCAGATGTCTATTACAGTTGGAGCAACGCTTCTTTGATATTTAATGCTAAAAATCTATCCAATGCTAGATACATCCAATAAACAGATAACTGACTATCGCTGCTAGTCTTCTGAAATCCCAAAGCCAGGGACTGTTTTTCGTACATGGGGTGAATCATCAGGGTGTACAAGTCGCAAAGATTGGGAAAATCTGTTTGCATTTCGCCTAAAACTTTTTGTGCGTCTTCGAGAAAAGCAATGCGGTATTCTGACAAATACTGCGGATCGATCATCCAACTGCGGACAAATACTGACTGGCAGTTTATATCTGCTGGTAGCGCCATCTTGAAAGGATCGATATCGGAAATAGAACTTAAATGAAGCCCTTTACTAGCAGCATTAAAAAAATTTACTTCAGATTCGCTAGCTGTGGGATAAAGTAAGTAAAATCCGACTGGATTGAGATTATCTGAGCGGCGCAAAACTCGCATTCCCTTTGAGTATTGATCGGCAAAAAGCCGGAGGATTTTAGCAATTTTGTGGGGAACGGCGTTAGTATTGCGGTTCATCCAGTTGTAATTGGTGGCTAATAAATTGGCAACGGGAATCGCGTCGCACCGAGGGTTGAAGTCATCTAATTGGAGTTGTACTGGCTTTTGAGGTTCGGCGGTATCTAAAATTTCTGAAACTGGTTGAATTTGAATTGCCGTAGCGTTACCATCAAAGTGTTTTGCGATTAATCCGAGTGCTGCTAATTTATCTAACATCATTCCGGCGGCGCGATCGCTCCCGCGATCGGAATCGGAGTAAAATAGTTCGGCGGCTTCCCGGTGAGTGCACTGCACTTCTGTTGCTGGCACTTCCAGTTTTGCCAGCGGTGGTTTGAGACGGGGCTGGCTTTCCTGAAGCTGTTTCACCGATAAGTAAACCCAAAGCCTGATAAAGCATTCAGCCCTAGTGCGAGTTACGCCTACTCGTTTCATCAACAGCGAAACAGCCGTGCGGCGTTGAGAAGGAGAATACCAAGTATCTAGTTTTGCAATATCCATTTCAGTCGGGAAGCTGCGAAGGAACTCTAGTTACATATTGGCTCAATTACATAAAACTTCACCCCGCTTCAGGTAACTTGTTGCCGCTGTTGCTCAACTTGCCTGATTTCCGGCGACTCTACAAGATAGCTGCTTCCTCCTTGCAAGTTCACTGCTTCACAAAGCACCATCAATTTTAGATATTTTCTGGCTTGATTTAACAAAGCAACGAACCTGAGTAAATTAGCAACTTTAGAGGTTTACCCCATGTACAGTGCTTATATCAATCGGATGGGAAAATTTTTGCCGGGAGAACCGATTAATAATGATGAGATGGAAGAATATCTCGGCAAAGTTGCCTCGCGCCCTTCGAGAGTCAGGCAGCGAATTCTCAACAGCAACGGCATTCAACAGCGCTACTACGCGATCGACAAACAGCAGCAAACACTATATTCTAACAGCCAAATGGCAGCGTTTGCCGTCCGTGACGCGATCGCCCAGGCAAATCTGGAACCAGGGGCGATCGACTTACTGGCCTGCGCTACTACTTTACCAGATTTATTAGTACCGGGATTTGCCAGCACAGTACACGGGGAACTTTCCGAATTCTCTCCCCTAGAAATAGTTTCAACTCAAGGAGTTTGCTGTGCCGGAGTTAGTGCTTTAAATTACGCCGTCTCTCAAATCGAACTCGGCAAAAAACAAACAGCAATTGCCGTCGCTTCCGAATTTCCCTCGCGCCTGTTCAAAAACACCAAATTTGAAACAGAGACTTCAGTGCAAGCGGGAAAACCCCTGCCTTTCGATACAGAATTTCTGCGCTGGATGCTCTCCGACGGTGCCGGAGCATTCTTGCTCCAAAACCATCCTAGCGCAACAGGAATTAGTTTAAAAATAGAATGGATTGAACTCGTTTCTCACGCCAATGCTTATCCTGTTTGTATGTATTCAGGATTAGCCAACGAAACATCAACTAAAAGCTGGTTGGATTATTCCTCCTACCTCGATGCAGCCACAGCGGGAGCTTTTGACTTGCGGCAAAATATTCGATTGCTGGACAATGTAATGAAATTAGGCGTTGAAGGTTGGCTGCGGTTGATTAAAGCCGGGAGAGTTTGTCCGCAGGAAATCGACCGGCTGCTGTGCCACTATTCGTCTCACTTTTTCCGGGGGCAAATTGTAGAACTTCTGGAACAAGCAGACTGCATGATTCCTGAAGAAAAATGGTTTACCAACTTATACACACGGGGAAATACAGGCTGCGCCTCGATTTATTTAATGTTAGAGGAATTGTTCAATTCGGGTAAGTTGCAGCCGGGACAGAAAATCTTTTGTTTTGTCCCGGAAAGCGGGCGCTTTACCACGGCATATATGATGTTAACTGCTGTGGAAAATACCCATAAGCTTATGAGTTCTGCAATTTCTAACTTTCATGAGGTTCCCGAAGCTTCGCCTCTCGAAAGCGTTAAACCCGAACACCCCAACTCTCCGCAAGCTTATTTGTTGCGGGAGTTAGCATGGATTTGGCTGAAGTTCGATCGCGAAATTCGTTCTGTTCCTATTGTCCGCAAATTGTACCGAGGAGAGTTTACAATAGAAGATTATCAAGCTTTGCTGTGCAATCTTCGCCCGCAAGTTGTAGAGGGAGCTCGCTGGATTGCTCGCGCTGCTTCTAACATGAGTGACTTTCGACTGCGATCGACTTTTATCGGCCACGCCCAAGACGAACACCGCGACTATCAAATGCTAGAACAAAATTATGTTTCTGTGGGCGGTGAATTGGCAAAGATTGTGGAATATGAGAAGAATATTGGCAGTGAAGCACTATCAGCTTTTATCTTCCACCAAGCATCGCGGGACAATCCGGTTGATTTAATTGGCAGTATGTTTATTATCGAAGGATTGGGCAATCAGTTGGCGGGCAAGTGGGCCAAACAGATTCAAGAAACTCTCGGTTTGCACTCCGAACAAGTATCGTTTTTAGCGTACCACGGAGCTAATGACGAGTCGCATTTAGCCAAACTGGAAAATTTGATTAATGCCGAATGGATGACAGATGATATTGCCCGCCGCATTGTTAAAACTGCTCGCGTCACTGCTCGTTTATATTTGCTGCAATTGGAGGAAATTCGCTAATGCAAAAGCTGCAAAAACAAGATACCGAAAATCTCCCAGATCAGCGAAAAATACCTTACGCTACCAAACCCTACAATCGCCGAGATCCGAATGTTTGGGATGTGCTGTTTTGCGATCGATCTATTCCCGTCGATTTAGTGGCAAAAGCATATATGATCCGGGATTTGCAAAACTGGACTCGCAGTTATTTGCTGATTCCGATAAAAGTAATTGCTAACTTGTTGCTGGCGGTAATTATGACAACAAAGCGCCTGTTGCCATTTCAATTCCACGCTTACACTTTAATGCACAAATCGGCTGCATTTTTCCTAAATAATTTTGTATCGCCAGAAGCTTGTTATTTAATTGTCCGACACATCTGCATCGGCTCCAACATTATCAACTTCTTGATTGACAACGGCCCCGACGCCCAGATAGAAAAGTCAAAGCTTTATCCGCGCACTGTTAGCGATTTAGCTGACAATGCGTTTCTCGAACACGACTTAATTCTCTATAACTTTGTCTGGGATTACAACCAGGCAATGCTGACCAATCCTAACTGGTTGCAAGTCGTCAAAAAACGGGGAATAAATTATGATAGTATTCAACCAGTAGAAGTTGCCATAGATTTTGAAAAACGCAGATGGCTAAACATTCTGGATTTAGAATCTGCGATCGAATTGTTTAAAGTATTTTATTCTCTGTGTTTGACTAGCGACGAATTTGCGCGAGCAGTGATGTCGCTTCAGTTAGATGAAAACTTCGGAGTGTACGTCAGCGAGATTACCGGAAATTGCGACTGGAATCATGTAATTGTCAATCGCCATCCGCTAGCGCCCAACAGTCCGTTTAATGCGGCACGCGACTTGTTTTTGCACGGAATAATTGCGGAATATCTCTATCGGTATTTGGAACTGCAAAAAGAGATGATAAATGTTTCAAAGTAAGGTGCTTAGGTATGTGAAACATAAGCACCTTACGAATATAAGTAGCGCGTGCAGTAACTTTTTGCGTAAGTCCTGCAGTTTGAAAGAATCGTTAATTTTCAGGTATAAAATTAATAGTAAAACTCAAGCTGCTACTAGCTGTGCTTGTTCTGCTGCTTGGGGCAAAGTCTGATTTACCACTATCCACTTGCCTGTAATTGGGTCGCGGTAAGTAATAAACGGATTAGATTTTAAAGGTTGACTGCAAGGTTTAGCGCTCATTTCTACACACTCCCCATAAATGGTATTGAATAACTTCTACAACACCATACCTTTAATAATCGGCTGTTTTGTCTAAAATCAGCGTGATTTATACCTCAACAATAGGTGATATTTTAGGTATGTTTTGGTGACATAGAACACTGCCTAATGTGATTTAAAACTGCGTTGGCAGTGAGCAGTATCACCAAAAACCTTCCGTAACAAACATTTGCCTTCTGGCTTTTACCTTCTACCTTTAAGAGGGCCACTATTTTCAGTATACATCTGATATTATTAAGTAAGGTAAAGACGTTGATCAGAGATCCCCTTACAAACTTATGGTGCTATTTGGATTTGGCAAAAAGTCGAGCCTGCCCTCTCCCCAAGAGGCATTACCGGGACGGGCAGAGTCGATGTCGGTACCGGCAACTCACTTTGTTAACGGCAATCCGCTCAAACCTCCCTTTCCAAACGGCATGGAGACTGCGTTGTTTGGCCTGGGCTGTTTTTGGGGAGCGGAACGCAAATTTTGGCAACAAAATGGAGTTTTTTCGACTGCTGTTGGCTACGCAGCCGGGATTACTCCGAATCCTACTTACAACGAAGTTTGTAGCGGGATGACGGGACACAATGAAGTAGTTCTGGTTGTGTTCGATCCGAAAGTAATTAGTTACGAAACGCTGCTCAAAGTTTTTTGGGAAAGTCACAATCCTACTCAAGGAATGCGTCAGGGCAATGATTCTGGTACTCAGTATCGATCGGGCATTTACACGTATTCAGCCAGCCAAATGCAGTTAGCTGAAGCTTCGCGAGATGCTTACCAGCAGGCTTTGACGGCGGCCGGTTACGGCAAGATTACTACTGAAATTATTGATGCTCCTGAGTTTTATTACGCAGAAAGCTATCATCAGCAGTATCTTGCTAAAAACCCGAACGGTTATTGCGGTTTGGGCGGTACTAAGGTTTGTTTGCCTGCTATGTCTCAGGCTTAAAACTTTGACAAGGGGTATTTTGAGGCGGTTGCAATACTCCGGCAGTCCGGCAGGGGTTTAAACCCCTGCCTCAAAGCTTAAGTCGTCTTCAGACGACTGAAAGGTTATTGAGATGGTAAAAGGGATTAGTTGAAAGCAGGTAAAATAATGCTGGCTGGTGTGGTAATTATCAATTTAATGATATCTCTGGTCTGTTTTTATATCGCTGCGAAAGTGTGGAAAATCAGGCGGACGATCGCACGTTTGGAACTTCGGATCGCAGCAATCGAACGCTGTAGCAGCAATGTCCTCACTATGTCGCCGGCTTTCCTTGGTAAAAGGCAGCAAGGTACCCACCAACTGCGACTACGTTATCAACAACTAGAGTTGCAACTGCAACAGGTTCAGCAACTTTTGGGATTGCTGGGTTTGGGACGGATGCTTTGGTCCAGGCGCGATCGACCTTTCAGGTAAGCTATCCTAAAATTGCCGCCCGTGCTGACTCCGTAGGATTTTCAACAATATTTCTACCTTTGTAAAGGGCTGCGATCGGGCAAACGCCCCTAAAATTGGTGTATGGAGAGAAGTTATACAAATGTCAACTAAACGTTCAGGATTCTTTATTGGCGGTTTGCTTGTGGGTTCTGCGATCGGGGCCGTGACTGGCTTGCTGATAGCACCGCGACCCGGCAAGGAGACGCGGCAGATATTGAAAAAATCGGCCGATGCTTTGCCCGAGTTGGCGGAAGATTTATCGACTAGCGTGCAGTTGCAGGCCGATCGACTTTCTGAAACTGCAATCCGAAATTGGGACGAAACTTTGATTAGACTCAAAGAGGCGATAGCGGCGGGTTTGGAAGCGACTCAGCGGGAACGGCAAACACTGTCGGAAGCTGAAACTGAAGTGAGTCCCCCGTCGCGCCCTCCCATCCGCTAAATGGCATGAAATTCTCAACCCCCAATCCCAGATTCAAGTGAGTGATCCCATATTTTGGCTAGGACTTTCAATTTTGCTAGTAGCAGTTAGCCTGACTGCTGTTTTAGTGACTTTAATACCTGCGGTGCAAGCGCTGGCACGCGCAGCCCGCAGCGTGGAAAAGCTCGCTGACACGCTTTCTCGCGAATTTCCGCCCACTTTGGAGGCGATTCGGTTGACGGGGCTGGAAATTAGCGAGTTGACGGATGATGTCAGCGAGGGAGTGCAAAGTGCGGGCGAGGTTGTCAAACAGGTCGATCGAAGTATTGGTAGCGCCAAAAAGCAGGCGCAAAATGTGCAGGTAACTACTCGCAGCGTGGTGACTGGGATTAAGGCTGCTTGGAAAACTTTAACTCGCAAGCCACCGATGTCTGGGACAAATCGCCGTTCGACAGAGAGATTGTCGCCGAGTCAAAGAAGTGCGCTGGCGCTGAGGGAGTCGGGTTTGGAGGACAGATATTCTGGGGGTTACGGTGCCGGTGCGAGTAATGGGGAATCGCCCAGGTTGAGGAGTAGCGAGGGTTCGGGTTTGCCGGGGAATGCTGAAGAGTTTGAGGAAGTGCGATCGAACGATTCTTGATTGCACCCAATTCCCGATCATCCCTCGACAGCACAGCCATCCCACCAGCAAGGATTCTTATCAATAAAATCCATCAAAGCATCATACTTAGGCGAACCCTTTTGTTCCACATACTCCAAAGCGCCCCAACTTCCCCACTTACTAAATGAACTCACATCCACAAAGTGCATGAAAAGACTCCCTCCAGCTTGTTTCCAACTATTCAGTAATTGGGTGTAGATATCATACATTTCTGGACGCCTATTTAATTCCATAAAAAACTGAGTCAGTTTTTCGTTATTCTCAACTCCTTCAATACCTACAATATGTTGACCGCCCTCGTAAACAAATAACTTGAGACCTTTTTTTTGAGCCACATCTAAGAAATACTTAAAGTCATTCTCAACATCGGGCAAACTATCTTTGAACCCCGGCAGTAACCCGCCCTCTCTTAATTGCTTAAAAGCTTTGCCAAATCCGCCATCTGCGTCATTCAACCAAGACTCTACTGTACTAACACTTTCTTTCCCGCCCAAGTTTCCGCTAAAATATCCCGCTATAGCTACGGCATCAATCCCGTGTTGATAACAAGGTTTATTGCCCTCAGCTACCCAATAGGAACACTCTAAAGAATAAGTTTCTAACTCTCTCCAGGCTCTTTGAGTTCCTAACACGCAGACAACTCGATTCTTTTGAACCCCAAAAACACCTTTCCAGATATCGCACATTTGAGCCGTACGCATTCCGTACCATTGCATAAAAGCATCGCCTTTATCTCCCCACTTCGCTTTACCTTGTTCCAAAGCATAATTCGATTGTGGAAATGACCAATTCCAAACCTCATTAGAATACTCTACATAAACTTTCAGCTTGGGATCTAAACTATCTTTGACCATTTTAGCAAAGTTAGTCATATATTCATCCGTAGCCTGATGTGGCATATTAAACCAGGGTTCTTCTTGGACTTTGTTAGCTAAATTCACCATAACTTCTATGGGAACATTTCCTCTGTCAGCATAGGATATACTCTCTGGTTTAGGCCGGTTTGACCAGTCTTTTTGTTCGGAACCATTTGTCCCCATCCAGTCCATAAAACGCAAGACTCTAAATTTTTTAATCTTGTCTATAAACAGCGGATTAAATATTTCACCACGTTGAAAAAGCTGTTCATCTTGGGAGTGAACAACTTTAATATTGCGGATATACTTCCCTGTTTTATTGGGGTCGGTAGCAGTAATTATAATCATGATGCCTCCGCCTTGTGTGGCATCGACATTAAGGATATCTCTCCCAGGTTTCGACGCAGCCTCATCTTTTTTGGCATCAAAGCCATATTCGATCGCACCTTCACCCTCATAAGTAACAATATATTGCCCTGAAGGATAGCGATTGGGGATTTCCCTCAGTAATAGCGTACTTACCCTGGTATATTTAGGAGCATCTTCGGGGGATGGGAGAGACTTCACCCACCCATTTTCATCAAGATTTAAAAGATTATACTCCTCTGTATCCCATTCACCTTTACAGCTTGGTTCTCCGCTAACGCATTGAGTTATCCATTGTCTAGAAGATTTGAAAGCATCTAAAAAGGGTAATTGTGTGGAGTAGTCAGCAATACCATTAAGCCCAACTCCTAAAGAAGAGCGAGAATTTGATGTATTTTGTACATCTGCACGCACCGCTACTTTGTTATCTACTTGCCGTACTGGTGTGGGAGCAATATTAGTTGTTAAAGCCCAACATCCGGGAATAAAAATGACAAAAATTAATAAACCCACCACAAAGCCCAGAGCTTTGTTGTTCGATCTGATACTTAATCGAGACATAAATTTGACTAATTTGATTATTTTAGGTAAAATCGCAACGGGTGCGACCAGTTTTAATTTTGATATTTTATCAAAAAGTTCCTTCTCAAACTATCAGCTATAAGATTATTAACATTTTTGCCTCTCTGTGCAGGGGCGAGCGCCGTTTCTGTCCCCAAGTGCGATCGCCCATCTAATCCTCTTTATCCAAATCTTCTTTTTTCGGAGTTTCCTCAGTAGAGGGGAATTCTAGTCGAATGTTAATATCAATTGATATTGTATTTTTCTCAATCACACCTATACCAACTCTTTTTACTAATGCTTCTGTGGGTACAGAATTATTTATTTTAACTTCAGGAGAAGGCAGAGTTTTCGATCCGGCTTCCTGTAGCCGATCGCAAATATTGCGCCAATTTCCTACAGGTTCGTTAGGTACATCTGCGAGTTTTTTAACATATTGGTATAAAGTTTTACATAAATAAAATTCTGCACTTTTGGAACTCTGAAACAGTTGGCGAGCGATTTCGGCGGGACTGCAACCGGAAAGCAATCCTCGGATGTAAAGTTTTTCTGTTTCTGTTAGTACCCTTCGCGATCTCATAATTGTAAAGTGCTGACAACAAATTACAACGGAGACCATAACAGCGGCGACGATTTCGATCGGGTTCCCACCTGCAATTTTTAGCTGGGCTGCCCAGGTGAGATGCTCCCCACTCTGCTCCCATTAAGCAATTTTTTTATAGCCTAACTAAAATTAGTTGGCAAGAGGTATATTCAAAAAATACCCAAAAATATTTGGATAAAATTCAAAAATTTGCTCTATTGATAACTGATGAATCAATCAAATATGAGGCATTGAAACATCTAGCTCAAAAAAATCCTGGAAGCTAAAAAATACGATCGAGTTGTTCAGATTGCTACAATTCTAGGGCGAGAGCGAGTCAGAGTTACTTCTTGGGGGTTTATTGTTGCTCCCGATTGGTAAAGCTAGTACGGGACTAAATTAACAACTCATTCTCTTTGTCTCTCGCCCCTGCCCATCTCTGGATCAGGGCGATCGCCGCCGATCCCCCAGCATCTCGCATTCTCCTCAATTCATACTTTATGCGGATGAAAACGCTGACCCCAATTTGAGAAACTGAGAAGTGGCGTTACCCTTTTTTTAGCGATGGCAAACCGAGTTTTGATTGTCGGCGGTCGGGGACGAATTGGCAGCAGCGTTGCCCAAGACCTTGTTACCCATACCGACGCGGAAATTACTGTTACCGGACGCAATTCTGAAGCCTCTATTGGGCGGGGATTGCCGCCGGATCGGGTGCATTTCCAAACTTTAGATTTAGCAGACAGTGCAGCCCTGCACCAAGCGGTTTCATCCTCTAATCTCGTCGTTCACTGTGCCGGGCCTTTTCACTACCGAGACGCCAGTGTATTGAAAACTTGCATAGAAGCAGGTGTTAATTATACTGATGTCAGCGACAGCCGCAGTTTTACTCGCAGGGCTTTAGAATTGCGCGAAACTGCTAAAAATGCTGGGATAACGGCTATTATTAATACGGGAATTTTTCCCGGTGTGTCTAATAGCATGGTGCGGCGAGATGTGGAACAATTAGATGAAGCAGAACACATCCATTTGAGTTATGTTGTCGGAGGTTCGGGCGGCGCTGGCGTTACCGTCATGAGAACCACTTTTTTAGGTTTGCAAACCCCTTTTGACGTTTGGGCCGATCGCAAGTGGCAGCAAGTAAAACCCTACAGCGATCGCGAAACAATTGAATTTCCCGCACCCTACGGCAACACAGGGGTTTACTGGTTCGATATGCCGGAAGCAATCACTTTGCCCGAAACTTTCCCCGTCAAATCAGTTGTGACTAAATTCGGTACGTCTCCCGACCTTTACAATCACCTTACCTGGTTTGTTGCCAAGTATTGGCCGGCTAGCTGGCTCAAAAATAACTCCGTGATTGAATTTCTCTCCTATGTCAGTTATGGGATGACCAGTGTTACTAATAGTTTTAGTGGGGTTGGTGTGGCAGTGCGATCGCAAGTGACTGGTCTCAAAAACGGCAAACCGACTAAAGTTTGCTCGACAGCGGTACACCCCAGTGCTGCCGTCGCTACGGGCATCGGTACTGGCAGCATAGCTCAATTAATGTTAGAAGGTAAACTGGAAAAACCTGGCGTTTGGTCGGTAGAGCAAGCTCTTTCTACTGAGCTATTTGAACGAGCTATGCAGAACAGAAACCTAGAGATAGAGCAGGTGGTTTTGTAGTGAGTTAGGTTATTTATAGCAATTTAAAATGTTGAGAAATGGAATTTTTTCCAGAAGGGCGAAGACGCGAAAGACGCGCCGAAAAAGAAGAGTCAGGGGCTTCGTAATAGATGAGAAAACCCCTAGATAGGGTTCCTCGCAGGAATTGCGATCGCCGCTCATAGGAGATGAGTTCCGCTTGTATAACTAATCTATCTTTTGGTAGAAGGAATAGTAACAAGCAGGCGCTTAAGATATGGGATGTCACGAGAAACATCCCTTTTGCCTCGCTCTAGATGCGGTAGCTGCGACAAAGATTGCGCTTGAACCAAGGTTGTCAATGTGCGATCGCAGTGAAGGGGCGACAAACACCATAATTTTTGCGGAAAAATACGAGGAGAAGTTGATATGAAGCGGGTTTTAAAAGCTCTCGGAAAAACATTGAGCCAAAGCATTTTGCTGGTCTGTACCCTGGCGTTCATGGGTCTGCTAAGTCTAGCGGTAGTACCCAGTCAGACTGCTTACGCAGGTCAAGATAGAACTCAGGCGCCGCCAGAAGCTAAAATTACTGACCCCGCAGAAAGTTTCGAGGATCTCAATCCCCAAGCAGCTTACGAAGAAATAGTCAAAACCTCTCAAAATCCTGCCAAGGTCGAGAAAGCTTACGACGAAAGCTTAAAAGAGTACAAGGGAGAACACCCGCAAGAAGGAATAGTTCAAAAAGCTGAAGATTTGATCGAAAAGGTCACAGGCAACTAATAAATCAAGAGATTTATATATAACTCAAGTTGCTGGTAAATACACAGCTTCAGTGAGTACACAATAAAGCCGATCTCAGAACTCAATTGAACATAATGATTTAGGGTGCGCCTCGGCGCACCTTATCGCTTGAGAGTAGTGTGTAAAACTACTTTTTGATTGGAGAAGTATTTTCTCATTTCCCTCCTTTGGAAGCTAGCAGATTCATCCTTAAGGCAGATGAATAGATATGAATTTAAAAGGTAAATTTAATAATAGTTACATTTAGATAAAAGGAAAAAATATCATGAGCGATGACAAAAAAACGGTACATGAACCTGATGCTAACCTCGACCCGCTTTCGGGGGAAACAGGGGCTCATCCAGTGGCAACGGGTATTGGTGCGGCGAGTGCCGGTGCTGCGGGTGCTGCGATCGGCGGTGCCATCGGCGGGCCTGTAGGAGCAGTTGTCGGCGCTGTTGTGGGTTCGTTTAGCGGCGGTTTGGTGGGCAAAGGTGTGGGCGAGGCGATCGACCCGACGGTAGAAGAGGCTTACTGGCAAAGCAACTATAGTTCCCGTCCTTACGTGGACACTAGCGCAACTTATGAAGACTATCAGCCTGCATACCGCACCGGTTATGAGGGATACAGTCGCTATGGCGCTACCGGTAAGAAATTCAACGAGATCGAACCGGATTTGCAGCGCGACTACGAAACAAATCGCGGTAAGTCTAAAGTGAGTTGGGAAAAAGCTAAGCACGCCACGCGCGACGCTTGGGATCGGGTGGAACGGGCTGTTCCTGGCGACATTGACAAAGACGGCCGCTAAGGGCTTACGCCAAGTATTTCTCAGTCTTGGAGACACACAAACTCAAATGTTCCGGTTATTTTTAGCCGGGTACCGGAATGGAGAGAAGTGTTTGATCAAAAAAAAACCCGGCTGCTGCGTCTTGGACTGTTGTTGATAGATAGCACAGTTTTTAACGCGAGTTTAGCGAAGTTTTTGGGGATTTTCAGCCCCTCTCTACATCGGAGAGGGTATTTTTATGATCCCTTGAAATCCCATTTTTCAGCACTATTTTTATTTCACAGGACTGTTCGCTGTGAGAACTCGCTAGATACGTAGAGGCTTTGCTGTGCGGGACGATCGCACTCCTAAAAAATGCTTTTTACAAAATCGGGATGCTTCCGTTTGAGATTAACATTTTTTTTTGACTATTAGCCTTAAAATTAAACTTATTCAGGACTGAGGCATCGATCGCATATTTCTGTCATTGTTCGCGATGCGCTTTATTCAATCGCAGCCCCAGCGTAAAGCGTTGGTTGCTTCAAGCCCGATAATTGTTAAAAATCTAAATCCCCTCATTCAAAATCGGTATAAATTGTGGATGAAATGTTGGAAAGAGCTTGGACACTCAAGCAAAATTTAATTGACTTTGTGCTGGATGCTGAGGGAGAGTTGGCGGTAGCTTTGGAAGCTTATGCTGCCGCTCGATCGACCGGCGAGCGCTACGATATTGCTCAGCAAAATCAAGTGATTGACAGTTTTACCATCGAAGGTAAAGTCGGAGAGAAAACCCCGATCGACCTCTTTGTCGAAAGTCAGCCGGATTTAACCGAGAGCGATCGTAGCTTGCTGGAAAGTTGGGAACACAGAAGCTTCACCGGCTTATTTGAAATCACTCAACTTTCCCCCGACAGGTTTGAACTGATGAACTGGCTGACGGCTAAGCACTACGTGGTCAAGCCCAACAGTCCTAATTTTCTTGCAGAAATGTCTCGCTTTAAGTTAGGAGAAATCTTGCGGGCTCGGATTGCTCCTCTCACCGATGACTGGTGGATACTATCGGGCCCTCCGATACCGATGGGGAAATTGGGCAAGCCGAAGTTGGCGGTGGCGATCGGCAATTTCAAGCAAAATCACAAAAATAACCTATACAGCGATGCGCCGGAATTGTTAGAGCAAGCTTGGCATTCGGTAGAACAGTACCACGAAGATTTTACCGAATTTTTTGGCAGTGAGGAAGTTACGCTATCGGGATATCACCTGAATAAACAGTTGGCTGAATTTCAGGAATTCATCACTAAAAAACGCCTAGCGGATATCGGCATTGATGAACATAAATCTCTGGCGGAGATCGTTGAAGATGCTGGAGTCGATGCAGAAGAAATTAAAGCAGCAGCTATAGCAGCAGCCGGTGCAGATCCGTCTTCAGTGGAGGTAGGGATCGATAGCGATCCTCACTCAAAAATGGTAATGCCGAAAGTTGAATTGCCCGATCGCTTCAAGAAAGCCGAACAGGTGACAGCACTTTCTCATCCTCGCTGGGGACAAACCTTTTTGTCTACTTACGCTCAATTTACTGCACTGCTAGCAGCCGCAGACTTTTCAACCGTTCCCGGTTACGAAAAGCTGGTGCGTAACTATCTAGAAGATCCTGCAATTAATGTCTGGATTTGGCAACGGTTAGCTAAAGTTAATTCAGCGAAATTAGAACAAATTTTGCAAACTGTATTGGAACGTGCAGACTTTCAGATCGATCGCGATTTAGATGCTTTGCTGCAAGAGTTTAAAAAACCCTTAGAACCAGAACTCCCCGAAATTGCCAGCGTTCCCGTGCACCTGCACAACTTATTTCAGGAAGCTTTAGGCGAAGTTAATAAGTCAAAGTCTAAACCGCAGGATAAAAAGAAAAGCTCTAAAGGCTTTAAATCCTAAGCAACCGAGTTCGTGGCATACTCACAGCTAACTGTGAGTTTATTGCCCGGTAATATAACTCAAATAGCTTTGCAGTCAGGACTTTAGTTTTTCTTCAGCGCGATCGAAAGAACTGAAGTCCTCACTACAAAAACTTTTTTTTAATCTTCAACTTGTCGGACAGCCATGCGTTGCAGCGGCAGGCTGAGTATGCTAGAAGCAGTCAACAAGTAAGAAAGAACCGTAGTCAGCTTCAAACTGAGCAATAACCAGCTATCCTCTGGTAGGTGAAGTTTCAGCCCGAAAAAAGAGATGCAGTACACTATCCAGTAAGTAAAGCTCATCTTGATTAGGATTTCTTCGCTCAAAGTGCGATCGTCCGTTGGCTGCGAGTCACGATTATCACCCAGCAGGACTAGACCCGCAATAGATGCCACAAAAGAAACCATAACGAGATAGTCATGCCAGTTAAGCTCAACCATTTCTAAACTCCGCTTGTATCCGAATTTTTGGAATCAGACATCAGTCTAAAGGATAAGTTTTCCCGGTCAAAGCAATAGTTACAAATTGAAACAGCCGCAGTTACAAATCGCAATGAAAAGCAACCGCAACCGCCAGCAACAGGCGCGTTTAGTCAGCCGCCAAGGACAATTCCCCTTAAATATTGTCAAGTTGGGAGTACCGCGCCTGCATTTTGCCGACCTCTACCACAGGCTGCTAACTCTTTCTTGGCCGCGATTTTTCCTGCTGATTTGTCTGTCGTATACAGTCGCGAATTCTTTATTTGCCTTAGCATACTTGGCGGGAGGAGATTGCATTGCTAACGCGCGGCCCGGTTCTTTCCAAGATGCCTTTTTTTTCAGCGTGCAAACAATGGCGACGATCGGCTACGGTGCTATGTATCCGCGCACGGATTACGCTAATACTATAGTTGCGATCGAAGCGCTTTTTGGTTTGTGGGGAGTGGCGATGGTGACGGGACTGGCTTTTTCGAGATTTTCCAGACCAACAGCTAGAGTTATCTTCAGCCGGGTAGCTGTGATCGCTCCTTTCAACGGCGTTCCGACTCTGATGTACCGCACTGCAAATCAGCGTTTCAACCAAATTTTAGAAGCGCAGCAGCGAGCTACTTTGATCCGCAACGAGGTAACAGCGGAAGGAGAATTTATGCGGCGTTTTTACGATTTGCAATTAGTGCGAAGTCACTCTCCGGTTTTTGCCTTAACTTGGACGGTTATGCACGCAATTGAGGAGAGCAGTCCTTTGTACCAACTTACTGCCCAAGACTTGATGGAACAGCAAGCGGAAATTGTAATTACTTTAACAGGAATTGACGAAACAGTTTCGCAAACTATTCACGCGCGACATTCTTTTGTAGCCTCTGAAATTATGTGGAATATGCGATTTGTAGATATTCTTTTGAAATCGGCGACGGGAGGGCGGGTGGTTGATTATACTCGGTTTCACGATGTGAAGCCGGTGGAAGAAAAGTTGTGAGTATAATAGTGCTAGAATACCTCTAGGACGATAAAAGTTGATATTTATGACTTCAGTTACTACGAAGATGACACTCAAAGAATTGCAACCGCAACTCTTGGCTTTAACTCCCGAAGAAAAGGCTCAAGCTATACAATTCCTAGCCCAAAGTTTAAGCAACTTTTGGCCGGGAATTCAAAAGACTCCCGGTGTCATGGGCACAGAAGCCTGTATCCGAAAAACTCGGATTCCTGTTTGGCTGTTGGTAAGTTATCGCCGTCAAAGTGCCACAGATGCTCATATTTTAGAAGGTCATCCCGATCTGAGTGCCGTAGATTTGGTGAATGCTTTTAGTTATGCTGAGGCATATCCTGATGAGATTGAAAGAGCAATTCGAGAACAGGAAGAGGCATAAACTGTGGCAGATCTTTATACCGCGATCGCACAAAGCATTAAAACTGAAATATTTTACCATTTTAAATCAGGCTTTTATGAACGGGCAAGATGCCCGTTCCACAAGAAATTTATTCTTTGTGGAACGGGCATCTTGCCCGTTCTTGAAAATGGTACAACATCTCAGTTAACATAAACAAAAAACTCCTCGTACTATGCGAATAATTCATACTGCTGACTGGCATTTAGGGCGACGTTTTCGAGGGATCGATCGCACTTTTGAAATTGCGATCGCCCTCGAACAGATTTTGAAGCAAGCAAAAGCCTTGGATGTCGATGCTGTGCTCGTTGCCGGCGACATTTTCGACGTGCCCAACCCTCCCGCTTACGCTGAACGCATTGCTTATAACTTTTTCTGCGAACTCCAAGCGGCAGGAATTCCCGCAATTGCGATCGCCGGTAATCACGATTCGGCATCCCGCATCGACAGCATCGCGCAATTGCTTTCCCTCGCCGGTGTTCGCGCTTTAGGCAAACCCAGGCTTTCCGCAGACGGCGGCACAATTACTCTTAATACAAAAAGCGGTAAACTTTGCGTGGGAGCGATGCCTTTTGCTTCCGAACAAAGACTGTTAGATGCTAATTCTCTCTGGCAGTCTGGCGATGCCGATCGCCGAAAAGATTACCGCGAAATAGTAAAATATTTACTCGAAGATTTAACCAGGGATTTTAGAGACAATACTGTCAATTTTCTCATGGGACACATGAGCATTGACGGCGCTCGATTAGCAAAATCCGAAGTCGCTTATTACACGCGAGAAAAATACCTGCTATCATCGCAAACTCTGCCGCCGGAAGCTCAGTATGTTGCCCTCGGACACATCCACATTCACCAGCGGATTTCTGAGACTTCTCCCGCTTATTATTCCGGTTCTTTGATTCAGTTAGATTTTGGAGAAGCGGAACAGGAAAAAGGATTTTGCTTGATAGAAGTTGAGCCGGGAAGTCAGGCAAAGGTGGAATTTAAGCCGGTGGCTTGCCACAAGCCGTTAAAAGTGCTTAAATGTCATAACGACAATCTCGATGAAACTTTACAAGCTCATCAGTACCATCCGGGTTTCTTGAAAGTAATTGTCGAACTGGACAGTCCGCAAATCGGACTTGCCGATCGAGTGCGCCAAATTTGTTCTCAAGCGCTGTTAATTGAACCGCGCTATCCAGATGCAGCGCTAGAAGCAACAGAAATAACTAATATCGATCCCAATAATTTCGATCCGGCAGCAGAGTTTTGCAACTATTATCAAAACCGCTTGGGAACGACACCGAAACCGGTAGTATTGGAGGAATTTAAAAATTTGTACAAGAAGTTTAAGGAAACAGTTAACAATTAAATGGGTAAAAAAATACAATCCAAAATCCAAAATCTCAAATTTCAAATAGTTTTAAGACTGAAACCCACGCTCAATGTCGCTTGTAGTCGAGTCTAGATCCCCCTAAATCCCCCTTAAGAAGGGGGACTTTGATAATACTCTTGTCCCCCCCTTGTTAAGGGGGGTTAGGGGGGATCGGGAAGACTGTAGAAGGAAGACAGTAGACCTGAATATAACAATCTAAAACCCCAAATCCTAAAACTAAAATCAGTATGCGTCCACTCGAACTTATTCTCGAAGGATTTACCAGCTTCCACCGCGAACAGCGTTTAGATTTTTCTCAACTCGACTTGTTTGCAATTACTGGTGCTACAGGTGCGGGCAAATCTTCGCTGTTAGATGCCATGACTTACGCTCTTTTTGGCACGACAACTCGCAGCGGCAAACAGGTAAGTGATTTGGCAAGTCAAGGCAGCGAAAATTTAAAAGTGCAGTTGCGTTTTGCTGTGGGTTCGGCACAGTATCGGGTGACGCGAAGGTGGCGTTTTCGTCCCAAATCTCCCGAAAATAAGGTGATTTTGGACAACTGGCAAAATGGTCAATGGGAAACTTTGGGGACGAGTATCGTTGCTGTTCAAAATACCATTGAACAGATTTTAGGAATGGATTTTGATACTTTTACACGCGCAATTGTTCTGCCTCAAGGCAAGTTTGATGAATTTATTAAAGGGGATACTTCAAAACGTCGGGAAATTTTGCGGCAGCTAGCGGGATTTGAGATTTTTGAGCAGATGCGGAAGGAAACAAATGAACTCGCAAAGTTGCTGAAACAGGAACGGGAAATGGTGGAAAGGCAGCTAGCGGATTTGAGTGCGCCGACGGCGGATGAGGTGGATCAAAGACGATCGCAACTTTTGATTTTAGAGCAGCAGTTACCCCAGTTCGATCGCGCTGTGATGAAAGCTCAAAAGGATCTAGATGAAGAGGAACAGCTATTTTCGCAAATCGCTCGCTGGCAAGAGTTACAACAACAACTGGCCCAATTAAATGCTAATTCTGCTGAGGTGGCAATTTTAGCACAGCGTTTAGAAAGAGCGCAAGCTGCCAATCATTTACAGGGAGATTGGGCTTTAGTGCGATCGGCTCGCAGTCAGTATGAAACTGCCGAAAGTGCCTCGGTGGCAGCGCGAAAGCAGTTAATTAAAGCTCGCTCTGAGCTGGCAGTAGAGCAGCACCAATTTGATGCGGCAAAAGCCAAAGAAGACGTGCTAGCGCCACAAATTAAGGCTCGCGAAGATGCTCTAGCTGCTGCTAAAGTATATGAAGAACAGCGCGCTCAATTAGAAAAAGAAGTGGCGCTTGCCCAAAAAGTTCAACAGGAAAAACTCCGCTTTTTTATGGCAGCAGATAAAGAACTGCAAGCTGCTAACACTAAAATTCAAGGCGCGGGTTTTCGAGTTACTCAAGCAGCGGCACAGCTCGAACAGTATGCGCCGGGAGGAAAGCGTTTAGAGCAATTGCAGCAAATTTCACCCTTATTGATGGAATTGCAGCTAATTACCAAGCAGCAAAAGACTCAGCAAGAACAGTTGGATAAATCTCTGGCAGATAAGGAAAAAGCTCAACAGAATTATGTGCAGGTTGCCGCTAATTTAGAAGCAGCAGAAATCCAACTAAAAGAGTGCGATCGCGAGTTAGAAGCGGCCCAAACCGCTAATGCGGAAGCCGCACGTTTAGAGAGTGTGGCTGCTGTCAGAATGTCGCTGAATTCTGGCGATACTTGCCCGGTGTGCGGGGGGGTGCATCCTGAGAGCGATCGGCTCCCTCCTTTGCCCGATTCTAATATTGTCGATGTGGCTGGTTTGCGGCAGAAATTGGCTGCTGCAAATCAGGTTTTTCAAGATGCTCAAAGGTTGGCTGCTGAGGGAAAAAGTGCAGTAGCAGCCTGCCTGCAAAAAGAGTCGGAAATTGCTCAAATGTTGGAATTAACTGCGAATAAAGTTGCTCAATTGCAGCAGGAAATCACTCATGTGCTGGAAAATCCTCAGTGGGAAAGCTTGGGGTTGCAGCAGGAGTTGGCACTCCTTAAAGAGAGCGATCGCCAATACCGCCAAACCGAACAGCAGTTCCAACTCGCATCATTGGAATATGATAATTTTCAACAAAAATTTAATTTTGCTGTGGCGACTCAAGCAGCTAAACAGCAGGAATATCAAGATGCGATCGCCGAATCAGACCGCCGGCAGCAGCAGTTGCAAAGTTGTGTAAATGCGCTTTATCAAATTACCGAATATCAACCTTATGCTAATTTAGCAAAAGTCTTAGAACAAGACAAACAAGACTTGGCAAATCTGCTGAAAGTTGCCGAAAAATCATATCAAACTGCTCACAATAAGGTTATTCAAGCCGCAGAGAGAGAGCAACAAGCTGGAGAAGCTTTTGGACAAGCCCAAGCCCAGAAACAGCAGTTAAACCTGGATTGGTCAGCAAAATTAACAGCGGCTGATTTCACAGAAGAGACATTTTTAGCAGCGGTGGCGACAGTTAAGGAACAATCAGAATGGGAAAATGCTATTCGCTCTCACCGGGAATCAAAAATTCAGTTAGAGACGCGGGCGAAAGATTTGAGCGAGGCAATCGCAGGCAGAACTACCGATGAGAATACTTTAGCACAAGTGCGATCGGCAAAACAGACCGCCCAAGAAAACCTCAAACAAGCCAACAACAACCGCGCCGAACTGTTAGCTTGGATTCAAGTAGCAGCCCAAAATCTCGAACAAGCCGAAAGACTGTCACAGCAAATCACAAATTTCACAGAACAAGAGCAAACTTATCACACCTTAGCGCAGAATCTCAAATCCAACGAATTTCAATCCTACATTTTAGAACATTTAGAAGCAGAATTAGTCGGCAGCGCCACCTTAATTTTGCAAGAATTAACCGAAAATCGCTACAAACTAATAAACCAAGACGGCGAATACTGGGTAGCAGATAATTGGAACGGCGGCGAAGCTAGACGAGTGCGTACTCTTTCCGGTGGCGAAACCTTTGCCACTTCCTTATCAATGGCTTTAGCTTTGTCAGAAAAGCTGTCTCAAGGAGCTCACTTGGGCAGCTTATTTCTAGATGAAGGATTTGGTACTTTAGATACCGAAACTCTCGAAAGCGTTACTCAAATTTTAGAATCTTTGCGACAGCGAGAAAGGCTGATTGGAGTGATTACCCACGTTCGAGAATTGGGCGAAAGATTGCCCGCACAAGTTAAAGTTTCTAAATCACCCCAAGGTTCTAAAATAGAAGTACATAGATCCTGAAGTGAGAGGCGCGTGCGTGAAATAGTAAACTTGCTTAAGGACGTACATTATCACTAAACCTACCCTACAATTACCTATAATATATGATGAAAAATCCCCCGACTCGAATGCAATCGGTACAGTCGCCAATAATTCCAGTAGTTGGCGAACTGATCCGCCAAAATCCGGGAACAATATCTTTAGGACAAGGCGTAGTTTACTACAATCCGCCACAAGAATCATTTGACCGAATTCCCGAATTCTTTGCAAATACCGACAATCACAAATACAAAGCCGTGGAAGGAATTCCACAATTACAAGATGCTATTGCAGCCAAACTTAAAACCGATAACGACATAGAAATTAACAGCAAAAACTGCATTGTCGTTACCGCCGGCAGCAATATGGGATTTACCAACGCCATTCTCGCCATCACCTCGGCGGGAGACGAAATTATTATCCAATCACCTTATTACTTCAACCACGAAATGGCGGCAATTATGGCAAGTTGCCGACCAGTCATAGTAGAAACTGACGCCAATTATCAACTTAATATCGATGCTATAAAAAAAGCAATTACCGACAAAACGCGAGCCCTAGTTACCATTTCCCCAAATAATCCCACTGGTGTTGTTTATCCTTCCGAAGCACTCCGGGAAGTCAACGAAATTTGTCGCCAGCACAACATCTATCACATCAGCGATGAAGCTTATGAATATTTTACTTATAACGGCGTCAAACACTGTTCGCCCGCCGCTTTTCCCAATAGCAGCGAACATACAATTTCTCTGTTTAGCCTCTCCAAAGCCTATGGTTTTGCGAGTTGGCGGATCGGGTATATGGTAATCCCAGAACATTTGCTCGTTTCAGTGAGAAAAATTCAAGATACAATCTTGATTTGTCCCCCCGTAATTTCTCAGTATGCAGCGCTGGGAGCCTTGCAAGTTGGTAGAGGTTACTGCGATAATTATGTAAGGGCGATCGCATCTGTGCGACAACTCGTATTAGACGAACTCAATACCATCCAAAACTTGTGTACAATTTCCCCAGCCTGCGGAGCATTCTACTTTTTCTTGAAAGTTGATACTGAAATCGATACAATGGAATTAGTAGAAAAATTAATTCGCGAATATCACGTAGCAGTGCTTCCCGGTACAACCTTCGGCATGGATAGCGGCTGCTATTTGCGCGTTGCTTACGGTGCTTTGGAAAAAGCAACCGCCACCGCAGGTATTAGGAGATTGGTTAAAGGTTTGAAGACAATTTTAAACAAGTAAAATAGGAAGATTCAACATGGTTGCCACTAATTTAAAAGCAAATACAAATATCCAAGATACCTCCGCTGCAAGACTGGCAGACTTGCGCGATTTGATGGCAGATTATGAATTAGATTGCTATTACATCCCAGCGGTTGACGAACACTTAAATTTATCAGTTCCAGCAGCCAAGCAGCGGCGAGCTTGGATGTGCGGTTTTACGGGTTCCGCTGGTGATTTGTTGGTTGGCAAAAATTCCGCTTGGTTGTTTGTGGATTCCCGCTACTACGAACAAGCCGAATTGCAAGTCGATACTGGAATTATTCAAATATCGAAACTCGGCTTAGAAGGAAATTTAACCTTAATTGAAACTTTAGAAAAACTGGCGGTAGAATCGGCAGAAAAATCAACTAAAATTCGCCTGGGTTTTGACCCGTTTACTGTAGCGACAGAGCAATATCAAAATTGGGTGAAAAAATTCGCGAATGCGGAGATTGAGCTCATACCAATCCGGGAGAATTTGACAGACAAAGTACGATCGCAAACTCCTTGGCAAACAGCAGAGACTTTACCCGCGATTGATGCAGAGCCCATATTTAGCTTACCTGTATCCCTGACCGGAGAAACCGCCGCCGAAAAATTAGCCAGAGTCAGGGAAGCGATGCAAAAAGCCAACATCGATGTGCTTCCGATTACCAACCTCAATCAAATAGCGTGGCTGTTCAACCTCCGAGGCTCGGATATTCCCCACATTCCCATTTTCATATCCTATGCCATTGTCACCACAGATTCAGCATTTTTGTTTACAAATACCGAACGAATTTCACTAGAAATCAAGCAAGAATTGCGGGCGGATGTAACTTTGCTTCCCTACGCAGACTATCCGCATACATTAGAAACTTGCGTAAATTTGCCACATAAAGTTCGGGTACTTTTAGACCCGAAACACAGCACAGCAGGCACGTACCAGTTAATATTAAACCATCAAGAAGCGCAGTTATACAACATCGAAATAGTTTTTGAGACACATCCGGTGGAAGGGATGAAAGCTCGCAAAAATCCCGTAGAAATTGAGCAGATGAAATCAGCCAATTTCAAAGCAAGTCGAGCGAAAACTTTGACTTTGAAGTGGTTGACAGAACAACTAGAAAATGGTAAGGTTTTGACGGAGTTTGATGTCAAAGAAAGCATCGAAAGATTTTACCAGGAAGAAACTGATTTTCAGACTTTAACTTTTAGAACGATTGCAGGTGCGGGAGCCAATAGCTCGATCGTACACTACGGAACCCCCAGCCCAGAAGTCACCTTAAAACCCGGAGAATTGCTGCTGCTTGACTCAGGCGCGCAATATTTAGCAGGTACAACCGACGATACGAGAACACTAAGTATCGGAGAACCGACGGCGCTACAAATAGAACACTACACCACAGTGTTAATCGCGCACATCAACTGTGCAATGCAGCAATTTCCCAAAGGAACAACGGGAGCGCAATTAGATGCGATCGCCCGTGCGGTATTATGGCAACAACAGCTAGACTACGGACATGGCACCGGGCACGGAGTCGGCGCGTTTTTAGCCGGTCACGAAGGGCCAAACGGCATCAGCAAATCGGTACAATATCCCCTGGAAGCCGGAATGGTAACGAGCATCGAACCGGGATATTACGAACCGGGATGGGGCGGAATTCGCATCGAAAATCTCTATGTTGTCAGGGAAATGCCCTCAAAAAACGGTTCGGTTTGGTACGGATTTGAATCGCTGACGTATATTCCGTTTGAGCGCAAATTGATAAATGTCGATCGACTGTCAAAGACTCAACTCGCATGGTTGAATAATTATCACGCTTCGGTAGTCGAGAAGCTGGAACCCGTACTTGATGCAGCAACAATTGAATGGTTGAAAACAGCCTGCGCTGCGTTAGGTAAAATTGATGTTACTATTAGCCAATAAGCCGATCGTACTCTGCGTGCGCGCCGATCCAAAACCACAAAATACCCTGCTCAATCCCTATACCCAAAGCTCGGTAGTCTTGTCCGGCTCTGACTGACCAATACTTGCCGACTTTTTTGAAATGCAGCGATGGATGAGTTGGATCGGCTTTGAGTAATTCGTAACATCGATCGGCTGAAAGCTTTACGGTTTCAGGTAAAGCGTTGTAGCATTCCCAAAATCGACGAGTCGTGTAGTGCATCAAATTTCCCGATAGCGCCCCGCCTCAAAATCTGCGATCGCCTCCTGGGCTAAATCTTCCAACTTACCGCCAGCAATATCTTGTTCTAACTGCTCGTCCCAACGCCGATAATCCAACTCAAAAAACCATTCCAAAAGTTGATGAAACTTATCTGGTGGTAGATCCAGGATAGCGGCTTCAATTTGCTCGATCGTCAACATAGAGCTTGTGATTTGTAGATAGTTATATCTCTCAAAATTATACTAATAAAGCTGGTGACAGGATTTGAACCTGCGACAGGCTGATTACAAATCAGCTACTCTACCAACTGAGTTACACCAGCAGTGAAACTTAATATAGCAAACTTATAGTCATTAGCGCAACCCCCCCAGCCATTTTTTTTTCAAATTCGCTCAAAACCCCTCCCCGTAAGGGCAAAACCGAAATTGTCTGCCCACTGCCAATTAACTAATCGCACCGCCAAATCTTAATCGTCTGATCCGCACTGCCGCTGGCGAGCAAATTGCCCGAAGGTGCGATCGCCACCGAGTACACCGTACCCGAATGTCCCTTAAGAGCGCTCAACAACTCCCCCGTCTGCAAATTCCAAATATTAATCGTATTATCATCGCAGCCACTAACCAAAGTCAAACCGTCCCCACTGATAGCAACCGAATCGCCCCGACTCACATAATTCTGCAAAATATGCAGCGCCTCATTCGTTCCTAAATTCGTTACACCCTTTCCCTTCGCATAATGAGTATTTAAAATCCGCAACAAACTGCCCGTCTGCAAATTCCGCAGCTTAATCGTATAATCATTGCTCACGCTAGCAAGAACCTGACCGTCCGGGGCGATCGCCACAGAATTCACCCCAACATTCAACCCCGAAAGAGTCCGCAGCAACTTACCGCTTTCCACATCCCAAACCTTGCTCGTCGCATCCGAACTGCCACTCGCCAATATTTTACCGTCCGGGCTAAAAACCACTGCATTCACATTGTCCGAATGACCCTTCAAAGTCCGCAGCAACTCACCACTCCGCAAATTCCACAGCTTAATCGTATTATCAGCCCCGCCGCAGCTAGCAATTACCTGGCGCTTCGGGTTAATCGCCACCGAATTCACCTCCATAGAATGTCCGGGAAAAGTACACAGCAAATCGCCACTGTGTAAATTCCAAAACTTAATTGTTTCGTCCGAACTGCCGCTGACCAACATTTTTCCGTCATAGCTAATCGCAACCGAATTTACGCGATCGGAATGTCCCGTCAGAGTGCCCATTAATTCCGCTGTTTCTAAATTCCAAATCTTAATAGTTTTATCCCAACTACCGCTAGCCAAAATTTTGCCGTCAGGACTAATGGCCAGAGAATTCACAAACGATGAATGTCCTGGCAGCGTATATACACACCGCCATTTCTGATGTTTTAATTTGTGAGCTAATTCCTTCACCCGCTTAGCTGCCGCCTCAACTTCCTCTCTGCGTTTGAGTTCAGCCTCCTCCAAACGCTGGCGTTCCGCCCTAGCTTTCGCCTCTCGCAGCGCCAGCCGCCGCATCTCTCCCTTATAGACTATTCGCTGCTGCTCCTGAATTTCTTTAAGAGTTTCAATATACGGTTGGGCCCAATCTTTAGAAAACCATTCCTGAGCAAATTCCGCCTCTAATTTAAATAACTGAGGTTCGTGAGTAAAATCGATATTTAAATAATACAAATCAGCTAAAAAAGCCGCCAATAACTTGTGAATAGTCACAATTATTTGCCGAATAATCCGCAGGCTCAGCTTTTTATCTTTCCCCTGCGCCTCCAACTGGTGATAAACCTCTTCCCAATTCCAAGGCTGCATCGCCACTAGAGAAACGCTCTGATTGATAACTCCCCAAAAACCCACATGAAAATTAACTTCATAATCGCTGATATCGCTGTACAGTATAGCTGTAGGTACGGGAGACAAAACAGTCTGCAACCGCTCCACATCAATATCAGAAATGGATTTTTTGAAATAGTCTCCGTAAAACTGAACCGGGCACAAATCTCCATGCGGGGGGTAGTGCTGGTTCAAAAAAGCTCTTAACTTAGCCGGCAGCTCGATATTCAGATTGTGGCGAAACGAATCCGGGCAATCTTGGCTAATTTTTGCGGGAGCAACTAACAGCAGCAATCGGTGCTGCTGCTGCTGCTGCAAAATCTGTTCAGTTTCCTGCCTGCTCAAATTAGAAAACCAGTTGTCCCTGTCCCAAATAGTTTGAATTTCGCTCAGCTTAACTCGAATTGCTTCTGATTGAAACTCCCGCATTAAGTCGCGGCAAAGTCGGCTAATTGCCCGCTTATCTCTTATTTCTTGTGCCTTAATTCGATTAGCCCGTTCTTCCTTTACCCTTTCTTCTGCGCCCACGAGGGCGATTAATTCTTGTTCTCTGGCCTGCTGCCGCTGCAAATATCTCATTTGTGCTTTAATCCAGCGGGGGTCTTTTTTGATTTGCTGGTTTAAAGCTGAAGAACCAGAGGGCTCAATTTCTGCATAGCGTTCGCTGACAGCGTTTGCCCCCAATCTTTCTCCCAATTCAGAGGCTACAGGCTTCAACAGTTCAATTAGGGTGTCTGAGACTGGGCGGGGTAAGGACATACCAGTTAAAACTTTTTCTTACTTAAGGGCGATCGCGCGAGTCAGGCATATCTCACTGGGGCGGGGACTCTTGGCAGGGCTATTAGATTTGGGCGATCGGCCGATGATATATGTAAGGCGTATCGTGCAGGCGTATCGTGCAGCGGCGCAAGTTTAGCACCTTAACTCAATAATAGTATTTATACACTTTACATTTTACCCCGAATCTGAATCCAAAGCACCGACGGAAAAGACTTCAGGATATGCGATCGACCCTGAGTTCCCCCAATTTGTTTTTTTTGTTGCCTTTTGACTCGCTCTTGTCTATAATCGTACTTCACAACCATAATTACGGTATTCCGACCTAATAACCGTACTTTCTCGTTTAGGAACAAATATAATGAGCCCGTGGCAACGCCTAACTCAACACCTTCACTGGCCACAGCAGCCATCAGCCAGCACAAATCAATCATTTACTACCCTGAAAAGATTTGTGTCCCTATTTTTAGTGGGAATAACTTTAAGTCTGGCGGTTGCATCCTGCGGCCAGGGAACCACCAACAACCCCGCAGCCACTCCAGGCGGTGCTACCCCAGCAGCTAACAAAGGCAACGTAGAATTAACCCTAGTATCCTTCGCCGTCACCAAAGCCGCCCACGAAGCGATAATTCCCAAGTTTGTAGAACAATGGCAAAAAGAAAAAGGCCAAACCGTCACCTTCAACCAAAGCTACGGCGGTTCCGGTTCCCAAACTCGGGCCGTAATTGACGGGTTAGAAGCAGACATCGTACACCTAGCCCTCGCCCTCGACACCGCAAAAATCGAAAAAGCCGGACTCATTGAGCCCGGGTGGGAAAAAGAAGTCCCCAACGAAGGTATAGTCAGTAAATCCGTAGGAGCAATAGTCACCCGCGAAGGTAATCCCAAAGGCATCAAAACCTGGGAAGATTTAAGCAAAGACGGAGTAAAAGTGATTACTGCCGATCCTAAAACATCAGGCGTTGCACGCTGGAATTTCCTCGCACTTTGGGGTTCGGTTGTTAAAACCGGAGGAGACGAAACCAAAGCATTAGACTTGACTACTAAAGTTTACAAAAACGTCCCCATCCTGACTAAAGACGCCCGCGAAGCCACCGACGTATTTTTCAAACAAGGCCAAGGCGACGCCTTAATTAACTACGAAAACGAGATTCTTCTGGCTGGTCAGAAAGGCGAAAAACCGACTTATACTATTCCCGAAGTCAATGTTTCGATCGACAATCCGATTGCCATTGTCGATAAAAACGTTGATAAACACGGCACTCGCGAAGTCGCCGAAGCATTTGTCAAATTTCTGTATACCCCAGAAGCTCAGCGAGAATTTGCCAAAGCAGGCTTCCGCCCAGTAGATGCGACAGTAGCGGCGGAACCAGAATTTGTCCAAAAATATGCCCCCATCAAAACCCTATTTACAGCTCAAGACTTAGGAGGTTGGGGAGATATTCAGAAGAAATTCTTCGATGACGGAGCTGTTTTTGACAAAATCCAAGGTTCGATTAGACAGTAGTGGCCGGGGCGGGTTTACGAGATGAGTGGTTTTAGGCAATTATTTTTGGTAAAACCCTCCCCGGAGCGCAATTATTCTTTCCAACTCAAAACTATTGACTTATGGCTGAATCATCTGCAATCAGTAACCCTCAATCTCCGATCGAAAATATCAAAAGGGCGATCGGCAAAATCACATTACCTTGGGGAATCACCCTAGGCTACCTCAGCTTAATGCTATTGCTCCCAGTTGCAGCAATGCTGCTGAAAGCCAGCACAGCAAACCCCGCCGAATTTTGGGCAATTGCCACCAGTCCGATCGCCCTTTCCGCCTACGATGTCACCTTCTTTACGGCATTAATTGCAGCATTAATTAACGGAGTATTCGGCACATTAATTGCCTGGGTATTAGTCCGCTACGACTTTCCCTTAAAACGGATTGTCGATGCAATCGTCGATTTGCCTTTTGCCCTGCCCACCTCCGTCGCAGGTTTAACCCTCGCCACAGTTTACAGCGATAACGGCTGGATTGGTTCGCTTTTTGCACCTTTGGGAATCAAGATATCGTTTACTCGATTGGGTGTAGGTATAGCGATGATATTTATTTCCTTGCCATTTATCGTTAGAACGGTACAGCCAGTTTTAAACGAAATGGAAAAAGATATCGAAGAAGCAGCTTGGTGCTTAGGGGCTTCTCAATTTGAAACCTTCTGGCGAGTAGTTTTGCCGCCACTATTTCCGTCTATTTTAACCGGAGTAGCACTCGGATTTTCGCGAGCGGTTGGCGAGTACGGATCTACTGTAATTGTAGCTTCTAACATACCGTTCAAAGATTTAATCGCGCCAGTTTTAATTTTCCAAAGGTTGGAACAGTACGACTATGCAGGAGCAACAGTTATTGGCACTTTCATGTTAGCTATTTCCCTGGCAATGCTGTTCGCCATAAATCTATTACAAGCATGGAGAAGACGCTATGACGGCTAATATCAATTCACCCGTTGGTTACAAATTTCCGCCCAGTGGTTCTAGCCGGAGTCAGGAAAAAGCTTGGGTAAAACCAACTTTGATCGGAATTGCGATCGGCTATCTCGCTCTGGTCTTATTTATCCCCACTCTCAACGTTTTTTATCAAGCTTTCAGAAAGGGATTTGATCCATTTTTGTCTAACTTAACTTCGCCGGATTTTCTGCACGCAGCGCAACTTACCCTGGTAATTTCTCTGATAGTTGTGCCTATAAATACAGTATTCGGTTTGTGTGCAGCCTGGGTAATTGGTCGCAATAAATTTCGGGGCCGCACGCTATTAATCAGCCTTTTAGACGTGCCTTTTGCCATCTCTCCCGTAGTTGCAGGTTTAATGATTGTACTGCTTTACGGTCGGGTGGGATGGTTCGGGCCGTGGCTGGAGGCGGCCAATATCAGGGTTATTTTTGCCTTCCCTGGAATGGTGCTAGCTACTGCCTTTGTTACCTTGCCTTTTGTGGCGCGCGAAGTGATTCCTGTTTTGGAAGAAGTGGGAACTGATCAAGAAGAGGCGGCGAAAACTTTGGGAGCAAATGACTGGCAAATTTTCTGGAATGTTACGCTTCCGAGTATTCGCTGGGGATTGCTTTACGGAGTAATTTTGACCAATGCTAGAGCAATGGGAGAATTTGGAGCCGTCTCTGTGGTGTCGGGAAATATTGCTAAAAAAACGCAAACTTTGCCCTTGTTTGTAGAGGATGCTTACAAGCAGTACGCGACCCAAGCCGCATTTTCGGCTGCGGTAGTTCTCGGTCTTTTAGCAGTTGTTACCCTCGTGCTTAAGGAGATTTTAGAACGAAAAACTAGGATCAAAGAAGTTGAAGAATAGTCATTAGTCATTAGTCATTAGTCATTAGTCATTAGTCATTAGTCATTAGGGCTTTAGGGTGCGCGCTGTGAACCTCATCCCTCAAACCAGTCAGTAGTAGGGTGCGGCGCTATCGACAATCTGGTTGGAAGCTCGAAAATCTCGCAGATCCGCACCCTACAAGATATTGGTGCAAAATGTAAACTGAAACAAACATTAGGAGTCCCAAATGTTAGATCACAACACTAGCGAATCTCTATTTGAGGCGATCGGCAATTTTGACAAAACCCAAGAATCAGATATTCTCCAATCTGATAGTCGTGACAACAGACCAACTCAAACGCGCATTCGCATTCGTATTCCTAAAGAATACCATCAGGAACCTGTCATTTCTCACCTGATTTCTGAATACGGTTTGACGGTGAATTTTAATGCTGCTTTGTTGGGTGTTAAAACTTTAGATGACGGTTGGTTTGACTTGGAACTTAACGGTACAAGTAAACAAATTGAAACGGCTCTAATTTATCTCAATGATTTAGATGTGGAAATCTGGAGCAATTCCAATCATCCCGATGAAGAAACTTGGTAATTAGTGAGTCTTTGACGCACCAACCTGGAAGAGGAGTTAATATTCTGGACTGCCACGCCTAATTTTCTTTCTTCGAGCCGGTTTATTGAGTCTAATAGGCTCCAGGAATGTTAGTCATGAGTCAGCCTATCTCTTCCTGTAAAATTACAGTTATCACGCTTCTAGTGAGGAATACAAGTGGTCATAAAACTCAGAGGACTTGTATTCCTTACTGCCAAGTAATTTGATTGCGGTTGTTCGTTAGCGAAGCCCTCGAAGAGGATCGCACATACAGATAATTCAGCAGCCAACAAGTACCAAATAACACCAGCTTACAGCTAATAACCGTGATTGATGACTCTTGATTAACCAATATCGATCATCATCAGTTAACTATTCGATTGACATTTTTTATAAAATCTGGTGTTTTCTCCATCTCTGGCATATCAATAAACAGCGCGCAAGTCTTCTCCAACATTGTTGTAACAGCCGGAACAATATCCCCCTTTAAAACTTCTAAACAATCAAACTAACTCCGTTAGGGCTGGAGAGCACAAAAAAATGTTTTTGTCAATATTCAATTTAGGTGAAAGTTAGGTTAGATGAAATTAGGGGCGATCGACTCTCATCCGCGCTGGAAAAAGATCGATCGCTGCTGCGGTTGGTTTGTGATATGAATTTGATGTGTGTGTGTACCAGGAGAATTTGAACGTGGAACTCTATAAAGAACGGAAACACCAGATAGTTTTTGCAGATTCACAAGTTAAAGATTGCGAAAGTTTAACAGAAACGGTCAATCCCGATACAGAAATTGTTATTCTGAATGCCGATCGCGACGGCATCGAGCAAATCGCCGAAACACTTAAACAGCGGCAAAACATTGCAGCCGTCCACATTTTGTCTCACGGCGCAGCAGCCAGCTTGCAACTGGGAGCAACAGAACTAAATCTGTGCAACATTGAAAGCTATCGCAATTATTTAGAAACATGGTTTGCTTTGCCTGCAGTCGAAGCAAACTCTAACTCTTCAATTACAGCTAAACCCGAAATTCTGCTTTACGGTTGCAACGTCGCCGCCACAGAAGCAGGTGTGGCTTTCGTGGAAAGGCTGAGCCAGCTCACGGGAGCAAATATTGCCGCTTCCGATAACTTGACCGGCAGTGCGGCACTGGGTGGAGACTGGGAACTCGAAGTAACTACGGGCAAAATAGAAACACCTTTAGCATTTTCTGCAGAGGCGAGGGAAGCTTACAGTGCAGTTTTAGTCGCCACATTTGGCGAACTGCGAGATGCGATAACTCTGGCTAACGCTTTGCCCAATGCAGACACGATCGCCATCACCGGCAACATCACCTTCGGGGTGGGACAGGTTCTGCCCAGAATTTCCACCCCCATCACCTTTACCGGCGGCGGTTTCACCCTAGATCTGGGCAATAACCGGGGCTTCTTCATCGACAGCGCCACTACCCCAGTCACATTTTCCAACCTGACAATTACCGGGGGCATATCTACAGGCGCTGCCGGCACGGGTGGCGGTGGCGGTGCAGCCGGCATGGGCGGCGCACTATTTATCAACAGCGGCACTGTCACAGTTAACAGCGTGACCTTTACTGGCAACAGCGCTACGGGCGGCGCGGGCAGCCCGCCCCCCGTCGCTCCCGCAGTCGCAGGTCCGGGCGGCAACACCGATTTTGCAGGTCTGTTTCCCTTCGTTTCCGCAGGTGGACCGGGTCAAACTGGCCTCACCGGGTTGCCAAGCATCGGCGCTGAGGGCGGCCCTGGCGGTACGGGCGGCAACGGCGGCGCGGGCAGTGGCGGATTGCCAGGTACCGGTCTTAACGGCGGCCCCGGTGGCGCAGGCGGTACGGGCGGCGCCGGTACGGGCGGGACTAACGGCGGTACGGGCGGCGCAGGCGGCGCAGGCGGCGCTGGTGGCCTCGGAGGAGGAGGAGGCGGTGGTGGCAACGGCGGGGCTGGTGGCGTCGCCGGCACTGGCACAGCAGGTGCAGCCGGCATTGGCGGCATTGGCGGCGCTGGCGGCTTCGGAGGCGGAGGCGGCGGCGGCGGTGTGGGCGGCAACGGCGGCGCTGGCGGCTTCGGAGGAGGAGGCGGTAGCGGTACACCGGGCGGACTCAGCACGACTATCGGAGCTTTTACCCCGGGCGGCGCCGGCAGCCCAACCGGTGGCGGCGGTGGTGCTGGTTTGGGAGGCGCAATTTTTGTTAATGCTGGCAGTTTGACCCTGAACAACAGCACTTTGTTCAACAACACAGCAACCGGAGGCGCGGGGGCGACACCGGGCCAGGGCGCGGGGGCCGCGATTTTTGTCAACAGCGGCGCTACTGCAACTCTGACTAACAACACCATCACTGCTAACACTGCGACTGCTACTGCCCCTGCTGTTGCTGTGGGCGGGGGGATTGCGACGAATGGCGGTACTGTGAATGTCCTAAATTCGATCGTCGCCGGGAATTTCGGCGGCGCGAATCCTGACGTGTTCGGGACCTCTTTCGCCGCCACCAGTATCAACAATTTGATCGGGAATGTTACTGGGAGCAATTTACCTGTAGCCCAGCAACTGACAGTTCCTCTAGCAAATGTCATCGCCCCTACCCCAGCATTGAACCAGGCTACAGGCGTTCCCCTGACTTATGCTTTGGCTGACAGCACTGCGACTCCTAATCCGGCGATCGATGGCGGCAACGCCGCCGCGGCTGCGGCGGCCGGGGCAACTGACCAGCGGGGTGCTGGCTTTCCCCGGACGATCGGCACTGCTGTTGATATCGGCGCCTACGAGTACGGCCCGATCGTCACAGGGGTTAAATTCAACGATTTTAACGGGGATAGCCTGCAAGGCGCTGCGGCGACTGAACCAGGTCTTCCGGGTTGGGTGATTTCTGTAGGCACGAAGAGCGCTACTACCGCAGCCGACGGCACTTATATCATCCGCGACGTAAAAACAGATACTCCGATTACAGAAGCGCCACCCGCTGGAACCCCTGCGAATGCTTGGGTGCAGACCCTCGGCCCGACTCCGGCAAATACGGGTATTGTTAATGTCACCGGTGCCAACTTCGGTAATTTCCAGAAAACATCGATCGCAGGCAAAACCTACACCGACCTCGCGGGCAACGGCTTCACGCCCGATGACACGGTATTAAACGGCATCACCGTTAACTTATACAAAGACACCAACAACAACAACACGCTAGAAGTCGGCACAGATACTGTTGTCGGCACTGCACAAACCACTGCAGGAGCAGGAGATTACACATTCTCGGAGATAGGCCCCGGCAATTACCTGATACAAGCCACTGCCCCAGCCAACTCCAGCATCTCTTTCCCCGCTGCAGCAATTCTCGTTAGTGCCCAAAGCGGTACTCCCGTCACCGGTCAAAACTTCGGCGTTTTCCAAAACATCACCGTTAGCGGCACCAAATTCACCGACCTCACAGGCAACGGCTTCTCTGCTGACGACACCCCGCTCAACGGCACTACCATTCGCTTGTTCAAAGATACTAACGATAACAGCACTTTAGATAGCGGTGATGCGGAAATCGCCTCTCAAGTTACCGGTACAGCGCCAGCCGCGGCTGGAACGTATAGCTTTGCCAACGTCGGCTCCGGTCGGCACTTTGTGAGAGAAGACGTACCGACTGGTTTCTCACAAACCGCAGGCCCGACTTTTTATCCAATTAACCCGGTCAGCGGCACAAACATTACGGCTCAAGACTTCGGCAACTTCCAGCTAGGCAAAATCAGCGGGATTAAATTTAACGATCTCAACAAAAATGGCATCCAAGATGGGCCAGAAGAACCACCGCTAGGAGGCTGGACAATCTACCTGGATGCCAACAACAACGGTGTCCAAGACCCAGTAGCGGCCGAAACAGGCGCCAACGCCACCGTCACCGATGTCACCGGTAACTACCAGTTCACCAACTTGGCAGCCGGCACTTATACAGTGCGGGAAGTGCCACAAACAGGCTGGACGCAAACTGTGCCCCCTGTCAATGCAGCCACGCCTACCCTTTCCGGCGCGTTTACGATCGCCGTCACTAGCGGTACCGACTCCCAAAACAACAACTTTGGCAACTTCAGGCCCAATAGCATCAGCGGTCTGAAGTTCAATGACCTCAACAACAACCGGGTACAAGATACCGGGGAACTAGGACTTGCCAACTGGCAATTCTTCCTCGATACCAACGATAACGGCACTCTCGACACCGGGGAACCGAACACTCTCACCGATGCCACCGGCAACTACCAATTCCTCGATTTGTCAGCAGGAACCTACAAGGTGCGGGAAGTCTTGCAGCCTACTTGGACGCAAACTACCCCCGACCCGGATGACATCACTGTCACCAGCGGTCAAGACATCGCTAATATCAACTTCGGCAACTTCCAGTCGAGCACTATCAGCGGTCAAAAATTCAATGACCTCAACAACAACGGCCTTAAGGATGCCGGAGAATTGGGGCTAGGTAACTGGCAAATATTCCTCGACAGTATCACTCCCGATGGCATCTTTCAGCAGGGCGAACCGACTACCATCACCGATGCAGCGGGCAACTACACTCTCCGAGATATACCCGCAGGTACTTACCAGGTAAGGGAAGTCCAGCAAAACGGCTGGACGCAGACGACCCCCAACCCCGCCCCCGTTACGGTTAATCCCTCCGATAACATCACGGGCATTGACTTCGGCAACTTCTTGCCGCAACCCGGGGCGATCCGAGGTCTGAAGTTCCAAGACACCAACAACAATGCCACTCAGGATGCTGGAGAACCGGGTTTACCCAATTTCCAAATTCAGTTAACCAATGTCGTAGCTGGAACTGCTCCTGTTACTACTACCACAGATAACAGTGGTAACTACCTGTTCGCAAACCTAACGCCGGGAACCTACCGTGTCCGGGAAGTCAACCAAACTGGGTTTACCCAAAGCACACCCGAACCCGCCGACATCACCCTAACTTCGGGCGCTATTGTCAGCGGCATCAACTTCGGGAACTTCCCAGCGCCGACGCCGACACCTGAACCGACGCCGACTCCGACGCCGCCACCACTGCCACCTGTACCGACGCCGACACCTGCTGCACCGACGCCGACACCGACGCCTGCTGCACCGACGCCGACACCGACGCCTGCTGCACCGACGCCGACGCCTGCTGCACCGACGCCGACGCCTGCTGCACCGACGCCGACGCCTGCTGCACCGACGCCGACGCCTGCACCTGTACCGACAGATTTGGTTTGCCCTGAGAACTTCCCCAGGATCGCTACTCCCAATCAGCCCGGCACTCCTTCAGCGGGTGTGAGCAACGGCCCTAACGGCGACGATACGATCGTGGGTAGTGTCGGCAGTGACTCTATCTTCGGGTTGGGTGGCAACGATTTGATCTTTGGTCGAGGGGGCGGTGACTATATCAATGGCAATATAGCCAACGATACTATCTACGGAGGCATCGATAACGATACTCTCTTTGGTGGCAAAGGGTTTGACCTGATTTTTGGCGATCGCGGTAACGATACGATTTATGGCAATCGTGGCAACGACTCTCTTTCTGGCGACGAAGGCAATGACATATTGTACGGGGGCAAAGCCGATGACGTAATTTTGGGAGGCGCGGGCGACGACGTGCTATTTGGCGATCAAGGCAATGACACTCTCTGCGGCGGCGAGGGTAACAATACCTTAATTGGCGGCAGCGGCGATGATTTGCTCTTTGCTGACACCGGCGATGACTTGCTCTTTGGCGGCATTGGCAGCGATACCCTCGTCGGCGGCAGTGGCAGCAATGGCTTTGTCTTGTCAGCGGGCGGAGGAATTGACACGATTTTCAACTTCACCGCAGGAGTTGATTCGATCGGGTTGGTGGGAGGCTTGGACTTCAATCAACTGTCATTGACCGAAACTAATGGCTCGACGGCGATCGGAATCGCCAACAGCGACCGGATTTTAGCTATACTTACGGGCGTACAGCCGAGCCAGTTATCGGCTCAGAGTTTTAGCTTGCTGGTTTAGTCTGCATATCAAACTCGGCAGTTAAAACCGAGCATACACTTGCCTGCCGTCCCAGCAGAGAGGGACTAGCGGGAAACAGAACCTCTAAGCATGGGTTTCGAGGCTCTGCCAAAGAAGGGGAACGAATTCCGTTCCCCTTCTTTGGTCAAATTTGTTCGAGATACTTGAGCAAGTCGGCCATTTCTTGCGGACTCGGTTGAAACTGCGGCATTGGTGGGGTTTGCCCGCTGGTGACTTGCCGGATCAGATCGAATTCGGATTTGCGCTCGGACACTCCGTGCAAGTTGGGCCCGACTTGACTGTCTGAAACGGAGATGTGACACCCCGCACAGTTCATTTGAAAGATGGCGGAACCCTGAAACGGGTTGCCCGTGAGGGATAGTACGCTTTTGACGTAAGGATCGGCGACTTGAAACTGACGAATTGCGAGCGTCGCCAACATGATGGCAAGCAACACCGCTAGCGCAAATATGGCAAGTCGCTCGATCGGGTTTTTAATTTCATTCCGGGCAAGTTGGTTATTCAAAGGAGTTCAATTAAAAATAGTATCTACAAGAAAATTTATTTCTCATAACATAGCTTAATCGTTCGCAGCGGGGAGAGCAAGGTCTGATACTCCCGGAAGGGCGTTTTTTGGCAAATTCATCTGTGTAAGTGCTGGTAATATTAAAAATAGGTTGTTAAATCTTAACGTTAAGGAGATCTCATGGTAGAACCGCTGCTTTCAGGTATTGTTCTGGGTCTAATCTTTGTTACTCTGGCGGGGCTGTTTTTTGCTGCTTATCAGCAGTACAAGCGCGGCGATCAGTTGGGTATCAATAAGTAAAAGGGTCTACAGTCCCTCACTCAGGCTGTCAGGGGAATTGGGAATTGGGAATTGGGCATGGGGCATGGGGCATGGGGCATTGGTTATTAAATCGGCCTACTGACTTCTTCCCTCTTCCTTTTTCCCTCTTCCTTCTTCCCTCTTCCTTCTTCCCTCTTCCTTCTTCCATCCGTTACATCCGTTGCCGAACTTCCCTCTTCCTTCTTCTCGACATCCGTTACATCCGTTACATCCGTTACATCCGTTGCCGAACTTCCTTCGTTAAAGATATCGATCGAGAATAGCAGCAGTTTCCAAGCCTGTTTTTTCCCAGCTAAATAGTTTTGCTCTGGCTAAACCGAGCTCCCGCAAGTGCGATCGAACTTTGGCATCGACTGCAAGCTCTTGCATAGCAGAGGCAATTTCCTCGACGTTGTAGGGGTTGACTAACCATGCGCCGTCCCCCGCCACTTCCGGCATTGAAGACAGGTTAGAGGTGATGACAGGAGTGCCACAGGCCATTGCTTCAAGCACGGGGAGACCGAATCCTTCCCAAAGACTCGGGAAAACCAGGGCGATCGCTTGGTTGATAACTTTGGGCAAGTCGGCTGGTGGGAGGTAATCTAGGAATTTTACTCGATCGACCAATCCCAATTCTTGAACCTGCGCTTTCAGCAGCAGCGTATAGCGCTTATCTTCTGAACCTGCTATCCACAATTCGTACTCGGAATTATCATGCAAAGCAGCAAATGCTGCTACAACTCGCTGCACGTTTTTATAAGGATTGTGGCGGCCGATATAAAGAAAATAATTGCTTGTTGGCAAGTCTAAAAAACGGAAAAAACTGGTATCGTATCCGGGGAAAATTGGCGTAATTAAATTAGTAGGAATATTGCAAAAATTATTGATATCTTTAGCAGTTGCTTCCGAGTCGCAAATGACGTGTTCAGCCTGCCGCAGCACTTGGGGAATGTAATAGCGGTGGTAAGGTGTCAGAGGATCGAAGCGGCGGGGAAATCGCAGCGCTATCAAGTCATGTACTGTAATTATATAGCGGCAACCTGCAAATAGAGGAGCTTCTGGAATTGGGGAAAATAACAGGTTGGATTTTAGCTGTTTGTAAATTTTGGGGAGTTGGGTTTGTGTCCACAGCAATCGGTTGATGTGTCCTTTGGTTCCTTGTTCTGGTGTGAGGTTTGGGGGGATTTGGTAGCAGTTGTTATTGGGGAAATTTTCGGCTGTTAGTAATGTTGGATTGAGGGACTTTAGGTGGGGAAATAGGTTTTTGGCGTAGATGGCTAAGCCGGTGGGTTTGGAAATTAGGAAGGAGAGGTTAATTAGTAAGTTAGATTGGGGATTGGGCATGGGATAATATGTAGATTGCGGTTTTTGGGTGGGATTTTTTTTATTTAACCGCAGAGGGCGCAGAGGACGCAGAGAGGAGAAAGGAAGAGAGGGAAGATTTAAAGATATTGCTGTAAGATGTTGGCGGTTGCTGTTCCGGTTTTGTGCCAACTAAATTGAGATGATCTGGCTAAACTAGCAGTTTTTAAGTTCGATCGTACTTTTGAATCTGTGGCTAGTGTTTGCATGGCTTCGGCTATTTCTCCGACGCTGTAAGGATTGACTAATAATGCGGCATCTCCGGCGACTTCTGGCATTGATGACAGGTTGGATGTGATGACGGGTGTGCCACAAGCCATTGCTTCTAAAATTGGTAAGCCGAATCCTTCCCAAAGTGTAGGGAAAACTAGGGCGATCGCCTGATTCATCAGTACGGGCAATTCAGAATAGGGAACGTAACCGAGAAACTTTACCAAAGATTGTAAACCTAATTTTTCAACTTGTGCTGTCAACTGCGGTGTGTAGGCATTGGGAGGCCCTGCTAGCCACAATTCGTAATTTGTGCGATCGGGCAAACTCGCAAATGCACCGATTAATCTTTCCAAGTTTTTGTAAGGATCGTGTCTGCCGGTATAAAGAAAATAATTTTTGGCTGGCAAGTCGAGATATCTAAAATTGATATTATCGCAAGCTAGGGGAATTGCGGTCATCTTTTTATGAGGAATTTGGAAAAAGTTAGCAACATCTGCCGCCGTTGCTTGAGAATCGCAAATAATGTGTTCTGCTTGCCGCAAAACCTGCGGTATGTAGTAGCGAAAATAAGCTGTTAATCGAGAAAACCGTCGGGGAAATCGCAAAGGAATTAAATCGTGAACTGTGACAATGTAGCGACAGCCGGAATACAAAGGTGCTTCGGGAATAGGGGAAAATATCAGGATTGAATGCAATTTTTTGTAAATTTTAGGTAACTCAAACTGAGTCCACAGTAGCCTGTTAATTTGTCCTTTGGGGCCGCGATTCGGTGTCAGAGTTTCGGGAATTTGGTGGCAAGTATAATGGTTAATTTGCTGGGAAGTCAGTAATGTTGGTTTTAGCTTTTGCAGTTGCGGGAAAAGATTAGCTGCATAAGTTCCGATTCCCGTTGGTTCAGGACTTAAGAAGGATAAATTGATTAAAAGTGGGTTAGACACGCTTGAATTAGCCTTTAAGTTCGATCGAGCATTTGAGCTATATCGGCAGGATTTGGCAGCCGAATTGTAGCATACTCTTGGTGAAGAATATCAAAAAAACTATTGACTTTTTTCTCAAAATGTGCAAGTCTAAAGTTCTGACTGCGTTGCTGTGCACCAGCTTGAAGTTCTGCTAGCAAATCAGGATTAACAATTAGTTGATGTGAATGCTGGCACAGTTCCTCAAGGGTATTGAACACAAAGCCCGATCGCCCATGTTCGACAATTTCCGGTTGGCCGCCACCGTTGAAAACAATCGGAGCACAATAGTTGTGCATTGCTTCCACAGTCGCCATCCCGAAATGCTCAAATCTTTGAGGATTGACTTCACCCAAACCGCAGCCGTGCCAAAATATACTTGCTCTAGCATAAAGTGATTTTACCTCATCAAAGTCAACATTGACTTTGAGATCTATCGCCCTTGAATCTTGCTTCAAGAAATTCTGAACCGTCTTTAAATAAGGATTTTTCTGAATGCTGCTGCCAACTAAGATTAGTCGCCATCCTTCAATTTCTTTGGGATAATCGGCTAGCAAACAGCGGAAAGCTTTAATTAGTTCAATTTGCTTTTTTGTTCCCCCAGCTTCAAACTGTCCCACAGCCAAAATTATGTTTTCTTTCGGCACTTTAACTGTTGCCATTTCCACGGGCGGATAAAGCAGAAAAGTTGGCTGTAGGTTCCAGCGTTTCTCCAACCACTTGACGGTAAATTGACTGTTGGCAATAATGAAAGTGTAATCATCGACAGCAAAGTGACGGTTGCGGAAGGTATTGGGAAAGTGGCAGAAAAATACTGAGATCGGCGACAGTGGTTTAACTTTTTCCAGTTGGTTCGCGTTGATGAAAATATCGTAGTTTTTGCTTTCTCTGGCAATTTCATCAAAGGGATTTTCCATATCTTCCACGATGATGCTGGAATCGATACACTGCATTCCGCGTTTCTCGTAAAACGCCAAGGGCATAATTTTAATTTTGCATCCTGAAAGGTTGAGTCCGTACCAGGATTCTAAGTCGGAAACAGCAACTGGTTTGTTGGCGATAAAAGTAATGTCAAATTCATTTTGTAGCAGCGAGGCGAGGGTAGCGACGTATTTTTGACCCCCACCAATAAAATGCAGTCCGTGATCGTAAATGGCGATCGACATTTTGCGATCGCCCCGAACCACCTGCAATCGAGACAAAATGCGATCGATCTTCATCCGACTGTAAATCACCGCCAACTTTTCCGACAACTGTGGTAATACAGTTTCAATGATTTCTGGTTTCTGATAATCTAGAAGTTTTTTAATCGCGACAAATAAACTCTCGAACAGCAAATCGTACTGCTGGTTAGTAAAAAAATCAGAAGTATGAATTCCTTTGACTAATTGCAACGGTTCATGTTTTGCCAAATACAAAAACCGATTGCGGTTGCAGAAATACTCGGTAAGTTTGCTACCTTTACTCGAACCGCGATACTCGTGATGGGCGATAGCTGCGGGAGTATAAAGCATTTTCCAACCGCGTTTGTCGCAGCGTTTGGCAAACTCTACATCCTCAAAATACATCACAAAATCTTCATCTATCGGCCCCACATCTTCGAGACATTTCCTGCGGAAAAGTACCGCCGCCCAACAAAGCCCTTCGACTTCCCGTTCTGTATCGTACTGTCCCGCATCTTTTTCGCCAAAGCCGACATCTTGCCAATAAAAATTAGGTAATTGCTGAATACCAGCGCTGTTAATTCGCCCGTCTTTAAACAACAATTTGCCGCTAGCCGCACCTAATTCTTTATTAGTTTCTAGCCGTTTTACAAGAATCTCTAACCAGCGACTGTCAAGGGTAGCATCGTTATTTAGAAAGCCGATATATTGCCCTTTTGCTTCGCTGATGCCGAGGTTGAGGGCTTTCGCAAAGTTGTTGGCGGAGTTGACAAAAATCCGAACTTTGGGAAATAGTTCGCGCAGGGAAGCAAGGGAATCGTCTTGAGAACAATTATCAATTACAATTAAATCGAGTTGCGATTCGGGATACGCAAGTTTTTGTAGAGATTTTAAGCAATCTTTCGTGTGGCGCAGACCGTTATAGTTGACTATAATTAACGAACATATGGGCAGTGCAGTCATTCGATTTTAGATGTGAGATTTGAGATTGAGTAATTGAAGGATTGAAGAATTTTAGATTTTCGATTTGGAATTGAATAATTGAAGATTTTAGATTGAAAATTTGAATGATTGAGGGATTTTAGATTTGGGCTTTGGGATTTTAGATTGAGGAATTGAATAATTTTAGATTTTTGATTGAAGCATTGAAGCATTGCTCTCGCGAATAAATATGGGGCCTTGTGACCAAATTATTTTGGGTCATCTTTGATGCTTTATTTTTGTCGATCGAGTAATTGAGCGGTAATCTTCTCTAAAATAGCAGTATGTTGCTGCTGCACTGCTTTAATTTGCTCTATTTCAGACTGAAAAGTTGCGATCGCTCTTTGTTGAGTCTCAAGCTGTGCTGTAACTTCAGGATATTCGCTGCTGAATTCCGATTCAATTTTTTCAAAGATAGTTTGTTGATTTTCTTGCAATTTTTGCAATTGTGTGCTTAATGTATGCACGACCCGCGTATTAGCAAAATTGTAAATTACTTGTCGTTCGAGTACCGGTCTGAGCAATTTTCGGACTATTTTCCTAACGACGATGACTGCGGAACCGAGTCGCCTTTGGTAAGAGGTAATGGGGATATTATAAATGTCGAAACCTGCCTTTAAAAGGGCGATATCTTCATCATCTTCATTTTGGGCGATCGTACTATTTTCTGTTCCCAACAGCGACAGCTCAGCAATACCAATTCGAGGCTCCAAAGTTTGCCGCAATTTATGTATTATCTGTTGAGTTGGTATTTCTTCGTACTCCAAACTTTCCTCTCCTTGAGATAACTTAGTATGACTTAATTATGGAACAGGCATCTTTGCTGTTTCAATCATTGTAACTAATTGTGAACAAGCCGCTTTGCTGTGTGAATAATTGTAATTAATTGTGGAACAGGCATCTTGCCTATTCAAGGGCGGGCCGGATGCCCAACCCCTACTCCCCACAAGAAAATTTATCTCTTGTTAAATCAGGATTATTGCTTCCGATATGGGCAATATCTCAATTTAAGCTATAGCAATCCTAAATCATTTGTGAATTTCTTACTCCCTCCCCTAACCCGCGGGGAGGGTTGGGGTGGGGTAAAAAGTTTACGACTCCTGCAAGGATTGCTATAACTCAATTTGACTGTCATCACCAATCATAAACCGCAGAGCTTTTGGACGAGCCGGTGCATTGGTGAGTTGAGCTCGCTGCCCGATCACGCTGTCAACAATTCGCTGGTGAATGCCAACTATTTTCGCCCCTTGCAATATTACACTGTGTTCGATATCAGCATCAATCATCGTCACGCGATCGGCAATACTGCTGTAAGGCCCGATAAAGCAATTTTCAATGCGGCAATTTTCCCCAATTACCACTGGCCCGCGAACTGTAGAATTAATGATTTCCGTTCCTTCTCCTATTTGGACTCGCCCGATAATTTGACTTTTCGCATCTACTTTTAATTCAGTTGAAGCTACGATGCAGCTATCTAAAATGATTTGGTTTGCACTCAGCAAATCATCTTTTTTCCCCGTATCCAGCCACCAACCCTCTAAGTTGCAGGCTTCTACGTGTTTTTCCTGATTGATGAGCTGTTGAATGGCATCGGTAATTTCGAGTTCGCCCCGGGGCGAAGGTTGAATTTGATCGATCGCCTCGTGGATAGTAGGAGCAAAAAAGTAAATTCCCACCAGTGCTAAATTGGACGGCGGAACTTTGGGTTTTTCTACTAACTGCAAAACTCGGCCTTTCTCATCAACTTTTGCCACACCGAAAGCAGAGGGATTGGAAACGGGACGCAGCATAATCAGAGCGTCTAGTTTCTGCTTGTTAAAAATCTCTAAAAACGGATCTAACTGATTCTGAATTAAGTTATCTCCCAAATACATAATAAACGGAGAATCGCCCAAAAACGGTCTGGCAACTTTTACCGCGTGAGCGAGCCCTGCCGGCTCTGCTTGCAAGATATAAGTAATTTTCGCCCCGAAGCGAGATCCATCTCCTGTTTTCGTCTTCACCTCTTCCCCGGTTTCGGGACTAATAATAATCCCAATATCAGTAATCCCAGCCGCCACAATTCCTTCAATTCCGTACCACAGTATCGGCTTATTTGCTACAGGAACCAACTGCTTAGCACCCGTATAGGTGAGGGGACGCAAGCGTGTTCCTTTACCGCCAGAGAGGATGAGTGCTTTCATTGGGTGAACTCTGAGTTATCCTTTAGGGTTTGCGGTGCTGGCAAATATTGCCTGCACTTGTTAGCTCTCGTTGATTTTAAACCACCGCTACCCCGCTGGCAATAGTTGCAGTGTATCCTGACACAAATGATTTATTTTGCTCATACTTTTATAGTGCGGGAGGCACAGAGTGTCAGAAACCAGGTTTATTGCCACAAGAAGCAGTTAAAAGCTGAGGTTTTTGGTCAAAAAAACCCTTTCTTAAGGTCGCGGGTGCGCCCGTTCCGATTTAATTGCGTACCCTTTTAATAGCGGCCATATCGGGCAATCAATTGACTACCACTATTGTTTTGATTTGTCAACCAAGCCCACATCTGATCGCCCAGACAAAAATGCCACCATTCGTTAGGATGTTGCTGAAAACCCGCAGCTATCATCGCATTTTTTAATATTTGCCTGCGACGGTGATATTCCTGTTTTTGCGGCTCCTTGCTATTACAAAAATAATCGGGATAAGAACGTTCTGATATTTCATCAATCGGAGAACCCATATCAATTTGCCGATTGTTTTCATCCACTAAAGTTATATCTAAAGCTGCACCTGTACTGTGAGGGGGAGGGGTTGCGCGATCGAGAGTGGGTACTGCCCAAAATTGATATACGTGTTCTATAATCACTTGGCGTTTGTCTTCGGAAACCGGAAATTCGCAGCCTTGAGCTATGGCAATTTGATTAAAAGTATAATCTACCATAAATTGCTGCACTTCCACCGGCCGATAAGCGTCAAATATCAGAATTTTCCAATTTTGATGATTTTGCTGTAGCTGGGTTTGAGCGGCGATTAAACTATCTACAACTCCTTGCCGCAAGTAGTAAGGGGAATCTGCTTTGCTGTTGTGATACGGTGCACCCAACTTTTGATAAGGGTGCGGCATTTCAAAGGCAAAATGTTCTGCTGGAATAGGGACTAAAGGTTCGCCACATTCGTCGATCGCTATTTGCTGGTATGGTTTCATATCAAGGTTTTACCCTACTTTATGATTACTGATGAACTACAATACTCAGTATATGCTTTTCACTTGATTCCGTCGCGCTGCAAATAGCAAACCAGCTAGAATATCCTCATGTTCTAAATCGTCATAGTCATCTATAATTTCTTTAGCATTCATACCAGAACTAAGTAATTCAATAATTAACTATACTGGATATCGGAGACCGCGCATACAGGGTTTTCCGTGACAGATATTTGGATCGAGTGTGATGCGCTGCAAAAGTTGGTTGTCCATATTTTAGGAACAAATATTAAATATATCCTAACCTAAAGAGCGTAGCTTTCGATGGGTTTGTAGTAAGGACTTTAGTGTTTTTAATCTCCACCTAAAGTCCTAAAGTCCTTACTGCCCCAAAATCCTAACTTTGGCGGTAAGCAACTACCGCATAAAACGGATCGCCACTTCCTATTCGCAGCATTTGCATAAAACTCGGCAAGTTAGGCTTGCGAACAATTACTTCCGGCTTACTAAATCCAGGTATATTCGCTCCTTTGACAGAATCAAAGTAACCCTTAACTAATTCGACCCGATCGCCCTCGGAACCTTCCCGCCAAGCCGCGATCGCCTTTTGATAAAACATCCGGTTGGAAAAACTGATAATTGCTACGCCCCCCGGCTTCAAAATTCGGTGAATCTCGGCAAAAATCGCATCCGGGTGTTGCAAATACTGTACCGAAACGCAGTTGACAACCGCGTCAAATTCTGCATCCGGCAGTGGCAATTTGGGATTTGCGTTCAAATTCTGCACGAAATAATGATTCAGTCTGCGATTTTTTGCCAACTCTTCTTCATTCATGCCGTGCCCTTCTACATGGGCAAATTGCATCTCGTCGGGCAAGTGAGAAACCCAACTGCTCATCATATCAAAAATCCGAGTATTCGGTTTCAGCCGTTCCCGATATAAATCGGTTAGTTGCTGAATAAATCCATCGTCTACGTGCGTTACAAACCGGGGATAGGAGTAGAACAAATTGTCGTCGGTGTCGTCTAACTTGGTGCGTTGGTCGGCTGGAAGCAACATAAATTCAGATCGCAACTAGATTTACTCTTTCTAGTTTAAGAACAATTAAGAATTGTTAACCGATCCGACAGAGGGCGGATTCCCCGTTTTAGCGTAGCATTCGATCGCCAAAAAACCGACTTACACCCTTTGGGGCTTGTGGCAAGAAGACGGTTTGCCGACTTCCGGCATTGGCGACAAAACTGCAAGAGGTAGGCGGGACGCTGACAGGCGCGATCGCATGGCAGAAAGAGGCCTATTCCGTCGGGAGAGAGCCACGCGCATTTGGCGCATTTGGCTGAGACACTCTGGCGTCGTCTGCGATCCAAAAGCGATGGCTGCCGCTGTTGCCACCGAATTACTCAGCCAGCATTTCGCCAACTTCATCGAGTTGGTTCGGCTCGAACAGGCCGGTGGCGTCGGCCAGGGCGATCGGCGCGGCGGTGTCATTGGGTGTAGTTGGTCCAATCATGGTGAACTCCATCGAACTTTTTTCCACAACTACATCATGCTCGATCGCACATCCCAATCATTGCACTGACCAGTCTTCAAACCTCAATCCAGGGATTCTTTCAAAATCTCCGCGATTCCGGGTAAGTAGAATACCGCTTTTTGCAAGTGCGATCGCGGCTATCCGTAAATCTTGCGTGCCAACGCAGATTTTTGGCCGCCAAAATTCCCTATAATTTTCAGCATCTAGATCGAAGTCAAGCAACTCAAAATCGGTCAGATAGTTAATGGTTTTTCGCAGACTTGCATAAGCTGATATTATTTCATTCCCTGATGTCGCTCGTCTGATACGGTTAAGTCGTCCATACATTTGCTCTTCAAATTTAACGATCGTAATAGCAATATCTTTTGGATTAACTTCACTGACACGCTGCACTATTTGTAGATTACCCTGCCCAAAAAGTGTGGCAGGGTCTGTATCAAATATCCACAAAGTCACTTAGCTGTTTCCTCCACCTCAATTTTATTGGTGGCTTCTGCTTCATCGAGTCGATCGTAATATTCTGCGATTTGTGCATTCCTGTCGCGGCGCAGTTCTGCAATATCTTCTAGCATCTCATCAAAGTGCGGATCGTTTTTAAAAGCTCCTCCCCACTTCATTAAAGGATTTTCAGTTTGGGGAATGTCTACTGTCAGAGAGACTATTTCGACTTTTTTTAGACGCTCGGTCAACAATCGGTGCAAAATTTTTAAAGCTTCTTCTTTAGTAGATCCTGATCTTCTGCACTCTGGCAACTCCCAAACTATTGCGCTGTAGAGGTCTTCATCGTGCTTTTCAATTAGAAGTTGATAAGTTAATTGGGTTACAGGATTCGGAGTAGGGGTTAATACTGTGGCATTCTTCTGTTTTTTCTGGTTGGTTATATTTGGCATTTTAACGCATTGTTTTTCCAACATCCAATTAATTCTTTTCGCAAGGCTTTCAATAGATGTCAGCGGTTCAGAACGCCACCGCACTTAAAGCCTGCGGGATTCTAGCCTTTACCAATCATTCAAGGCTGCGATCGCAACTTCACTCTTAGTCTCAATTCAAATCATCAAAACATTATTGCCAAGAAAACAACTCTATGGTACACTAGAAGATTGTGAATATTAATCAAAAGTAAAGTAACAAGCCGGGAGAAATCAAAATGACACAGCAAACCCTGCACGGAACCAGCCGCAAAAGAAAAAGAACATCCGGTTTTCGCGCCAGAATGCGTACCGCAACCGGTCGATTGGTAATCAAAGCTCGCCGCAGCAAAGGTCGCCACCGCCTCGCAGTCTAGCACTGCATCAAGGTTGAGAGGCCTCCACGATCGCCCTACGCCATGTTGCCCGAGACAAACCGACTTAAGCACCGAAAAGACTTCAGCGCCGTCTACCGCAAGGGAATGCGCTGCAACTCGGCCCATTTCAGTTTAAGAGCTCTGCGTAAACCAAAAAGCGCCGAATTTGCGAAACCGACAGACGAAAAATCCTTGCAGCCCACTCGCACAGGCATTTCCATCAGCCTGAAAGTCAGCAAACGCGCTGTAGTCCGCAACCGGATTAAGCGTCAGATTCGGGCAGCTTTGCGACAGCTATTGCCCCGATTAAAATTCGGGTGGGATTTAGTAATTGTCGTGCGTCCGATCGCACAAGAGTGCAATTATGCAGAAATTCTGCAAGAATTAGAGCAGTTGTTGGTAGAAGCCGAGGTACTAGATGGGAATTCGAGAGGAAGTATATTATGAAGGCGGCCCCGCGCCCGGAGACTTGATCCTGAATTTACTCCTGGGGCTGACTGTGGTGGGAATCCCCCTAGCAGTAGGAGCAATTGTCCGGGCTCTGTGGCTACGCTATCGGATTACGAGCCGCCGAGTGTCCGTAACTAGCGGTTGGATGGGGGGCGAGCAGACAGACGTTATCTACTCAGATATAGTCAAAATCGTCACTGTACCTCGCGGTTTCGGGACTTACGGAGACATGGTGCTCACCATGAAAAATGGCAGTCGCTTGGAACTCAGAGCTATGCCGAAATTTCGAGCAATGTATGACTACATTAACGAAAAACTGCCCATAGCCGCTCAAAAAGCAAACGCGGCCAAAGCTAAATAACCGAACCGCTTCGCCCTCAAATCAGGGTAAAGTGAGTGCGAGTATTGGCAAACTCATTACAACAAACCCGCAGACTGGGCGGTCGATCGACAGGCAATGTCCTAAGATAGAGACAAAACCCGAAAAATTGAGGCGGCTCGCGTTCAGCGGGTGAAAATAGTTCTCAACAGTAAACATAGAGCACCTAAATTAACTCAAAGCGAATGGATTTTGGTATCTCGTTTCTCTCCAACAACCTCATGCTCCCGATCCTAGATTTTTTCTACGGGATCGTGCCAAGCTACGGTTTAGCGATCGTAGCTCTGACGCTCGTGATTCGCTTTGCTCTTTATCCTCTCAATGCAGGCTCTCTTCGCAATATGCGGCGCATGAAAGTAGCGCAGCCATTGATGAAAGAGCGAGTAGATCAAATTCAAAAACTCTATAAAGAAAATCCTGCAAAACAGCAGGAGGAAATGAGCAAAGTATACAAAGAATTTGGTAATCCTTTAGCAGGATGCTTCCCATTGGTGCTGCAAATGCCAGTGCTGTTTGCACTGTTTGCAACGCTCAGGGGTTCGCCGTTTTCTGACATAAATTACAGCGTTAACGTTCAAGTTTTGCCGAAAGAACAAATCGAAACTGTTCAACCGCAAGCTTTTGCTACACCGCCACAAAATATTTACGTCACAGGTACTTTTCATGCTCCTGTTGTGGGCGTAATTCCAGGCGGCGACAAACTCGCAATCGGCGACACAACCAAGATTAATTTTCAAACCCCAGAGGGCAAACCTCTCAAAGTTTTAGCAGCAGAAAATAAGAGCGAAATCGACTTTGAACCCGGCTGGAAAGTCATCAAAGGCGAAGAAGTGGTCAAGGTAGATGAACAGGGTAACATCACGGCATTAGCGCCCGGTGAAGCCACAGTTCAAGGCACAATCCCCGGATTGGCTACTAACAAAGGATTCCTGTTTATTGAAGCTCTAGGTCGCGTTGGCGCGATCGACTCAGACGGTACAATCCACTGGGATATTTTGGTAATGATCCTGGGCTTCGGCATCAGTTTGTACATTAACCAAACCCTTTCAGGACAAGCACAAGGGCCAAACGACAACCCCCAACAGGCTACAGTTAACAAACTAACGCCAGTCATATTTTCAGGGATGTTTTTGTTCTTCCCGCTGCCCGCCGGCGTGTTGATGTATATGCTTATTGCTAACATCTTCCAAACAGTTCAATCGTTTATTTTGTCGCGAGAACCGCTGCCCGAAAACCTCCAAAAAATAGTGGACGAAGCAGAGGCGAAAACCCAAAAAGAACAAGGATTAGATGCACTTCCCTTTGAGCCCAAGCGTTCTAAGAAAAAGGCTTGATTTTAACAACAATGAAAGACTCTCAAATGCAGCGCGGACAGGCATGGTTAGAAGAATTGCTACAACTGTCCGCAATTCCTTCAAAAGTGGTATGCGAACAACAAAAAGATTGCTATTGGATGACAATAGATGAAAGCAATTTGACTCCAGAACAAGTTGCAATCTTAGTCGGGCCAAACGGTAATGTAATAGATGCCATTCAGTACCTCTGTAACACGGTTCAGAATATAGGTCAGGAAGTAGAGGAGTCAATTCCTTATACAGTTGAACTAAATGGCTATCGCATCCGCCGCCAAGAGGAATTGCGATCGATGGCAGAGTACGCAGCAGATCAAGCCCGATCGACGGGAGTTGAAGTTGAAATAAAATCGCTGTCTTCGGCAGAACGCCGTCAAGTCCACAGCTTTTTGAGCGAATGTGAGGACATAGAAACTTACAGTCAAGGACAAGAACCCGATCGGCGTTTGGTAGTGCGACTGCGCTGACGCTAAAGAAGGAAGAAGGAAGAAGGAAGAAGTTACAACTTAACTATTCCTTTTGACCTTTGAATTCAAGAAGTAGGAAGGCAAAAGATTATGGAGACAATTTATATCCCTCATCTCCTCACAAAAACTGAGCGGAAAGAGGTCATTGATTTTGAAGAATTTATCCCCGATTTAGAAACTCTTACTCCAGTGCGAGGGCGACTGCAAGTGACTCACCAAGGGAATTATCTTGAGGTGAAGGCGAAAGCAGAAACAATAGTTACTCTCACCTGCCACAGATGCTTGAAACAATACAATCATCGTTTGGCACTCAACTCATCTGAACTAATCTGGCTGGAAGAAACAGCAAATCCAACAGATTCAAGTTCAGCAGAAATAGAAGTTGCTTTAGAAGATTTGGTGGAAAATTTGTCCCCTGGTGGCTATTTCTCTCCGGGGGATTGGGTGTACGAGCAAATGTGTTTGGAACTGCCGCACAAACAGATATGCGATACTGAATGTCCGGGAATTTCTTTAACTGATGATGCAAATACAGAAAGCACCGAAACAGTCTCAGACAGTCGCTGGGCTTCTCTGGAAGCACTTAAACGGCAATTGCCTTAGTCAGTTGGCAGTGGGCAGTTGGCAGTGGGCAGTTGGCATTAGCTAATAAGAAATAACAAAGAACAAATAACAAATAACCACTGACAACTAACAACTAACCACTGACAACTGACTAATGACTATTTTTAGCGACGAGTTTGAACTACTGCTGCGATCGCGCTACCCCCTAATTTACATTCCCACACGGGAGGAAGAGCGCGTAGAAGCGGCGATCGCCCAATGCGCCAAAAAACAGGGTTCTCGCGCCGTATACATCTGGGATTTTGTTGATGGCTACCAAGGCAATCCCAACGATACAGGTTTTGGCAAGCGCAACCCGCTGCAAGCTTTGGAATTTCTCGAAAAATTGCCCGCCTCCGCCCCGGCAATTTTTATTCTGCGCGACTTTCAGCGGTTTTTGGAAGATGTCTCGATTTCCCGCAAGCTGCGGAATTTGGCGAGACTCCTCAAATCTGTGCCCAAAAATATTGTCATCGTATCTCCTATAGTTTCGATCCCGGAAGACCTCAGCGAAGTGATGACTGTTTTGGAGTTTCCCCTGCCTGCGGCCGCGGAAATCAAAATTGAGGTAGAAAGGCTATTAGGGGCTACCGGACAAGCCATTGAAGGGCGTTTGCTGGACGAAACAGTGCGCTCCTGTCAAGGGCTGTCGCTCGAACGAATCCGTCGAGTTTTGGCCAAGGCGATCGCCACCAGAGGCGAACTCCACCCCGACGACGCGGAACTGATTTTAGAAGAAAAGCGCCAAACAATTCGCCAAACTCAAATTCTGGATTTTTACCCGGCCCGCGAAAATATATCCGATATCGGTGGTTTGGACAATCTCAAAGAATGGCTGCTGCGGCGTGGCGGTGCTTTTTCCGATCGAGCCCGCCAATACGGTTTGCCGCATCCCAGAGGTTTGTTGTTAGTCGGAATTCAAGGAACCGGAAAATCCTTAACAGCAAAGGCGATCGCCCACCACTGGCATTTGCCTTTACTACGCTTGGATGTCGGGCGTTTGTTTGCCGGATTAGTAGGAGAATCGGAATCCCGCACCAGGCAAATGATTCAGCTAGCCGAAGCTTTGGCCCCCTGCGTGCTGTGGATTGACGAGATAGACAAAGCTTTTGCGGGATTAGACGGTAAAGGGGATTCCGGCACAACTAGCCGGGTGTTCGGGACATTTATTACTTGGTTAGCAGAAAAAACTTCGCCGGTGTTTGTGGTAGCAACAGCCAACAACATCCAGTCTTTGCCGCCAGAAATGCTGAGAAAAGGCAGGTTTGACGAAATATTTTTTGTGGGTTTGCCCAGCCAGGAGGAACGGCGGGCGATTTTTGAGGTACATTTGTTGCGGTTGCGATCGCACAGCATCAAAAATTACGATTTAGAGCGCTTGGCTTACGAAACTCCCGATTTTTCAGGGGCCGAAATCGAGCAAACTTTGATTGAAGCAATGCACATTGGGTTTAGCCAAAATCGAGACTTTACGACAGATGATATTTTAGAATCAGCTAGTCAGATGGTGCCCTTAGCCAGAACGGCTCAAGAACAAATCCAGTTTCTCCAAGATTGGGCCGCTGCTGGGAAAGCTCGCCTTGCTTCTAGATACGGCAGTTTGAGCCGCCGGATTCAAGGTTAAGCTTTTGAAGTCAGTAGTCAGTAGTTAGTAGCCAGTTGTCAGTTGGCAGTTACCAGATTTTACTCAACATTCAGCAGTCAACACTCAAGAGTCAACCTTCTTCCCTCTTTCCTCTTCCTTCTTCCCTCTTCCTTCTTCCCTCTTCCCTCTTCCTTCTTCCCTCTTCCTTCTTCCCTCTTCCTTCTTCCTTCTTCCTTCATTTGCGGTTTTATGAACAGTGTATATAGCGTTTTCAAATTTTTAGTAGGTTTTCTGCTAGCGATCGTCCTGATGGCAGGTGCTAGCGTGGCTGCTGCACTTTACTTTGCCGCTAAGCTAACTACTTTGCCCGAAAAACCAGTTTTTTCCAACGACAAAACACCAGCTCAGGTTGCGGGCGCTGCGCCGAAGTCAACAGCCCAGGCTAGCCCTGTTTCTACATCTAGCGATGCCCCGTCTCCCAAACCGCTGGAACCGGGAGCTTACCGCGCGATGGTGACTCAGCCGATCGGCTTAATTCTCCGGGATACTGGTAGCCGAGACTCGAACCGCATTGGCGGTGTTGGTTACAAGGAAAGAGTCGTAGTTTTGGAAGAGTCGCCCGACAAAGAGTGGCAGCGAATTCGGATTGAGGATGGCAATCGCGAAGGTTGGGTCAAAGGTGGCAATACTGAAAAAGTTGAGGACGAATAAAAATTAGACAAAAAATATACTCTTGTGATTGTGAGGGCAGCGAAGCAATCGCAGTGTGTGATTCTTCACCAAGGTCGGTTTTTTTTCTGTCTTTTGCTTCAAATGGCAAGGTACATATTTTTTACAAAAAGTCAAGTTAAATTTATTTACGATATTGGAGATTGCTGGGTAAGGCGCACAGATTGTGGGTGCGATCGCCACTGCCAAATCCTGAATTTGACATAAAAGCCCATCAGACAAAAGGTTTCCAAAGCTAAAACTCAACAGAAAAACTCGAAAATACATAATCCCAACTTATGTTATTCAGGAGAGTATGTTAAGAAAATTAGCAAAATTTTAAGGTTAGTTGCAAAACCCAGGCGGTTGTCACCGCCGCAGAGGCAAGAGTGGTAGCTTGGATTACAAGATGTAAGTTTTCAGCTTAACAGCTACCAACAATAAAAAATATGTACGACAAACGTCCCGATCGAGATTTGGCGACTGCTGCTGTTACTGCAGCTTTGGGAGCTGGGGTCGTTACCTCTTTTGCGGTGAGCAGAGGGCAAAATCCGCTGGTAGCTATCGCAATTACTATTTTTGCAGCGGGAGTAGCTGTAATTTGCGATCGGTTCGGCTTAATTTAAGCGATCGTCGATTTTTTAATAAAAAGTCAACTTATCAAAAAATCCCCGCCCTATTTGCAACTAGCAAAAGTGGGGATTTTTAGTGGCTAGTTTTTTGGTTAATCAGCGGTACTTTCCCAGACGCACTCGCCACATGAAGAAGCCGCGTTTCTTAACAAAAAACCTGCGATTTCAGACTCTTTACCCGACAACAAATTAAGCGGATGACAACTGGCGCGCAAGTCTTGTGGTCATTTCTGCGGCAGCCAGATAAAATATTAGCCAGCACTACCCCAGAACTTATTCTCTTTCGGCATTAAAGGCTAAGATGTGCTTGCAAACTTTTTTGCTGAGTCTCCCGCCTCTAGAAGCAGCGATGCTATCTTGGTTGTTACCTGTAATTATTTTTGACGGTATTCTTTTTAGAAAAACGGGTGCTTCGCGCTTTTCAAGTAGAACTTAGCGTTGATAGAATCCAAGCCAAGCGTGCCAAAAATCATTTTTGGCAGTTTGCTCACACAACCCACCCACAATTTCACACTAAAAAATTATGGAATCTCTTGCTTACCTCGAACTTGCTCTTGTTTGCGAAGCACCCGCAGAGTCGAAAATTTTTGATGAGCCCAAGTGGCAAAACCTATCGAGTCAGACTTACGTCCGTTTGCTGTCTCTGGCTTTGATGCTGTCGGTTTTGAGTGCAGCCGGTGCGGCTTTTGCTCAAATAGATCCGGGCTATCCCAATGTCCGAGCGATTCAAGACAGGTTGCGGGAACTCGGCTATTTTCCCAGATCTTCGACAGGTCAACTCGGCCCGGTAACAAAACAAGCGCTGACTAACTTTCAGCGAGACTATCAACTGTCGCTGACTGGTAGGCCCGATCGAGCTACTGTGATAGCACTCAACAGTTTTGCCGGGGATGACGATCGACCTTTTAATACTATTTATACAAATTATCGGGAGCTGCGTTTTGGAGACGCGGGTGCAGATGTTTCTGCTCTGCAGCGCAGGTTGAAGCAGCTAGGCTACTTCAGCGCGCATCCCACAGGGAGTTTTCGCGAAGTTACTCTCCATGCGGTGAGATACTTCCAGCGAATTAATCGACTGCGGGTGACTGGAGTTGCCGATAGGCAAACTTTAGCTTTGCTGTTTGGTTCCACGCGGCCGGTTCCCCCCGTTACGCTTCCAGGGAATATTTCGGGAAATGGCGGTTGCAAGGGGCTGCGGTTCGGGGACAGAGGGGCGACGGTAGACTTGATCCAGCGGCAATTAAAAGCTTTGGGCTATTTTGAAGGCGGCGTTGACGGCAAGTTTCGGGAACGCACTCTCTACGCTGTGACTCGTTTTCAGCAAGATTACAATCTGGTTTCTGACGGCTGCGCGGACACTGCTACTTTGACCGCTATCGATGCCCAGATGAGGGAAGCTGAAATTACCTCATGGACTGAGGAAGATGAGCAACAGAGTTATGGCGGAGATTTTCTGGAGTTGGGCGACAGAGGCCGACAAGTAGAATTTGTGCAGCGGCGGCTGCAAGAATTGGGTTATTACAGGAGCCAGATTCACGGTTGGTTCGATCGACCAACTCAGGCAGCTTTGATCCGCTTTCAGAGGGATAGCGGGCTGTTTGGGACTGGAAGGGTCGATCGCAGCACTCGATCAGCTTTGCGGCAAGGTAACAGGCAGGCGGCAGAGCCTGCGCCGCAAATGGTTGCTGGTCTGCGACGGGGCGATACTGGGCCTGCTGTTCGACAACTTCAGTCTGCCCTCAGCAGTCTGGGCAAAAACCCCGGCCCGGTGAACGGAGTCTTTGGAGCCGAGACCGAGTTTGCGGTGCTGTCGTTTCAGGAGGAACGCAATTTGTCACCGGCGACGGGTATTGCCACTCCGGCGACTTTGGCTGCGCTCCAAAATGGATTAGCTGGCCGGGTAGCTGTTCCTGCTGTTCCAATTAGCAGCAGTTTCAACTCTCGATCGAGCATTCAGCAATTACAAAGGCGACTGCAAGACCTCGGCTTTTACGCAGGCCCCATCGGCGGAGTTTTCGATGCTTCGACGAGAGACGCCCTCGATCGAGCTCAGCGCAGTTACGGGGTCAGCAGCGACGATTTGTTGAGCCAAACTTTTTAGCCCCAGGCTTGGGGACGCTACATCAAAGAAATCGGGTTTCTCGTTTCCGACTCATTCCTGAAATGATGTATTTTTCTGAAGAAACCCGGTTTCTGCGTAACTGTGATCGCACTTGGGCTACCAATTTTTGTTAAAACTTGTAACAAGCCGTACTGGAAATGCGAAAATAGGCTATAGTCACTCGATTGAATCCGGGGCGCTGTTGCCGTTGTGGGCGATCGACCTCGGACAAGACCAATTGCTGGAAACCAAAGACGGCCATCCCATCCGCAAAGCTTCGTGGCAAACCGTATGAATGGTTAGCTGGCAGTCTAGCAGGTGCAACCCAGACTTTTCAGCTTGCTTCATGCCAATTTTTAAAATCGAATCGTTGTTAAATTCGATCGTTCTGTTGCACTGAACGCAGACTAGGTGGTGGTGGTGATGCGGGTAAGGCTGGTTTATTTCATAGTGTTTGTGACCTTCTGCTAGTTCGAGTTCGCGGAGCAGGCTCATCCTTGCCATTAACTTTAAAGTTCGGTAAATGGTGGACAAGCTAATGTTTTCTCCGCGATTTTTTAACAAAGTGTACAAATCCTCCGCACTCAGGTGATTGCCTTTGGGGAGGTTCTGAAACACGTGCAAGATGGTTTCCCGTTGGGGAGTCATCCGCCAGCCTTTGTCATTGAGTTCGGATTTGAATGAAGACGCGGTGTAAAGTGCCATTGTGACCCTCTCAAGAAAGTCTGCCTATTGACAATAATACACAACGATCGAGATATTTTGCAAATATCGCAGCTTATTGAAAAAAGATTGAGAAAAAAATTTGGTTTTTGATATTGTTTGACTTTTAACCAGCTTTATGAATGAAAGCATCCAGGATACAAGCGCCCGGATTCATCCGTCCAGAAATAAAAAACCTGTATCGGATGAAACTTGCCCCCGAATTTATGCGTGGGGTCAATGCTTCAATTCTAAAATCTAAAATCTAAAATCTAAAATCGATTGACTTGCTGCAGAGGACAGAGAAGTGGTTGAGAAGTAAATATTGTTACTTCTTCCGAATGCCTCATGCCTTCTGCACAAGTGCCAAATGCCTTGCTCCCTGATTAATCGCGCTGATTGACCGGCCAAATTTAAGTCAGAGACTCCAGATAGTCGCGGACGCGGTTGCGACGCTTAGGTTGGCGGAGTTTTTGCAAAGCTTTGGCTTCAATTTGGCGGACGCGCTCGCGGGACAAGTCGAGGGCACGACCGATTTCTGCCAGCGAATAGGGGTGTCCGTCACCCAAACCAAAGCGCATCAGAATTACATCTCGCTCGCGGCTGGTCAAATCTGCCAGCAGTTGCTGCAAGTCGCGGTGCAGAGCTTCTCGCATCAGCATTTCTTCTGGGGAGATGCTGTCGGTTTCGAGTAAGTCGCCCAACTCCGTATCTTTTTCGTTGCCCACTTTAGTTTCCAAAGAAACAGAACGGGGGACTCGCAGCAAAACTTCTCGGACTTGGGGGGCCGTCATGTCCAACTCGACAGCGATGTCTTCGATCGTAGCTGTCCGACCTTTTTCTTGAGAAATTTTGCGCTGGGCTTTTTTGATTTTGTTCAGTTTTTCGGTAATGTGGACGGGGAGGCGAATGGTGCGGCTTTGAGTGGCGATCGCCCGCGTAATTCCCTGCCGAATCCACCAGTAGGCATAGGTGCTAAACCGATAGCCCCGCGTCGGGTCAAACTTTTCTACAGCTCGCTCCAGTCCCAGAGTACCTTCTTGTATTAAGTCGAGCAATTCTAAACCGCGATTTTGATATTTTTTCGCCACCGAAACCACCAGGCGCAGGTTCGCCTTAATCATGTGGTCTTTAGCTTCGACGCCTTCAGCTTGAATTCTTTCGATCGTCTCGACCGTCATCTCGGCTAACTCGGCCCACTGGCGCTTGCCTTCGGACATAATTCGCTTGAGTTCTGGCACGTCATCGACCCCGGCAGTTAATGCCCAGCGTTCCAAGGAAGGTTTATGTCCCAACTGTGCTGCTAAGCGATCGCGCACTTCAATTAAATGCACGAAGCGCCCAATTAGCCCTTCTTCTTGGGATGCGACGGTGTTGCGTAATTCCAGCAATTTGATATAGCGCTGAACTTTTTGAGCCTCCGAGACTTCTTCGTCTCTACCCAAGAGACGAACCCGACCTATTTCTTGGAGGTACAGGCGCACTAAATCTGTAGTGCGACGGTTGGCATTTTTTTGCAATTTGGCTGCTGGGTCTGCATCTTCTGTCTCTGCTGGGTCTTGGTCGAGCAGTTCGTCTCCAGCTTCTTCAGCATCTTCATCCAACACATCACCTTGCAAGGGATTGACTCGCAGTTGTTCGTCGAATTCAGCTTCAGCGTAAAAAGAGGTGGCTGGCATAGTGATTTTCTCAGTTGCTCCGGTGAAAAGATGCTACGCTTAGCGGTTTTTTATAATTAAGATGCCCACTTGGTTAAGACGAAGCATCACCGCTTTGTGTTTCTTTACTAACTTTCCTGACTTTTCTGCTGTTGGAGAGATCGAACTTTTGCTGCCCCACTTGTTTTACCAAGATTCTGGAAAACGCTAAGAACTTTCTGATGTAACAGGTTGAAGGCCCGAAAAGTGTGTTGTACTTCTTTGTTTATGTAGCTAGTATAGATAGTGACTCGCTATAAACAAGTGACGTTAGTCAGAAGTTAAGTTAATCTTCATCACCAATAAGCTGGTTCCCGATCACTTCGGAAAATTAGCCATTTTTTTAATAAAACTTTATATAACTCGGCGCTCTTGATTAAATACGCGGCAGTGGGCGCAGAAGTTTAATCCATTATAGAATAGGGGTTTCAGAGTTGCTCGACTCCCCAGTACCGAGTTATTGGCTGACGCAAAAACCGGGTTTCTTCCTCAATTTTCTGGATGAAAACCTAGAAGTGTGAGGAAGAAACCCGGTTTCTGGATTTTTTTTAGGTAAGTCGCGACTTTGAGGTGGCGATCGACCGATAATTGTTTTGCTGTTGGCTGCTGCTTCTCGCTTAAGATCACGCCCCGAACACCAGCATCTGAAACCGGGTTTTTGGCCCAGGGCCTGCATATCAAACGCAAGTTTTTCCTCGCTGTTACCCGGTTGATCTGGTTTTAGTGAGAATGGTGCGATCCTCTTCGAGGGCTTCGCTAACGGGCGTGAGTCAACTCAAATTAAAATTGCTAGCGTGGGTAAAGTTTCATCAGTTCCCTCACCTGTTCGGCGTGATAGGAACTGCGAGTTAAGGGAGAAGCGACAACTTGCAAGAATCCCAAAGATTCGCCAAACTTTCTCCAAGCATCAAACTGTTCTGGAGGCACAAAGTTTTCTACGTTCAAGTGCTTTTGAGTCGGTTGCAGGTACTGTCCAACTGTTAAAATATCGCAGCCGACAGCCCGTAAGTCCTGCATCGCCTCCCGAATTTCGGCGTCTGTTTCTCCGAGTCCCACCATGATGCCGGATTTGGTGTAAACCCCAGGTGCGAGTTCGCGGCTTCGCTGTAATAGTTCCAAGGTGCGATCGTACTTTCCTTGCGGCCGCACCTTGCGGTAAAGTCGCTTTACGGTTTCGGTATTGTGGTTGAGTACCTCTGGCCGGGCTGCGAGAATGATTTCTAAAGCCTGCCAGTTGCCGCACAAGTCGGGAATCAAAACTTCTATAGTTGTATCGGGCATCGCCGATCGCACTGCTTGAATGCACTCGACAAACTGAGACGCGCCCCCATCCGGCAAATCGTCCCGGTTGACAGAGGTAATCACGACGTGGTTGAGTTTGAGCCGCTGCACCGCTTGCGCCAATCTTTGGGGTTCCGTGGGATCTAATGGTTGGGGCTTTTTCTCAAAATCGATGTCGCAGTAAGGACAGGCGCGGGTACAAGCCGGGCCCATAATCAAAAATGTCGCAGTACCTGCGTTGAAGCATTCGCCGATGTTCGGACACGACGCCTCCTCGCAAACCGTATTCAGGGACAAATCCCGCAAAATTTCTTTGACGTTGCCGACGCGCTCCCACTGGGGGGCTTTAACTCGCAACCACTGGGGCTTAACTGTCACGTCTGTCTCCGCCTGAGTAGTGTTTTACAAATAATTATATACGAGCTTGCTCAATTTTGACTTGAGTGTGATAAGCTAAAAATCTATTGACTAAATCCGGGATGTAGCGCAGCTTGGTAGCGCACCTCGTTCGGGACGAGGGGGTCGCAGGTTCAAATCCTGTCATCCCGATTATAAAATTAAATTGGATATGCCCCAGCAAGTGAGTGTGTTTTGGGCGATCGTCCGGGTGTGTATATTTTTGGTACGCATAAATTAGTCGCTCGGGCGATTCCCTAGGGGATAGCTGCGCTTCACGGACTTGTTAATTCGCCTTGGCTAAAAAATTAACTGTAGCGACTGTTTTGGCAGAGGGAATTAGAGAATAAGGCGTAAAAAATCACAGCAGCAGTAGAGAGTAGCGAACAAGTCTTTGCCTTCTCCCTCTGTGATGATTTGGAACAGTGTTTTATCACAGGTACTTGCTTAATACTGAGAACTTTGACCAAGGTTTGAAACCGGAGGTCAGTATAAATACTGCAATAATTCTTAAATACAAGTTCATCACGATTTACATCTTGAGATAGATGAATTAATAGGTGAATGAGCTTATAATAAAACTTAATTGCTAGCGTGTCTAAAATCCACTCAAAAACCGGAGGATATTCCAATGCAAATAAGTGGCAAAGCCTTCGGCTCCTGCTCTCGCTGCGAAACAGTACCAGCCAAAATAGAGAACCGCGGAGGTCTATACCTGTGGTTCCCAGTATATCATACGCTGACCAAGGTTATTTCTGCACTAACCAAGGCTGAATTTGAATTCCGGCTGTTAGAAGAGAGCAAGTGTTTGTACATTATGCTTGAGGGAATAGCAAAAGAAAAGTTTAACGCCCTAGCATCATCGGTGCTGACAACTCAAGAGTTGAAAGAGACAAAAGTTTTGTGGATGCGGGAAGTTGAACAGCCAAAGCTTAGCGATTTTTATCGCAGCACTTCCTTAGACTCTTTTATTAATTTGAGTAACTCTGATTGGCTGTTAGATTTATTGTCCGAAGAACGCATTACTACGCATTTTCAGCCTATTGTTTATACCTCAGATACTTCTAAAATTTTTGCCCACGAAGCGCTGCTCCGAGGAATTGACGAGCAAGGAAACTTAATTTATCCGGGTCGGATTTTTGCCCAAGCAGAATCAGCAGGCCTAATTTTTCAACTAGATGTTTTAGCCCGGACTCGCGCTATCCGCGAAGCCCATGTTTACGATATCAAAGAACTACTTTTTATTAATTTTTCTCCGACTTCAGTTTACGATCCCGCTACGTGCCTGCGAAGAACAGTACAGGCTATTGATGAAGCTGGAATTCCTCACAGCAATATTGTTTTTGAGGTAGCGGAATCTCAGCACCCTCCTGATCTGGCTCACTTGATTAAGATTCTGAGGTTTTACCGAGAAGCGGGATTTTTAATTGCCCTGGACGATTTTGGCAGCGGTTCTTCTAATTTAAATTTGATGCACCAACTGCGTCCAGATTTTATTAAGTTAGATATGGAATTAATTCGCAACGTCCATCAAGATTATTATAAGGCACTAATTACTGAAAAGATGTTAGAAATTGCGGCTCAATTAGAAATTAAAACTATTGCTGAAGGTGTGGAAACTTTGGAAGAGTTTGAGTGGGTGCGGCAACGGGGAGCAACTTTTGTTCAAGGTTATTTGATTGCTAAGCCGACTTCTCCGCCGATCGCAGTTACGAGCTATATTGGTGCTGAACCAGTACCTATTTCTGCTTAAATGGTTTTCAGTTGCGATTTGGCGCTACATTTGCTCGTTCGCAGGCAGAGCCTGGGGACGCATATAGGAAGGCTCTGCCTCCATTAAAATGAGACAAGGGTTTGGAGGCAGAGCCTCCGGATATTCATTACCAGGCTATGCCTGGTAACGAGAATGACTAGCATTTTAAACGCTCAAATTGCGCCGCAACAAGCTTTCTAAGGATTCCATTCTCATGCCGTAGATTGATTCCAAGTTTTGCACTTCTTCGGGAGTGCAGAAATACTCGTTACCCAGCAATACGCGCAAAGTTCCTAAGTCTTTTTGAGCTTGAGGATTCAATAAACCCAAGGCATTTCTCAAACCGTCAAACACAACCAGTGGCGGGTTGATTACCATCGGTTCGCGATTGAATAAGCGTCCAAAAATGCGGGGAATGTCGTCTCTTGTGAGCACATCCGGACCACCGACTCGCAGAATTTGGTTGCGGGCGCCTTCGACTGTTGGCGAGTCTGCGGCAATCTTTGCTAAGTCGTCGGTACTGACAACAGATGTGCGGTTTTTGCCGTCGCCAATCAGCAGGTAAAGTCCGGTTTCTCGAAATCTTTCTGCTAGGGGTAACAAGCTGGAAGCAAAACCGGCAGGCCGCAAGATTGTATAATTCAAGCCGCTATTTTGCAGGTATTTTTCTACTTCTCGCTTGGCTTTGAATACTGCGGAATCTTCGTATCCTCGATCGACTCCCAGTACCGAAATAAAGACAAAGTGCTGCACTCCGGCTTCTTTGGCGCAGTCGATTAATTCTATGTTAGCGCGGTAATGTACTGCTTGAACGTCGCCGCCGGTGCCGTGGCTGCTGATGATGTATTGCACTCCTTGGCAGGCTTTTTTAATATCTTTGTCTTGTTTTAAGTCGCCGATAAAAATCTCGGCGCCTCGGTTTTCTAGTTCAGAGTAGCGAGATGCGAGGCGAACGAATGCGCGGACAGGCTTTTCTTGCTGTCGGATTTCTCGTACAATTCGGCGCCCTAGCGCGCCTGTTGCTCCGGTTACTAAGAACATGATTTTTAGTTGTTGGTTGTTACTTACATCTTGCACTTTTCTCAATAGTAAGCAAGATGCCTGTACCACAAAGAGTTAATTTTCTTGTGGTGTGGGCATCCTGCCCGCCCATCCAAGGCTTATTGAGAATGGTGCAAGATGTCAATTGTTATTAACCTTATAACTTATAAATCAAATTTCGACAATTACGGGGGCGTGGTCGCTGGGTTTGATTAATTTTCTAGGAGCAATATCTATTGTACAGTTTTTTGCTTGTTCGTACAGGGGAGGGCTAAGATAATGGTGATCGATTCTCCAGCCGTTGTTGCGGGGAAATGCGGCGGCGCGGTAGTCCCACCAGCTATAATGGCCACCTTCTGATGTGAATTTGCGAAAGGGGTCGTTTAATCCTAATTCTATGATTTCTGTGAGTGCGAGGCGCTCGGCGACAGACAAGCCGACGGAGTTAGCATTGGCTTTGGGATTGTGGATATCTCGATCGTCCGGGACGATGTTGAAGTCGCCGCAAATGCACAAGTTGGGGGATTTATCTAGTGCTATTTTGAGGTATTCTTGCAGCAGTTGGAGCCACTTTAGCTTATACTCATATTTCTCGCTGCCGACTTCGGAACCGTTGGGAACGTATACGCAAATAATGCAAATATCGTCTATAACCCCGGCTATTAGGCGTTTTTGTTCGTCAAAAATACCTGTGGTTTCTTCGCCGAGAATGGGGGCAAATCCGGTGCTGATTTGCGTTAGAGGCGATCGGCTAAAAATGGCGACACCGTTGTAGGATTTTTGACCGGAAATGTAGCAGTTGTAGCCGAGGTTGGTGAAGGGTTCTAGGGGGAAGTCTTTGTCTGTAACTTTGGTTTCTTGGAGGCAGAGAACGTCTGGGGAGTTTGTGTGCAACCAGCTAGTAACGTGTTCTAGGCGGGTGCGGATTGAGTTGACGTTCCAGGTGGCGATTTTCATTAATACAGTAATCCTAACGGTGATGTGGGGGGAACCCAAATTCGAATGACTCGGCGCTTGAAAGAGACTGTTGGCGAAGGTCGGAGGGGTGAAACCCCTCAGACATCGCCATCCTGAATAGGCAGAATGATTGTGTAATCACGCAGCATATTAAATAATTTATTATGACTCTTCACCCCCGCGACTGCTCGTCAATTCCAGAAATGACAGCAACTGTTGCACGGGGAGCATGTCACTTTTGCAGTGAGTAATTATACTTATGAAGTTTTTCCCTGATTTCCAATTAACCCGTTCAAGTAAGCACAACTCGGAGCTAAT
>NZ_JAUBOY010000035.1:0-80655 GCF_036700465.1 Microcoleus sp. T3_A4 | reverse complement strand
CAATTATGAGTTAGCTCTAGGGGATTAAATTTAAAACCTCTAATTATAACATAAATCTTTTTTGCAAGAGGTCTATTAGAGATACGCTTGGGGAACCCGATCGACTTTCAATTTTAGCTCTAACGTACAATAACTAATAACTAATAACCCACAACTACCACTGCGGATCGGAAGCCATCAAAGCAGTCGCAGCCTCGCTCGGTAACGGCTTAGCAAAAAAATAACCCTGACCGTATTCGCAGCCGATCGACCTCAACCTAGCTAATTGTGCCGCCGTCTCCACACCCTCAGCAATCACATCCATACCCAAAGCATGAGCCAGCGCTACAATCGTCCGCACGATCGCCACATTCTCCCCCTCGCTTTCGAGCTCCATCCGCCCCACAAACGACTTATCAACCTTCAAAGTATCCGTAGGAAACCGACTCAAATAACTCAACGACGAATAACCCGTACCAAAATCATCAATTCCCAACTTGACATTTAATGCTTTCATCTGCTTCAAAACCGCGATCGCCGACTCCACATCCTCCATCACCACACTCTCAGTAATCTCCAACTTCAAACTCTCGGCACTCAAACCCGTTGTTTCCAAAATTACCTGAATGCGATCGACCAAATCTGGCTGGGCAAACTGCTTTCCCGACAAATTTACACTCATAATCAAAGCTCGATCGAAACCAAACATTCCCTCCCAAAGCTCCAACTGCCGGCAAGCCTCCTCCAACACCCACTCACCCAGTGGCACAATTGCCCCCGTTTCCTCAGCCACCGGAATAAACTTCATCGGCGAAATCAAACCTCGCAGCGGGTGCTGCCAACGCACCAAAGCCTCAAACCCAATAATCTTCCCGCTTGCCAAAGATACAAACGGCTGGTAATGCAGCAAAAACTCCTGACGCTTGAGGGCCATCCGCAAATCAGTTTCCAATTGCAACCTCTCCACCGCCAAATCGTGCATCGAAGCATTAAACACCTGATACCTTCCCGTTCCCAAAGCCTTCGCCCGGTACATCGCCGTGTGGGCGTCCCGCAGCAAGTGTTCCGGCTGTTCACTGACAGTAGCAGCAGGTTCGCCCCCGATGGCAATCCCGATGCTTGCCGTCAAAAACACCTCCTGCCCCTTCAACTCAAAAGGCACAATTAAAGCTTGGTGAATTCGAGTGGCCAAATCCACCGCAGTAGCAACATCAACATTCCTCACCAAAATCGCAAAATCATCACCGCCCACCCGCGCCACAGTATCGGCGCGACCAATACTTGTCCTCAACCGCAACACCACCGCCATCAGCAGTTCATCCCCCGCCAAATGACCCAAAGAATCATTAATCACCTTAAACCTGTCTAAATCCAGAAACAGCACCGCAAACAGATAGCTGCGGCGGCCCCTAGTATTGGCGATCGCCCGCCCCAGACAATCCACGAACAAATCCCGGTTGGGCAAACCTGTTAGAGAATCGTGAAAAGCATCGTAAAGCTTCCTGTAAGCACTGACACTCACACCAGTCACCACCAAACCCAAAGTCGGCGACACCAGCGGCACCCACCCACCCCCAGTAAAAATCCCAAAACTAATCCCCAACAGTCCCATCAATCCCGCAGCCCCAGCCAATCCCGCCCTCACAGGATGCTGAATCCGCCAAGCCAAAACCCCGCCAATCATCGCCCAAGCACCGTTCCAAAAAATTTCCGCCCATTCCGGCCACACCCAAAATAGCGATCGCCCATCCAAAACCGCACTCAATATTTGGCTGAGCATTTGCGCGTGCAGCAACACCCCCGGCATTTTCGGACTTTGCTTTTTAACCGGGCTGTAGGGCGTCAAAAACAAATCTCTGGTACTCGGTGCAGTCGTCCCAATCAACACAATCTTGTCCTTAACCCAGCTTGGGTCAATTTCTCCCTTCAATACCTGCCTGATACTGACTTGTCGCACCACCTCCTTACCAGATCGGTATTTGAGCAGAATTTGGTAGCCTTTGGCATCGAGATTTGCATAGCCACCGCTGTTAGAAGTTAAAGGCACAAATTCTGCCTTTCCCCAATTGATTTGGTGGGGATGAACAGGGCTATTTTTCTGCTGTACTCTGTCTTTGAGATACAGCAAAGCCACTTGCACAGAAAACGATAAAGCAATCTTTTTGTCTGGTTGCGAGACTGAAAGCAAATTGCGGCGTACAACGCCATCAGGATCGAGCACGAAGTCGTTAAAACCGAGCCGATCGGGCGGTATCCCCGGAGGCGCAGGCACTCCCTGACTTTCTGAATCGCTCAATTTATAGATCGCCACCACATTCGGTGCTTTCAGTGCGGCCAGCAATTCTTCGTGTCCCGGCGGTTGAGGCAAATCCCGGTACAAATCCAAACCGATGACTTTTGGCTGATACTTTTGCAGTTTTGCCAAGGTTTGAGCGATCGCACCGTCGGAAATCGGAAATCTCCCCAAAGCTTGAATATCGGCCTCAGAAATTGCCACTACCAGCAGTCGCGGATCGGGGCCCGAATCTGGCTGCAAGCGCACTAACGAGTCAAAACTCCCCAATTCCAGGCTTTGCAGGCCTCCCAACTGCCGAACTCCCATATTCAGCAGCGTTACAGTCGCGCCCGCAAGCATTGCAGGCAAAATCCTAACCCGTCGGTTTTGAGAACTCAGGTTGAGACCAGTTGCGACAGACATGACATATCGAAGATTTCGAGAGAATTTGGCAGTCACAGAAAAAATATGTCGGTGCAAATTAGCTTTGCAGTCTGTTCTTACAGAATTGAGCTTAATATGAGATTGAATGTAATTTTTTCAGAACTTCTGCCGCCACCGAGTTTCTTTAAGCTAATTACTCGATTTGGCAAAGTATTTCTCGAATCGGAACCGGGTTTTGGAAGATTGGCCGACAAATCCTGTGTTTCATTCCTTGTTTACCCAAATTCCCACAAGCGTTAAAATTTAGTCGATCGAACTTTCAGGATATTTTTGAGATTATGGCGAATCAACTTCCGATTCCGGTGATTGTTAACGGTGCTGCAGGCAAAATGGGCCGCGAAGTAATTAAGGCGATCGCCCATGCTAGTGACATGACCTTATTTGGGGCTGTAGACCGCTCTCCGTCGTGCCTCAACGCCGATGCGGGCGAAGTAGCCGGATGCGGCCCGTTAGAAGTTCCCATCACTGACGACTTGCAAGGAATGCTGGTATTAGCAGCTCAGGAAAAGCAGTTAGGAGTGATGGTAGATTTTACGCACCCTTCGTCAGTGTATGAAAACGTGCGATCGGCTATAGCTTACGGGATTCGCCCCGTAGTCGGCACTACCGGATTGAGCAGCAAGCAAATTGAAAACTTAGCTGAATTTGCTGATAAAGCGAGCACAGGGTGTTTGATCATACCCAATTTCTCGATCGGCATGGTTTTGCTCCAACAAGCCGCCGTCACGGCATCTCAGTATTTTGAACACGTAGAAATTATCGAGCTGCACCACAATCAAAAAGCCGACGCTCCCAGCGGTACGGCAATTCAAACTGCCCAAATGTTAGCAGAGATGGGAAAAACTTTCAATCCGCCAGAAGTTGAGGAAACCGAAAAATTAGCCGGAGCTCGAGGTTCACTGGCGGATGAAGGGATTCGCATTCACAGCATCCGTTTACCCGGTTTAATTGCCCACCAAGAGGTAATTTTTGGCGGCGCCGGTCAAGTTTATACTTTACGACACGATACGAGCGATCGCGCTTGTTATATGCCCGGAGTCTTGCTGTCTATACGCAAAGTCATTGAATTGCGATCGCTCGTTTACGGTCTGGAAAAAATCTTGTAGGTAATTGGTAATTGGTAATTTGTAATTGGTAATTTGTTACTACTGCCAACTGCCAACTGCCAACTGCCAACTGCCAACCGCCAACTGCCAACTGCCAACTGACTAATTATGCTAATTCCCTTAACCCGCGAAACCTTTCAAGAACTAATTCCCGCCGTCGCCACGGGAGCGCAATACAAATATATCTGGGGAAAACCGCCCGATTTTTTGAGGCGAATGTTAATCTCTGCCGTCACCGTAGTTTTCCTCCTGGTAGTTTATAACTTCGTCGGTTCCGATGTCGGGCCGCTAGTTTTAATCACCGGATTGATAGCTGGTTTGTACTGGCTGTGGGGGCCGATTTTGTGGGCGAGTTTGCGGAATGCAGAATGCCGCAAATATCAATACTGCGGTTTTTGGCAAGGACGAGTTTTGGATATATATATTACAGATGAAGTCACAAGTCAAGAAGAAACAGTCAATCAAAAAGGACAACTCGTAATAGTTGACAACCTAGAACCACGAATCAACTTAGAAGTTGGCGACAAAACCGGATTTACTACTACACTTCGAGCTCCATTGCGGAAAGATCATCAAGGAATTGTCCCCGGCCAAGCTGCTTTAATGTTAATCATGTCAAATCAAGAAGATTTAGGCAGAATTGCCAAAGTTTCAGATATTTATATTCCCAGCCGTGACGTGTGGGTGAGCGACTATCCTTATTTACGCAGAGATTTGTTTGTCGAGATGAGCCAGCAAATTAAAAAAGGTAGGAAAAAAGACCGCGATCGCACTAATCAAAGCAGAGATGTAAAAAGGCGATCGCCCGCTGATTATTAATATTGATAGTAGCCACAAATTTAAGAGCGAGTGCAGGTTAAAATTCTGACAAAATTCACAAGATAGCCGCTAATGCCTGCGGTTTTTTAGGTGAACCCCTACAGTTTCATCTTTTTTAGTTCCGATCGAGGCGAACCCGCCCACATTCATGTTAAGCGCGATCGGCAACTTACCCAATTTTGGATGAATCCTGTATCTCTAGAAAAAAATCTAGGCTTCAAAGAGCATGAATTAAACCAGATTGCTCGTCTTGTAGAGGAATATGAACAAATATTGTTGCAGGCTTGGCATGACTACTTTGGTACATGAAACAGAACCCCTCGTAATTAAAGTCACGGTGACAGATGAAAAAGTAATTGTGGACTTAGTTGATGGTCGCAGTTTGAGTGTTCCCTTAGCTTGGTATCCCCGTTTGTTGCACGGTTCCCCGGAGGAAAGACATAATTGGCAGCTACTTGGAGATGGTTATGCCATTGAATGGGTTGATTTAGACGAACATATTGGAGTTGAAGGTTTGCTAGCCGGCCGACGCAGCAGTGAAAGTCAACGATCGTTTGAAAGTTGGTTAATTAACCGCAAGACTGATCGAAATAATCCAGAACGACTAATAACTAATGACTAATGACTGCTGACTTCTCGATCAACTGTTTCCCTCTTGCCCATAAGCTTGCCAAGCCAAATCCACCAGCCCGTTAACTATAGCCACAGCCACCACCGCAGAACCCTTGCGGCCCTCAATCCGAATGTGAGGAATCATCGAATCGTGCAGCCGCGACTTAGCCACGTCAACCCCCACAAACCCAGAAGGAGTCCCAATCACCAAAGCCGGTCGAATTTCCTCCGATTCAATCAAATCCACGATCGCCGACAAAGCAGTTTGAGCCTGGCCCACCACAAAAATCCCTTCAGGATAGCGTCTTGCCAAAGTTTCAATCCCCCAAGCCGCCCGCGTCCTTTCCTTTTGGGGGCGTGTCAAAGCCTCCATCGAACAGTAAACCGGATTCGCAAAGGTACTTTGGATCAGAGGCGTAATGCCCACCTGCACCATCGGCACATCTACCACGATCGTAGTCCGAGCAGCCAAAGCCGCCGCCCCAGCCTGCAAAGCCTGATCGGAAAAACTAATTAAAGACTTGTACTCAAAATCAGCAGTAGCATAAATCACGCGGCGGACTATTTCGTACTCCGCCGCTGAAAAACCGTGGTCGCCAATTTCGTTATCGATTAATCCCAGACTCTGGGCATCGCTTACGTGCCATTCCATTTGTTGGATAGCTGTCGCCTCTGAGTTGTCAGGTATCAGCTTACCAGCTTTTAGTCATTTGTTGACTGTTGACTGTTGACTGTTGACTGTTGACTGTTGACTGTTGACTGATGACTGTTGGCTGTTGACTGATAACTGTTGACTGGCAACTGCCAACTGACAACTGACAACTAAGTTTCCGACGATGAAGAAGATTTGCCCAACACCGGAGTCAGGAATGCCACCAAAACTCCGATCGCAAAACCAGCCACATTCCGAACCACAGGCAACCAGTCAGAAGTCCGAGTCACCACCGGCCCAAGTCCGAAGGCGAAAAACAGAATGCCCCACAGCGGCGAAAAAATCAGCGCCCACTGCCAAGCCACCACCTGTCCCGGCTTCCGAGGTTGAGCCGCAAACCCGCAGATGACGCCGCCAACCACCGAGGTAATTAACGTCAGAACCCACTGTTCCCTCGGCAAACCGGGAACCACGCGGCATCCGCCCTGACGCAAACAGCCTTCTATAGACTCCAAAGATTCAATAATTGCTCGATCTTCCCCATTGTCCCGCACAAAAAATTGATTACCGTAGCGGGTTTGCAGTTCCACCCAAAAAGTTCGCGGCAGCAGCGGATACAGCGAGTCGCCCACATTAAAATTGAGCAAATTGCCCCCTCGGGGGTCAGCAACTAGCAACACACTCTTGTCATCTAGCCCCCAATAACTTTTGACAGCCAAACCGGGCGTGCGATCGTACTGAGTCAGCACTCGCAGTTTCCAGCCGGTTTCGGCTTCAAATGCCTTTAAATTTTTTGCCAAATTTTGTTCTTCAATATCTGTGAGGGCTTTAGCTAAGTCAATGATCGGCGTCTGAGTTGACGGCAACAAATCGGGATTATTGAAAGCGTGGGCTGCTGGTGCGATCGTCCACACGGACAAAGCCAGACAAAATGCGACAACAGATGCTAGAAATTTTCGCGGGAAAAGCTGTGACATAGGAACTTATAATCCGGGTCTTAATTGTGAATGCTAGCTGGCGGTCTTAACCAAATGATAAGAGAAAACTCATTTTTCTTTACAATTATTTACTTTACAGGAAGCCGAGAGCAAGGGGAAGGAAAAAATAGTTTTTGAGAAAGGGGGAGGGGGAGACTGACAGGTGTAGGTTTTCCCTTGCGAAACCCTGCAAACAAGCGACAGTGCAAGGGTTTTAGGCTTTTGCCTTGCTAAAATCTCAAACTCTTATCGGATAAGGCTTTTACCAAAAAACCTACATCTGTCAGGGAGGGGGAGAGGGGGAAGGGGGGAGAAATTAGCGATCGAGATCCTCAAGGGGGTGAGTAACATCGAACATCCACTGAATCCCCCAATCTAAAATTTAAAATCTAAAATCGATTTGGTTTTGCCCCAACCCCCTCACAGAGAAGCCGATCGCGATCGCTTACATTAGGATTAGTTCTCAGATAATCTCCCACCCAGTCACAGCCCCTCACCAACAAATCGTCAAGATCCAAATTCCACAAAATCACCCGATTATCGCGGCCCGCAGAAGCCAGAACCTTCCCATCCGGGCTAAAACTCACGCTCATCACGCTATCCTTGTGACCCGTCAAAGTTTTCAGCAAAGTCCCGCTGCGACTCCACAGCTTCACCTTATGATCGTAACTGCCCGAAGCAACCAACAAACCATCGGGGCTAAAACCAACGCTAGTCACGCTGTCGCTAGAACCCTTCAGTAGCGTCGCCACCAAAGTCCCGTCCACCTTCCACAATTTCACCGAATTGTCGTAACCAGCCGAAGCCAGCATTTTGCCATCAGGGCTAAAAGCCACCCCCAACACAAAACTGTTGTGAGCTCCTTCAAAAGTTCTCAGCAAACGACCATCCCGATTCCAGAGTTTGAGAGTACCGTCATCGCTGGCAGAAGCCAGCATCGAGCCGTCGGGACTGAAAGTCACCCCAGTCACCCAGCCTGTGTGTCCCGTCAAAGTCTTAATCAGCCTGCCGTTTCTAGTCCAGAGTTTCACAGTCTTATCCTTGCTCCCCGAAGCGAGTATCTGGCTGTTAGGGCTAAAACTCACGCTCATCACGCTATCGGCGTGGGCGTCGAGAGTGAACAGCACAGAAGGCGAACACGGAAATAGCGGAGCCGAAGGACAAGGCAGAATATTATTCATGCCATCTTCTGTCAAACTCCAGACTTTCACCGTTTTGTCGTAACTCCCAGAAGCAAGTAGCTGGCCGTCGGGGCTGAAACTGACGCTGGCGACTCTCTGAGTGTGTCCTTCCAAGGTTTCTAGCAAAACTCCCGTGCGACTCCAGAGTTTGATAGTTTTGTCCGTAGAAGCAGAAGCCAGCCTTTGGCCGTCGGGGCTAAAAGTAACGCCTTGCACCCGGTTTTGGTGTCCGTCGAGGGTTTTGAGCGGCACGTCATCAAGTCGCCACAGCCTGATAGTTTTGTCAAAACTTGCCGAAGCCAAGGTTTTGCCTTCGGGGCTAAAACTCACCTGAGTAACTCGATCGGCGTGTCCCTCAAAAGTTCTCAGTAAGCGACTCTCTGGTTTAATGTTGCTAGCATCGGTTGGGCGTTTGTCGCCAACACCAGCAAGACTCCAGAGTTTGACAGTCCCGTCTGCACTTCCAGAAGCAAGTGTTTGACCGTCGGGGGAGAAACTGACACCAAATACCCACTTGCTGTGTCCCCGCAAAGTTGTTAGCAGTTCACCTTTTTTAGCTGGTGTTGAATTTTCTGTTGGTGGGTGTTTGAGTGCAGCGATGCTCCAGATTTTCACAGTTTTATCTTCACCCGCACTGGCGATCGTTTCACCATCGGGGGAGAAACTGACGGTGTAAATTTTCGAGGGTTGTCTGTTTTCGCTGTGCCATAAATTAGCGATTAACCGGCCGTCAGAACTCCACAGTTTCACAGTACCGTCATCGCTCGCCACAGCGATTATTTTGCCGTCGCGGCTGAAGCTTAGCCAATTTACGGGAGCAAATTGTTCGATCGTTCGCAGCAGCGTGCCATCGGTTTTCCAAAGTTTGATAGTTTTGTCTGTAGAGCCACTGGCGATCGTTTGACCGTCCGAGCTAAAAGCAACGCTGGTAACGCTATTAGTATGCCCTTTGAAAGTTGCCAGCAAACTGCCGTCATTTTGCCAAATTTTGACAGTTTTATCTAAACTTGCCGAGGCTATGGTTTTGTTGTCGGGACTGAACGCCACACAGGAGACACTGTTAGTGTGGCCTTTGAAAGTTGCCTGCAAACTGCCGTCGCGCCGCCAAAGTTTGACTGTTTTATCTACACTGGAAGAAGCTATTGTTTCGCCGTCTGGACTGAAGCTAAGACCCCAAACTACATCGCCGTGTCCTTCCAAGCGGTTGCGTTCTTTAACTCCATAAACTGCCTGCTGCAGGGCGGCAGAAATCAGAATTTCGGTGTCTTTGAGAGTAGACATTTGTTGGGAGTGTTCGATCTGTTTCCACTTTTTGCCAGCTCTCAAACTTTCCATCATGGCGTCAAATTTGTTGTTTGAGAAATAAAGTGCTTCAGAAGCTGCTGTCAGGGTACTGATTTCGGCTCGCTGAGTTTGAGCGACAGCTAGCTGTTTTTGACCCACAGCCCGCCACCAAAAATTTACGGCGGCGATGGTGGAACTGGTGAGCAGCATGACGCCGATCACTGCTACTCCCAGCAGTTGTTTGAGAAAAGTATTGGCTCGGTAGAGCTGTGCTTGACTCATTTTTTTGTCTGCTTCTGCTTTGTGCAGTCTGGCTTCTAAGCCGAATCTTTGACGGATCGGTCGCACTAAATAGTCGTGTACCAATTGATAGCGGTCTTCGGGCGCTTCCCGTAGCAGAAATAGCAAACCGTGACCAACTAAAATGTCTAAAATTAAGTCGAGGTTGTCGGTTTTATTGGGTCGGCTTTCAGGGTATGCAGCGAACTGTCGCTGTAGGGAAATTCTGTTTCTGCCGATCGCCGATAATTCGGTTTCGCGGGCATCGGCTGGCTGCTGACCTGTAACTAACGAGAGTTCGTGTTTGGTTTTTATCAGGCGAACGCCTCTTTCATCTGTCAGGGAAAACAAGATTTTCCAAGCTGCGTCTTCGTTAACGGGTCCACAGTCAGAGATGACTCTTTCGAGCGATCGTTTCACTAATTCCGCTTTGGGATTGTCCCCCAATTGCTGATATTGTGCTAGACTGGTAATGCCTTCTTCTTGCAGTTGCGCTCCTACTACCTGCAATTCGATTGGTCGCACTTCTTGCAGTTCGTCTGCTAAATCTTCTACGAAGGCATCAATCAGTGCCGGCTCTAAATAAAATTCCGCCCGTTCTGTTAAGTGTCCGATGACAGCCCGCGCGTCTTTAATAGAAAAACTCCGCAGTTGGTAGCGGATGCTTTTGTCGAGAATATTATTGTTAATAGCGTCAAGATTTGGGAAGCGATCGCAATCTAGTAAGTAGTGCAAATAATCTTCGCGCAAGCACAGAATTATTTTGACATAAGGCAAGTTCAAAAACAAACGCAAAAAATTATAAAAAAGTTGTCTTTGGGCCACTGAAGTCGAAACAAAGAAAAACTCTTCAAATTGATCGAAAATCAGCACAGTCAACAAATTATTTGTGGCATTGTCGCGCAACTGCTCTATAATAAAAGAAGAAACTTCCGAGCTGCGAGCAGGAATAACCGAGCAACTTCTTTTGTTGATTTCCTGTAGTCCTTTCGAGATTAATTTACTTTCCTCTTCGGCTTGTTTGTCGTACAGTGCGCCGTTCAAAGCATTTTCTAACTCCACCAGCCAATCGGTGTAAACTTTGACTACTACGGGCAATGTATCCCGCGCACCCGGAGTAATATTTTTCAAAGCTGGTACTAAGCCTGCATTGACTAGAGAGCTTTTCCCGACTCCGCTGGGCCCGTGAATAATAGTTAATTTATGGTCGTCCCTGCTAATTCTTTCTAGCAAGCTATTGATATCTGTTTGGCGCGAGTAAGCTGTCATGGACGCTGCGATGGCAGCTTGGTTTTGAGCTGAGGGGCCTGAAGGATTGACGGCTTGGCGCTGCTGCTGCAATTGGCTGGCTCCGATAAAAGCTCTAAATCCGTATTGATATTCGATCGAACGCTGGGTTTTTTTAATCCGAAATGCTTTAAGATACTCTCCCTGCTCGAAATAAACGGCTTGCAATTCCGTCAAAATATCGATGTAAAGTCGGGGGTCGTACTTCGGCTCGCTTTGAGATTGAGCCAACTCCAAAGAATGAACCGCCGCTTCCCACTGGCCTAACTGCCGCAAACTTCGGGCTAAAAGTAAAAGATACGAACTCCTGTCGGATTTGGGATGTTGGATTTTAGATTTGGGTTCGTTACTTAACTCGTTAGAGCCCACAATTTCTGGATAATTTCCCTCAAACCCCAATCTCAAATCTTCAATCAGCAATCTCAAATCATTAGGCGTTTGATCCAAAATCGCCAAAGCCAACTCGGCTAGCTGGCGGGCTTGACTCCACCTCGACTCTTGCAGGGCAACTTCAGCCAAAAAGCCGTAATCTTGAGCTAGTTGGCTGGGGGTACCGTAAGTGAAGTGCAACTGCAAAGAATTTTCCGCTAATGCTTGCAACTCTCCCCAAGCTTTCAGGCGCTGCAGCACTTCTCCGAGGTGTGCTGTCACCTCAGCTACCAATTCCGGGCGTGAGGCAAGGGAGAAAGCGTTTCTAGATTTTTCCAGGCTAATCCACGCTTGTTCCCAGTGCTGGCGGTTGGCTACCGGGTTTCTGGCTGCTTGTAAGCGGTGACACAGGGCTATGTGAAACAGCACTATGCCTTCTCTCTCTAAAAATAAAATTTTGGGGACAGGATTCGACAAGGAGGAGAAGGTTTCTGGGTTTTCGGAATGTTCCAAGTTTGCTAGTTCCCAGTTGCCCGTTTTCTGCTGCCAAAATACTAAACTTTCTTGGTAGTGAATTAAGGCAGTTTCGGTTTGGTCGCTGACATAGTAATCTCGACCGAGAACGAATTGCAGGCTGGCTTTGAGGGCGGGTTCTAATTCTTCACCGCGATTTTGTAAATCTCTTAAAGCTAATTCTAGTTCTCGGCGTGGCAAAGAGCCGATCGCCAAATCGAAGGTATTGCCCGGACTCAATGGCGAATACGAGTGGACATCTGATTGTCGTCGGTTTTGTGGCCGTGAGTTAAAAGTTAGAAAGCGTTCTCCAGGGCTGATTTCGCGATCGAGGTCGCTTTTTTCGGACGGGGTTTCGCAGGTCTCACAATTAGCGATGGTGCTGACGTTGCTACTGGCGAGTTCTTGATTGAGTTCGCCTATTTTAAATATAGTATCGGCCCGCCTAGCGAGAAAATTAATTAATTCGTCAACGCCCATTTCAAATTTAATTGTGGCGGCGGCCCAACTTTTGAAATCCGGGGCCAGACGAATCATTTTGGTCACGATGTCATCTGTTACCCACAAAATCACTGGGCAGGAAAAATTTTTGCGAAATTCGTCTCGCACTTGATTGGTAGAAGCCATCAGTTCGTCGATCGCTACTACTGTTTCTAAACCAAATACCATCAAAGCCGAGGCAGAAACCACCGGCGAGTTCCCCTCTTGGAAAGTGCTTGCCTGCAGAGTAGTGTAAAGGGTTTTGACTGAAGCTGGCAGGACGAGATCTTGAATTGGAACTGGGGACACTTCTCGCAGCCGCTGCGCTATTTGCTGGCGCAACTGCTCGTAGTTGCAGCGCACCAAAATTAGCGAGAATTGGTGTTGAGACATTGTGATTGACCTGACCAGAGTTTTGAGCGATCGCTCGTTGTAGTTGGCAGTTTCTTGTACCTTAATTAGATCGGTCATGCGTGCACCTCTTTTGCATTAATCAATTACCTAACGCTCGCCAATCGTGACTGAAAGCGTATCTACTTAGACAGCGCCGTCTCTGTCTGACGCTTTATCTCTGTATAAATACGTAGTTTCTCCTACTTGTTCTATCAATACTTACATAGTTATTAGATCCAATGTAAAGATATCATACCTCTCAATCTCAGAGAATGCTAGACTTCCCAATAAAAAATTAAGGTTATCTTAGATGTTTTTATTCAGCTATACATAAAAAACTACAGATCATAAATAGCCAACTGCTAAGTTCACGATCATACCGCCGGCTAGCTATTAGTAAACAACTCCGATATATCTGTAGCAGGCATTTAACACAACCGCAAAAAAAATGTCGTCCGGGATGGGATGATATGAAATTAAGAGCAACAGGTAAAAACAGAAATAGGGGGTATGACATTGCAGATATGAGAGTTGAGAGTGGGGAAAGTCCTTAGTGGCGGCAAAGTTGTATACGACAATAACATTCACCGCCTATAGCCAGCATTCAACAGAAATCAGCCAGTGGCAAAAACCGCTGACTGATTTCTTTATTAAATTGTAAGATTTCGGCGTTGTGAGCGATGAATTTTCAGTTAAATACTTTCTAATTCCCTGGTGGTTAAGGGTTCTTAGAGTCACGAAGCTATCTCAAAAACCCCAACTATTTTGCTTCAGTGCGCTGCAGCCACTCCTTATATTTTCTGGTTTCTGCTAGGGCTGGATTAATCCCAAACCAACGACCTTCTTGATCGCGGTATTCAAAGACAAACATACTTCGCAACAAGATTTGAGACTCTTCTTCGCCGGTTACACTTTGTCGCTTGACGACTTGAAACAGCAATTCCCATTCCAGGTCATTGATGGCTCCCAAAAGGTCATCGCGATATTCTTGAATGACGCTTTCGAGGCATTCGCGAGAGAAGGGAGGGTCTTCGTGCTGCAAACAGCTATACAAAAGCATCAGTAGATTGCGAACGTGACCGCCACTAATCCGGCAAAGCCGATCTAAAGTTTCGGGAGAGTCAAACACCTGGGAAATCAAATCAATGCGTTGATCGGGAGCAACTTTCGGGAAAGCTCTAGCTAATACTAACTGCCGCAGCAGTGCCATTCCTTCGAGGTGGTCTTCGCCCGATCGCACTTGCACTGGTACCATCGGCATCACCTTGGGCTTGACTCCAAATCGACTGGCAAGGCGGCCGAAGTCGTTGGAAAAAATCAAAGTCAGGGGAATCGTGTAGACAACATGGCAATTAAGTTTTTTCAACTGTTCGCCACGGTCTAAAAACAGGTATTCTGGCTGGGTGCGTCCGCTGGGTTTGAGGGAGGCGTCGAGGCGATCGAGGTTGTCAACGATGACTGCGAGCCCTTTTTTGCCTTGCTGCTTGAGTTCGGCGTTAGCTTTGTTGAGGAGTTCTTCGTTGATCGACTGCAAAATGCTGTTGGTGCGGGGTTCGAGATATTGCCTGAGTTGCGATCGCAGTTTGGGAGAGTCTTTAGTTTTAGCAGTAACTCTAGCAATGCCTACAGATAACTCGGCTTCCGCTGACAAATCTATGGGAGTCTGCAAAAATTCTGCCACTTCTGCAAACAGATTTGTAAAATAGCTCGGTCTGAGTTTGATTTTAGCCGATTCCATAGTTTCGCTGACTTGGCGCGCAATGCTCAGCAAAATATCGCTGATATCTACATCACCCATGTCTAAGTCTTGGGAAGACTCGAAGTAGACTACGCAAAAACCCTCTTGCTCTAGCTCAGCTTTCAGCCGAAACAATTCCGTAGATTTGCCACAGCCGATATGTCCTGTAAATAGCTGACAGGTTGGCTCGTTGGGGGAGATGCGGGTAATGGTTCGCTGTAAAGATTCAATGATTTTGCCGCCACGCACGGAACCAAAATCAATGTAGTATTGATAATCCCCTGGGTCTCCCGCAACAAGGGTCTTGCTGGGGTTGCAGGCTTTATAGAATCTGTCTAATTCGAGTGCGATCACAATGGAAGCCGAATAAAAGTTAAAAAAGTTAATCGAAAGTCTAAACTTTCTTTAGTTGAGTTTAGTTTGATTTGTAACCTTTTGCCCTGTGGGGTAATGCCCTAAATACCCAAAGAACCTTGATCTGGCAAGGGGTTTTCCCGGCGCTTGAATTGGGAATTTTTAATTAATAATTTTTTATTACTTAGCGGGATCAGTGATATTACTGATATCAGCAGGAGTATGGGTAAATTTGCGGGGATCTGGTTAAATGGTAGGGGAAAACAGGGTTCAAGAGAGAGAGATTAAACAGTTTTGAATTTGTGCTAATCCTTAATTCCTATATTGTCAAGACGTAGATGGCTAGTTTTGGAGCGGTTTCTCAAACAGAGTTAGGGCGCAGGCGCCAAAAGTTGCGGCAGCAGAGGCGCGCTCGATTGGCGGCTGTTGTGTGGCAAATGCTAGCAGCGAGCGCAATCGCTGGAGGTTTGCTGTGGTGGATTGCTCAGCCGGCTTGGTTGATTGCCCGATCGGAACAAGTGAAGGTGGAGGGCAATCAGTGGCTGTCGGATAAGGCGGTGCGGTCTTTGGTGCCGCTGTCTTACCCGCAGTCGCTGTGGGGGATTCAACCGCAGGCCCTGGCCGAAAAGCTGGAGTCAACGGGGCCCATCGCCAAAGCGAAGGTGACTCGTAACTTGTTTCCGCCGAGTTTGACTATAGAAGTGGCAGAACGCCTGCCGGTGGCCGTGGCGCAGCCGACGGCGGTGTTGAGATCGAACAGTGAGAAGGAAAAAGTGGGGTGGCTGGACGCTCGCGGAGGTTGGATGCCGTCGGATAGTTATACTGCTGTACGATCGCAGAATAGTTCGATCGGGCCCGGCAGCATTCCGGGACCTCCGCCTCAGCGTTCTTTGCCCACTTTAAAAGTCATCGGGCCTTTGGAACAATATCGCGCCTCTTGGCCGAAGTTTTACCAAGGACTCAGCGGCTTGACGGTGAAAGTGTTTGAGATTAATTGGCAAAACCCGAACAACTTGATCTTGAAAACAGAGATCGGTACCGTACACTTAGGGCCGTACAGTTCCAAGACTGCGGAGCAACTTAAGGTTTTAGACCGAATGCGACAATTGCCAAAACAGCTAGATTCAAGCAAAATAGCCTACATTGACTTGAAAAATCCTGCTTCGCCGATCGTCCATTTGCCAGAACTACCCGGCAGTTTGGAGAGTTCAACTCCGGCACCCACTCGCGCCCGAAATTGATCCTCTGTCAACAAAAGGTAGAAGGTATCGATCGGACGGCAGAATTTTTAGCCATCAGGATCAATACGCAGCACTGGAAATAAGGACTGTTTTTTGATATCGAGTCGGGAAAAAAAATCAGATTTTTCTTTCCATCCCGATGCCTCTGAGGCTAGTATCCATTTTTTTTCCTTCTGCCTTGCTTACAACTGCCTTAATCCGGTCAAGTACCTGGATGGCGTCAAGCGAGGTCTGGGCTAGCGAGGTCGGCCAAATCCGAGATTGCTAACATTAAGCATCGACCAGTGTTAGTTTTTCGCGCAACTTAGCCTATAGTTGATTGTGAATTGGCGTTTAGTTAAAAAGCTGTAATCTACTATCCCCGACTCTAATGAAGCTTAATAATAGACAGGGGTCTGACCAAGACAGTCCCCCTTCGGAAGAAGTAAAAAATTTTCCGGTGGCTGCAGATTCCGCCAATCCCTTTAGACGCAAGTCTGGTTATGTAAATGTAGATAGTATTGATATCGATCCTATGGTCAATCCCAAAGACATAATGCCCAGCAGTGCTGCCAAAATCAAAGTAATTGGCGTCGGCGGCGGTGGGGGCAACGCCGTTAACCGGATGATTGCCAGCGAGGTTTCTGGTGTCGAGTTTTGGTGCGTGAATACAGATTCCCAAGCTCTGGTTCTCTCAAATGCTCCGAAACGCTTGCAAGTCGGACAGAAGTTGACGCGCGGTTTGGGGGCAGGGGGCAATCCGGCGATCGGTCAAAAGGCTGCGGAGGAATCTCGCGACGAGGTTGCTAATGCTTTGAATCATGCGGATTTGGTGTTTATCACAGCCGGCATGGGCGGCGGTACGGGTACAGGCGCGGCTCCGATCGTGGCTGAGGTGGCTAAGGAAATGGGCGCCTTGACTGTGGGCATAGTGACGCGGCCTTTTACGTTTGAGGGACGGCGGCGCACCAGCCAAGCTGAAGAAGGGATTGCCGCTTTGCAAACCCGGGTGGATACGCTGATCGTAATTCCTAACGACAAGCTGCTGTCTGTGATTTCGGAACAAATGCCGGTACAAGAGGCTTTTCGAGTTGCTGACGATATCCTGCGCCAAGGGGTTCAGGGTATTTCTGACATTATTACTATTCCCGGTTTGGTGAATGTTGACTTTGCTGACGTGCGGGCAGTAATGGCTGATGCGGGCTCGGCTTTGATGGGCATCGGCGTGGGTTCTGGCAAGTCGCGGGCTAGGGAGGCTGCGATGCAGGCTATTTCTTCGCCTCTGCTGGAAGCTTCGTCTATTGAGGGCGCTAGAGGTGTGGTGTTTAACATCACTGGCGGTACTGACATGACGCTGCACGAGGTGAATGCGGCGGCTGAGACGATTTACGAGGTTGTCGATCCGAATGCCAATATTATTTTTGGAGCGGTGATTGACGAGCGGCTTCAGGGCGAAATTAAGATTACTGTGATCGCTACTGGTTTTTCGGGGGAAGTTTCCCCGCCTCCGACTCCGGGGCGGACGCAAAATGTTAATGCTCCTTGGCGGGCTGCAACTGTGCCGGTGACTCCTGCTCAACAGACGCCCGATCCGAAAGCGAAACCGCCCCAGGATTTGGGATTGGATATTCCTGAGTTTTTGCGTAACCGTCGCCCGCCTAGATAAATTTGGATTTGGGATTTTGGATGGCGGATTAAATCTCAAATCTCAAATCTCAAATCTCAAATTTCTAGGGTTTGGCCTGGTTCGGGTTCGAGGAGTTGGGTGGAGAGTCCCGATTTTGCTAGCAAATCGCGAAATTCGGGGATGCTGCCGACCGATCGCACTAACTTTGGTAAAATGCCTGTGGCTCGGATGTCTCCCGCCGCTGTAGGCAGGAAAAACCGAGGTTTGAGTGTTTGGGCAAGCTTCAGGGCTTCCGCAGGGCCGATGATGACTTGTCCGAGGAAGGGGAAGATTTGACCGATGACTGGGGCGATGGCTACGTCTACTGTGTCTATTTTCTGTTTGACTTTTTCTAATGGTGGCAGGTGCGGTTCGTAATAAAGTGTCTCGCCACTGCTTAAATCTTTGAGCAAATAGCCGTTTTCTTCTTGTCCCGGCCCGATTTCGGCTCCGGGTACGGCAGTAATTTGTAACTTTTCTTGATAATTAAATTCTTGCCAATTTGCTAAAGATGTGATATTGGTGTAGCCTAAACTGCTGAGGACTTTGGCGGCGGTGGGTGAGGCGATCGCGGGAATTGTGCGATCGAGCTGTTCGAGTGTGGGTCTGTGACAGTGGTCGTCTAATCCTTGGGAAATCAGGATGAGGTCGATCGGCGGTAAGGTACTGGGAGTAAAGGCGACGGGGGTGTTGTGGTAGGCGGTGAACAGCCAGGGTTGACCGTAAAATACCAGGGGATCGACCAGCCAGGGATCGACGAGGATGGTTTGGCCTGCGATGTGGAAGATCCAAGAGTTGAGGTCGATTCGGGTGATTTTCACAGTTGTTTGCAATAATTCTTTACATTTGTTTTAATCATAGCTAATTTTGTGGGGACATTTTAACCGCAGATGAGGGCGGATGAGCGCTGATGAACGCGGATATGATGGGATTTATCTGCGTTTGTTTGCGTTTATCTGCGGTTGAAAAAGATGATTAAATCGAAGATTCCTGTGGCTTTGACTGTGGCTGGTTCCGATAGTGGCGGTGGGGCTGGGATTCAGGCGGATTTGCGGACTTTTGCGTTTCACTGCGTGCACGGTACGAGTGCTTTGACTTGTGTGACGGCTCAAAATACTTTGGGGGTGACGCGAGTTGATGCTTTGTCTGCGGAGGCTGTGGCGGCTCAAATTGAGGCGGTAGTTGGGGATATTGGGGTGGATGCGGTTAAGACTGGGATGCTGCTGAATCGGGAAATTATGGCGGCGGTGGCTTCACAGGTGGAGGCTTTGGGAATAGGGAATTTGGTTGTCGATCCGGTGATGGTGTCACGATCGGGCGATCGATTGATTGATGACGGGGCGATCGCATTTTTGCAGGATGTTTTGATTCCAATGGCTGCTGTCGTGACTCCGAATCGCTTTGAGGCTCAGATTTTGAGCGGTTTGGAGATTAATTCTGTGGATGATATGCGATCGGCGGCGCAGCAGATTTATCGATCGGGCGCAAAAGCGGTTTTGGTGAAGGGCGGCGGGATGAAGGGGGATTTGCGCGGAGTTGATGTTTGGTTTGACGGTACGCGGTTGGATGTGTTGAAGACTGAAAATGTTGATACTCCCAATACTCACGGGACTGGTTGTACTTTGAGCGCTGCGATCGCGGCTAATTTAGCATTAGGTAAAGATTTATTTACAGCGGTCACATTGGCTAAGGATTATGTGACTACTGCTCTCAAATATGCTTTGGATATTGGGGAAGGTCAAGGGCCCGTAGGTCATTTTTTCCCGCTTTTACTGAAGTAAATTGTGAACTCATCCCTTCTCTTCCCTTCTTCCTTCGCGTCCTTCGCGTCTTCGCGGTTCGTTTAATTTCTTAATTTTTCAGGCGATAAAGAGATCGCCACCAAGTCTTCGATTTTCTTAATATTCGGATCGCCGGCCAAATAACCAATCCCTCGGTGCAAGTGCAGGCGAAACTGTTTGGCTAGAGTTTCTTTTTCCGTGCCTAAATTATCTTGGTGACACCGCTGTTTGAGGGCCATTATCAAGATATCAGCCATGTCACCGCCGAAGACATCCCAGCTTAATTCCACGTTGCTGTCGCTGGGAATTGGTACTGGCGATGGGATGCTGGGTTCGGCGAGCGATCGGCAAAATCCCCACCTGCATAGAATATTCCACTGATCGATTTTGGTCGATCGTTTCAGTTTTGATAGTTGGTCTTTGCCTGTTTGGGAGAGGCGGATGCGATCGACTGGTGGTTCCATTAGTTTGAGATGGTTTGGTATATTGTAAAAAGTGTTAATATTGGGGAAGCAAAGCCTCTAGATAACGAGAAATAATTAACATTTTTTTACACGGCGCGACTTGATTAAATCGGTTTTTTTTGGTATGCTTATTTTAGTAGGATTTATCCTTAATAATGGGATGGTTGCAAAAATAAAATTTTCGCAACCATCCCATTATGCTATATATACTACCGCAACTCCCCAGCAAAGTCAAGGGGGTTGCGGCTATTTTTTAGCATGAATTTTTATTCCCAGAAGTAACCTTTTTCGACGGTGGTTTGGTGTTTGGCGGAGTTGTATTTGAGGAGGTAGCTGTGGGCAATCGCCTCTAATTCTTGGAGTTTTTCGTATTCTTCTTTTCTAATTTCCGTGTCGGTAGAAAGCAGGATGACTTGGTGGCTGGCCGAGGGGAAATAGCGTTCGACTAGGTTGTTTCTGTGGGAGGAGTCGAGGCGGCCCAAGGGAGTGTCGATCGCCACTGGCAATTGTCTCCCGGATACTCTGGCTAATCCCCACAAAAAGGCGATCGCCAGCAATTGTTTTTCCCCGGCAGAAAGTCGGTGTTTGGGTACCGGTTTGCCTTCTGGATCGTAAATGGAGAGGCTAAATGTTTGAGTGTCGATCGCAACTCTGTGCACGAGGTCGGTTTTGTGCAACAGGTAGCGGAAACAGTCGGTAATTTCTATTTCGAGTTTGTTGAGTTTTTTGAGGGTGAGTTTTTCTTTAAAGAGTTTCAGGGTGGCTTGGGCTTTGGCGATGGAGGCGATGACGTGTTGGCTGTTTCTGATGGTGATGAATTCGCTGCTGTAGCTTTCTAGTTCTTTTTGGTTTTTGGCTAATTCTTTCTCTAATTCATCGACGCGGCGGTTGGCTGATTCGCAGGCTGCGGATGCGATAGCGACTGCTTTTTGGGCTTTCCTGACTTCTTCTTCTAGTTTTTCGTAGGCTTCGGGGGAAGCTGCGGCTGCGAGTTGTCTGTCTGTAAAGTCGATTTCTGCTTCGATGCTTTTGATTTCTTCTATTTGGTCGCGGGCTAAAATTTGCTGGGCTTTGATTTGGTAGCTAAGGAGGTTTTCTAGTTGCTGGATGCTGTTGTTGTCGGCGTTCATCCAGGGCGGGGCGTCTGTTCCCGCTTGCTGTTCGAGTTCTTGGTTTTCTTGGCGGATGAAGTCTTGAATTTTATCTAGCTGTTGGGGATTTAATGAGATTTCCGCGATATAGTTGAGAAGGCGAGCGCTTCTTTGTTTGATAACATTTTGGGCAATCTTTGCTTGCTGCTGGCTGGCTTCTGTTTCTGCTTGAATTTTTGCTTCACTTAGCAAGGGCGAAATTAGGGCTAGTGGTAGCGTATTTGAGGCTAATTCCATCATGGATTGACGGGTTTTTTCTGCCTGATTTCTGTAGTCGTTTAGCTGTCTGTCTAGTTGACTGCGATCGGCGGCAATTTTTCCACCTTCATAAATAAACTTTTCTGATGCTTGTTGCTGATTTTTTTGAGCTTTATCTAACTCGTTTTTAAAGCTGGCTTGTTCTTGCTTAGCTGAGTCTATTTCCTCACTAATTTTCTTAAAAGTTTGTTCGATTTTCTCTAAAGCAGCCAAGTCTTTTTTGCCAGCAATTTCTTTCCGCTTGCGGCTGGCTAATATTTCTAAATCGACGGCGAGGCGTTCTGCTAATTCTAAACCTAAAAGAGATTTAATTGCCCCGACGACAAACTCCGGCGGTGTTTCGAGTTCTGCGAGTTCTTTTACTTGTTCGCCGTCAAACAAAAATAGGTTGGATATTCCGACTGGCAAAAGCGTTTCGATGTATTCGTCCCAAGTATTAGTAATCGCTTTGTCAGACCACCAATCGCTGACTATTTCGCTGTATATGAGAATGCTTAAGTTGTCTTTGATATCGCCTTTTTTCCAGTATCTAACTATTTTGAATTGAGCTAGTTTGTCATCTTGGACTTGTTCAAATGTTAGTTCGACGCGGGTATCTTCTAATGGGGGAGTGTGGCGGTTGACGCATTGATTGAGAAAGTCGCTGTAGCTTAAATTGCCTCTGGTGGAACATTGGGCGCGACCACCGTAGAGGGCGAGGCGAATGGCGTCCATGAGGGTGGTTTTGCCGCCGCCATTCATGCCGCCAAATAAAATGACTGGGCAGGGACTTCCGTCTTTTTCGGGGCGGAGATTGATGGTTTGGGTGCCTGCATAGGGGCCGAAGTTTTTGAGGACGAGTTCGAGGAATTGCATTGTAGATGTAGATGTTGTTGGTTGGTGGGGGGGCGGTTAGCAACGGATTTGGTAGCGGATTTAACGGATGGGTGGTTGGTGGGGGGCGGTTAACAGCGGATTTAACGGATGGGTGGTTGGTGGGGGGCGGTTAACAGCGGATTTGGTAATCACCCACTAATCATCCGTTACATCCGTTACAAAATCCGTTGCTAACCGTCCCCCCCTTGCTACCAATCAATCACATCGGTTGAATCTTCCTCCTGGTTCTGGGGTCTAATGCTGGGAGGTAAGGGGAGTTCCGCATCTGTTTCTTCATAGGTTCCTGAACTTCCTCTTGTCCAACCCCTGCCACTTGTTTTCGGCGTCCACAAGTATGGTTGAATGTGTTTTTGCCAACCTTGTACAGATTTTGGTGGGAGGATGCGGTGATATTCTAATTTGCTGCGTCCAAAGTTTATAAATAAACCTACTTGCGCTCCTGTAGCTGCTACGTAAGCTATTATTTGAGCTTTATCTTTATCGGTCATTGGATAATTTACGGCTTTATCCTCTACTACAATACCTTGATTCACCCAATGGTCTAGATAGAGGATTCCCATCCAAACTTCACCGTCGTAAATTTGTCTGGGATACTCCATTTCTGTTGTTAAACCGGCTTCTATCATTTCTGCATCAAAGGCTCTTTGGTAATGTTTTTCTCTTAAACCTTTTTGCGTCCTCCGGTGTACTCTCATTGCACAGCCGATGATGCTGTATGTAATATCCTGATGGGGAATATTAGGATTAATCATGGTCGTAAAAATTTTGTAATTTAAACGATGAGGGTTGGGTAATAATGAGGTTAGTTGACAGCCTATTGTATCCGATCTCTCGGCGGGGTGGCTGTCAACAAGTTTGGGTTTAACCGCAGGCTAGCGCGTGCTAATCGCTAGGTTTTTCCTCTCCTGAATTGGGCGGTGAAAATTTAATATCCGCCCAAGATAGCTGTCTGCTTTGATTGCTGTTGCTTTCGAGTTCTTCTTTAAGTTTTGCAATATCAACGGTATCGTTTTTGGCGGAACTGTTGGTTTGGGCGATCGCATCTTTGAATTGCTGAATGTTTTCCGTCGGATTGGCTTTAATATCTTCCACCGCTTTTTTTAAATTGCGTTGATAGTGGGCGTTGCCAATCGCTTCTTCCTTCGATCGCGAACTGGTTTCAAAGCATTTGTCCAAATCGGCGTAAATGCCTGTACGGCGGGGTTTTGTGTAGTATTGGCGTTCTGTATCCAGGAGTTTGGCCATCAATTCGAGGTGCATTTTGTCCTCGCTGCAAATCTCTTCGATCGCAGTCCATTCATCGCTACCGAGGAGTTTTCTTTCGGCGGCGGGACGGGAATCTTCAAAAGGTTCGCCCGTGACTTCTTCGTAAATCCGAGGTAAAGAATCGTCGAATTCGTGCTTTTCTTCCAGCCAAATGCGGCGGATTTCGCTAAGTTCTTCTGGGGTAATTAAGGTGATGTCGCGCATTTCTAGGGGTGCGGTTTTGCGGATTTGGGTTTGTGCTTCCAAGACTCGTCTCAGCCAGTGTTCTCGCCAGAATTTGGTGTAGGGCCCTGGGATGGGTTCGACGGAGGTTGTGTCGTCGCCCATGTTGCGTTCAAACAGTTCTACTCTACCGTAAATGCGTCGGAAGTCTCTTTTTGGGCGATCGTCTTTTATGTCTAATTCGTTGCGAATATCGAGGAGAGGCTGCATCCATTCTTTTTCCTCATCGTTTTGAATCATTGCCTCCATAGATTTGTCTTGGCTTACCATTGTGCAAACCCAGCAGCCAAAGCGAGAACTGCCGCAGCTAGGTGTAGACGTATCGACAACTAAAGGACATTCATTGTCTGCTGTTGCGCCTCGATACATGGTAAATAAATCTTTATTGCTATTTTCCCAAGGGTTAGGCCACTGATTCAGATAAATCCAGACTTCATCAGTTCGCCAATCTTCTATCGGACTATAAATTAGGGAATTAGGCAGACTAGGACTCTGATAAAGCAGAGATTTAATGGAACTAGATTTATCATTTAGACGGTCACTCATGCGACCTATTTCATGTTTCTCCATTGAAACAGCGCGTTTAATGCTTTCAGCTTTGCGAGTACCCAATATAAGAATTACTTCTCCATTGATTCTCACCATATCACGAACAAACCGATTAGAAGGAAGGATTTTCAGGCGTTCAGTACACCAGCGAAATCCATGTCTCGGTGCTGGGTAGCCTTTTCCCATCAAGTTGACCCAGAAAGTATCTTTGACATCTGGATAAAGCATATGAGGCTCTATTGGGAGGTGCTGCTTTATAGCCGCAGACTTCATCTGTTTTAATGATTGACGTACCCAAGTAGAAACTATCGGGTTCTCTACCAGTGTATCTGTGGTAATTACATAAATTTTTTTCGTCCTTTTTTCAGGTGGTAATTCTGCTATTGCATACCAGATAAGCTGCACTACCGCAGTGCTGTCTTTCCCACCGGAATATCCTAAAACCCAAGGTAGATCATCTAAACAATATAAATCTCTAATTTCTTGACTTAATTTTTTTATTTCTTCCACTAAGTCCCTAACGGTACGGGGTGGAAAAAGTGGTAGCATTGTTTCTGTCATGTCTTCAACCTCAGTTACTTTATTAAGCTCTAAATACATTCCGCCGATGCCATTCTAGCGATTCAAGTCTTGGTAAATCTTGGTCGGAAGTGGGCAGGAGAATAGTTTCACTATGAAAATCTTTCATACATCTGGCATTGGGGGATGCCTCTTCTAAGTCATGAGCGACGATAATTCTGTAATTATCATCTATAGCAAACCAACCCTGGTCAAAAGCCCAATGATGATTTTTACACAATGATATCCCATTATTAATTTGATTATCATAAAATCTTGAAAACGGCTTAATATGTGAGCCATCTACAATATTCTGAGTTAAACTTCTCATAACTTTCAATCGACAAAATGCACACTTGTAATCATAGGTATGTACTACTGCTTTCCTGAAAAAAGCATTCCTAACAGCAGATTTGGTTAAATAAAATCTCGGTTGTTCGTCCGAAATTCCTGCTGTGGCTGATATTTCTATTTCTGTTTGAGTAACATTTTCAAAGTCTTGATTAACTTGCAAAATCTCTCCCAGAGCGTCCCTATTTAATGAAAACCATTTAGCAATCAGTGTATCTATTAATTCCGCTCTAGAATTTGGGTCTTGGAGTAAATCGAATAATTCATTATCCCAACTACCGTATTCTACAGCTTCTCTTAGCTTGTTAGTTGTTTTAGGCTTTGAACCGTTAAATCCCGATTTCAATGTTTTATGCCAGAATCCATCACCTTCCAAATGCCAAAATGGATAGTACAAACCACGATTGTGAGAGTCAGAACCTAAAATTTCCCAATACTTGTTAAATGTTTTAACCAAGGCGTCCGAAACATAAATTCGATTTTCCCTAATTATTCCTTGAGCAATTAGATCGATGATTGACAATAGTAATATTGGCTTATGATTAGCTTGACCACGTTGGCGTGTGTTATTTACATTAAGAGCTGCAAAACGTTGGCGATAGTATGCTAAATTCTTATTTTTGGACTCTTCTCCTGTAGTCATTTCCTCCTCCAGCTATGATTAAATACAATCAAACCTAAAATTTTACACTCTTTTCAACAAAAAGTTAAGCAGCGCAAGGCACAACCATAACGCAGAAACTAGACAATTAAAGCAGTGTCAGCAGACTAAAAAGTAATTTTATAGCCTAAACAGGAGATAATTATATCACTGTCCGCGTGCCTCTGCGGTTTCCAAACCCAACCGCTTTTTCAAATAATCAGTCATCCAACTAACACTCGCCCTCGACTTAGAAATCCCCCCTTTCAACAAAATCCCTCCCTCCCAATCAGGATTAGAAATCGACCAATCAACCTGCTGCAAAAGGCTCAAACGTTCCTCCCAACTCTCAGGAAAAACCGATCGCAAAGCCGCCCCAACTTCCCCCAAACTCTCAAGCACAACACTGTGACAGTGCACGCAATCCCGGCGCATTTCCCCGGCCGCAACTTGCTTGTGCAGAACTAATTGCCAATCTGGAATAAAACTGCAAACCGCATTCCAATAACTAACCGCCAGTTGTATTTTTTGAGCGAGTTCTTCCTCTTTGTGTTCTTTTTTGGTGCGAGAACCAGAGGGTTTTGCCTGTTCGCTGCGGTGAATATTAGACAGCAAAGCCATGATAGCACGATCGATCGCACTCAGCGTAAACAATTTGTGCGATCGCCCGTTCAAACTCCCCTTCTCCATCTCAGTCAAACACCGGAAAACCTCAACCTGCTTAACAACAGCCTTCACCACAAAAGCGCCATCGTCCCGGTGGTTGTAAAGTAGACTGAGTGACGCCTCCAAAGGAACTTGAAAACCGTTCAAATCAGCAAACATCTGCTGCGATTTTTCCAACCCAATATCGAGAAACAAAATCAGCGCCACCGTCTCATATCCCAACTGCGGATTTTCCCTCAAAGCCATCTCAAAAGCCGCGCGCCGATGCTGTCCGTCATTAATAGTAAACTTAGCATCCATCGGCACTCGCAAGCGACCGATTTTCCGTTCTTCTGCCTCATTTCCCACTGCTTCAAAAGTAATATCCGCATCAATCGAAGCAGCAATAGCCCCACAAGTATAATTTGTAGGATTCTTAACAAAATAATCAGCAATTTCGGGAATCCTAGCTTTGTTAAGCGCCCGTTTCGCCCGCATAGACGGCGGCAAATCTTCAGATTCAAAGGGAAACAATTTCGGCAAAAAACGCACCGGACACATCGACACGTAATATTCGCGGCCCGCTTGAATGCCCCGAATTACCGGCAAAATGTATTCAAAGGAAGGAGTAGACATATTTTAGAATGGGGCATGGGGCATGGGGCATGGGGCATGGGGCATGGGGCATGGGGCATGGGGCATGGGGCATGGGGCATGGGGCATTAATAGCTATTGACTTTTTGCAACTTTTATGATAATGAGGTGGGCAAGGAGGGAATAATTTAAGTATTTCACAATGTTTTTTTAAAAACAAGAGTTGACATAAAATTTAACCCATGATATTTTTGAAAAAATAGCCAAATTATATAAAAACCGCCGATGAATAGCAACCCAGCGGATGACCTCGCTATAAAACTATTAGAAAAAGAAAATAGCGACAGACAGGAAATCGCACTTTTATTAGATAATTATTTAGGAAAGGACGATCGCATTTTCGTACAAAAAACCCAGATGGGAAACAGCGAAGCATACATCGGTTCAGTCACCCTAGAATGGTTAGACTCTCGCGTCCGTTTCGCGTCGCAAATGCCGCTTTTTCGCCAAAAATTCGACCTCCAAACCAACAACATCGTCCGCGACGACGAAACCATTGACGAAATTATCCAGCGTCCCTTAGATTGGTCGCGCCAAGCCACCCTCACTCAATATTTAGCAGCCAGAAAATCGCACAAATTCCCCGCAGTTTTAGTAGTCGTCAGTCCCCCGTGGGTAGACAATCCTCTAGCCGAGGAATGGGATAAAAATGGCGTAGCAACCAAATCAGCGACTGAATTTACATCCTTTGATAAAAACGAGAACTTAGGGCTTTTGAATGTCTCTCAAAAAGTCTCAATTTTTGCCTTAGACGGTCAACATCGGCTGATGGGAGTTCAAGGTTTAATGAGTTTAATTAAAACCGGAATCCTGCAAAGATACAACAAAAATAAAAAACCTGTCGGCGCTGCAATTACTCTGGAAGATTTAGCAGAAGAGTATCAAATCGACCCCGAAACAGTGTATAAATTAGCTCACGAAAAAATCGGGATTGAGTTTATCCCGGCGGCGGTAGCGGGGGAAACGCGACAGCAAGCACAACGGCGCGTGCGATCGATCTTTGTGCACGTTAACCTAATGGCGGTAACGCTGAGTCAGGGCCAGCTAGCATTATTGAACGAGGACAACGGATTTGCGATTTGCGCCCGAAAAATTGCCGTCACCCATCCCTTATTAAAAGAACAAGATGACAGAAACCCCCGCGTCAATTGGGACAGCGCCACAGTCGCAGCAAAATCAACTGTGTTAACCACATTGCAAGCGCTGCAAGATATGTCCGAACGGTATTTAGAATACAAATTCCCCCATTGGAAGCCGGAACGAAAAGGTTTAATTCCCATGCGTCCCGAAGATGAAGAACTAAAAGAGGGAATTGAAGAGTTTAAAAAATTGTTCGATCATTTAGCAACTTTACCCAGCTATCAAAGAATTGAAAGCGGCGAAGAAACGGCAGAATTGCGCCGCTTTAGTTTTGAAAAGCCAGGGGGCGAGGGAAATATTTTGTTCCGTCCAGTCGGTCAAGTTGCTTTAGCTAATGCTTTGGGAATTCTAGTATTTAGAAAGAAACTTTCCCTGAAATCTATTTTCGACAAACTCCGCAGGTACGATGTCGATGAAGGATTTAGCCACATGGACAATCCTGAGTCTGCGTGGTACGGGATTTTGTACGATCCGAACAAAAAGCGAATGCTAGTTTCTGGAAAGGATTTAGCGACGAAGTTAATTGTATATTTGGTGGGGGGAATTCAGGACGATATGGATAGAGCTCATTTGCGGCAAGCGGTGGCGGAAGCGAGAACTTTTGAGGATAAAGCTATTAGTTTTAACGGCAGATTTGTGCAGCCGCAAGAGGTAGGATTGCCGGCAGTGCTGAGTTGATTTTGTTACCGCAGATGCAGGCAGATGTTTTTTCACGATCGGCGATCGACTGCACATAGCTGCGGCAATTTATTGTTTTTTTCGTACTCTAGGGTTTGCGATCGCACGGCGTTGCAAAGTTAATCGAGTCAGTGGAGTTGAAACTGCACTGACTCGATTAACCTTTCGCCCATTCAAGATATGCGATCGCACGGCGTTGCAAAGTTGATTTGCTCAAGATCATGTCACCCACTGGTTGATTGCGACGATCGCACGGCGCCTCAGCTTGACTTTAGGGATGATTCGTCAGAATCAAAAATTCGGATGCGGGAATCGGTTGAATTTCGACATAAGCAATGCCATCTTGTCGCTGCACTGACACCGTTGATCCCACTTTATGAGGACCCGTGTAACCCGGAGTCGCCACTTCAGCGGTATTGAGAATTACCGTCATTGAACTCCCCATCGCGTTGAGATTGGCATCCACCAGAACTCTCGCTCCCCGATCGTCCGTTCCATGACTATTCAGTACACAAACCGCTTCCTCATCATCTAAAACCCGTGACCAACCAATAATTTCTCCACTCAGTCCGTGCTCGCCAAATGGCAAGTTCAAGAAGGGAATCGCGGTTGGTCGCAAATACTGTCGTCCTAACCGCAGCACAGGGAACTTTTTGCGGAGTGCCGCCATTGCCGCAATCCGAACATAGACAGGGTGATTCGGATCGAAACAGTGAGCACCCGCTGTCCCAAACGGCCCAAAACCGGGTAAGTTTTGATCGATGGCTTGTAGTCCTCCTACTCCCGATTGCCGGGGATGGGAGGGGCCAAACATTGCTTCCCGCAAATAGCGATCAGATCCCTTCCAGTCGGGCAACCACTTGCGTTCAGACGGTTCTGGTCCCGCCAATGCCTGCTCGGTTCCCGCGTAAATGCAGGGAATCCCCAAGGTGAACAGTTGCAATGCCACTCCCGCAATCACCTGATGATCCGATGCAGCTTCACTGGAAAAGCGGATTTTTTCACCAAATACATGATCGTGATCGTCCAAAATTGAAACATGACGCCGCCCGAGATTCCGATGTGAACCCATCACCGCGTTCATTGGATCAAACCCATTAAAGTAGGCTCTTGGGTCCATCAGCCCTTTGGCAACCTGGTTAAGATTTCCCCGCATCTCGCCGATATCCAACGCAGCATTTAAGTTTTGCCCTACTACATCCAGATAACGGTCTTCGTTATAGTCTCCGCCTGCTATTTCTCCTACCAAAAAGAAGTCACTCTTACCCAGATTGGCCGCAAACTCCTTAATCGCCCCGCAGAAATTTCGGGCTTGCTCGTAGGTAACGTGCTTGAGGGTATCAATCCGAAAGCCATCGCAGTCTGTCAGGGCAATCCAGTATTTATAGCACCGGGCTAAGTTATCTAAGAGGTGGGGATAGTCCAACTGGAAATCACGCAGCGTAATGAAATCCGATCGCCGGAATTCGGCATTGGGATCATCGAGATCCCCGCGCCCTAAATCGCCCTTTCCGGCACGAGTATAGCAATCTGGTTCCTGGAGTTCGATCGGCCAGACTCCTTCCGCGTCGGTTTGAGGTTGCCCCGCGATGGGTTGTCCGCGATCGCCTACCCACGACCCAAACTGATACCAACCAGGCGTATAGGGTGGTTCCCATTCTCCCCCAGGAGTACCAGGGGCATAGATCCAGTTAGATCCTGAATGGTTAAAAATGATATCAAGGATAATGCGTAGCCCCTGGGAGTGGGCTTTATTGACCAGACTGACCAAATGTTGGCGAGTCCCAAAGCGAGGATCGACCTCTAGAAAATCTTGAATTCCGTAACCGTGATAGCTATCCAAGTGACCCCGTTGCTGAAAGATTGGCCCTACCCAGATCGTCGTCACGCCTAGTTGGTTGAGATAATCCAGCTTTGACTCTAATCCTTTGAGCGTCCCACCCTGCCAGCGATCGCCTCCTGATTGTGCCCACTTGTCAAATCCCCAGGACTGACCATTTGGCAGATTAGGTCGGGCCTGATTCAGTTGCTGCCGATTAAGTAGAGGGCGTGTATCTTCTTTACCATCGCTAAAGCGATCGGGTAAGAGAAAGTAAAGTACCTCATTTCTCCAATCGGGAGAGGAGGGAAAGTAACTCTCACGTCGGGGTAAAGAAAAGTCTTTTAGACTAGCTGGGCGCTGATTAGTGAGATTTTGATCGGTAAATGTCATAGGAATTATCTCAAGATTGGTGAATAGCTTTGCTCGCACTTCTGAAGTTATGTTTTTTTGGTTAATGTGGGGCGATCGCCGATCGCACTGTGTCAAGAATGGACTGGACGAATGCGATCGCCCGATATTGTGTGGACTGAGTTAAACCTCTGTGAAACCCAGATTTTTTGTTGTGGCGATCAGTTTGGGATGATGGGTTTCGGGCCCTCAACCCATCTTGCTAGAAGATGGCGATCGCACTTACTTAGCAGGAGACTAATTGTCCCCGCAATGCTGCCGTACAAGTCGATCGATCGCCTGTGCAATAGTTAGGAATCTCGATCGAGGAGTTTCCGGTTGATTATGCAGTGTTGTCAGAACATTCTCAATACTTTGACCTGTTGGCAATACCAATGTTGATGATTTCTCCCCCAGGCGAATAGTGAGCCGGTGGGGGTTGAGGGTAGGTTCAGATGGGATATCTGAGGGTAGGTCGGCAAAATCCCGATCGGACAGAATATTGGCAAGCATTACTAAATCCTGTCGCTCTAATTGACATATTTGATGGGGAGATGACACTGTATCGTTGATAAAACGACTAGCCTGACAAGTCCCATTAGGGAGAATTGTCCAAGTTATGCCAGAAATCCCCACAAAGCCCATCTGTCCATCTCGGAACTCTAACTCTGCGATCGGGTGACCATCTTCCGTGAGGAAAGGATTGTTACGAGGTGTACTCATCGCCATAGCAGTCATAAACGCTAGAAGTGATACCAGAATGGTGACTGGAATGAGTTTTTGGTAAAAAGGCTTCTCCATAGCAAAAAACCTATCTCTGGGGCATGGTTTCACCATACCCCCAGTCCTAATTAGACTATTCTTCTAGTTGACATAGACAAAGCAAACTACTAAACAGGGATGCCTCGTTCAGTTTCAAAGATCCGCTGGATCGTTGCTTTGTATTCTCCACCACACCAGGATTGGTCAACCGCGAGTAGCATATCCTTGGCATACTTGAAGGTCGGTGAAGTTGTTCCTAGAACCAGCATACTCCCAAAGATCAGGAAGTCTGCCACTTCTTGTCCGAGTTTTTTTCTCAAGTGCCAGCAGGCCCCGGCCCAAGCTTGACCACGGTCATGGGACTCTGTTGAAGTTTCGGAATATTTCAAATCATTATCGCAGTTGCGAATCATCCCCGCTTTTTCAGGAGCAGGTACAACATACTCCCCTAAGTCAGGATCATTCAATAAAGAGCAAGCGAAATAATCAGCGTAACCTTCGTGCAGTGCAGCTCCTTCACTTCCAAACATAGCAGGGTGATATTCATCAATCACGGCATGGGTGAACTCGTGAGCAACTACATCAAATTCCTTGGCTAGGTCGCGAAGTCCACCGGGATTGCCGGGATAACTGCCATCTCCGAAGTAGATCTGCCCCGTACTGGAAGAGTAATAAGCATTATCGTATTTTGTTCCGGTATGGACGTTAGCAGCGAGTTGTCCACTGTTAACTTTGCCATAGGGGTTATTGACAGTAAACCCTCGGAATCCCAGGTCCAAGAAGTATTGATAGACTTTCTCCACAGCATAGTAGACTTGGCATTCATCAAAGTGCGTATCTTCAGGAGGAAAGTCAAATCGGTAATTGCTGCCTACCACTGCGCCGGGCGCATCCTCATTAATTACCTTACAATACCGACCATCTAACTTGTTGTAAGGAGATTTGACATCGCGCAGCATCACAGTTGTTAGGGGCGTTTCCTCGGGATTTTCAGAGTAAACTCGCGCCCGAGGTGCAAAGTAAAATGAGTGAAATTTCATCGAGTTGTAGCTGTCTACAATTTCTCCATTCTGGACATCAATAAAGTATTCCCAGTCACCGAGGGGGGTTTCTGCCGGAACAGTTAAGTGATAGACTCGCACATGACCCTGTTGGGTCGGATAGAGGACGGTTTTATGGGTAATGCCACCCCTCAACTCAACCGCTTCACCGAGATCTTTTCGGGCAATCTGGCGAGCTTCTTTTAGGGAGATAGCTGTCTCGCCCGGTTTGACAGAAATTTGCGATCGCAGACCACTCGTCACTATCCGAACTTGATTTTTGTCATCTACACCTACCAAAACGCTGGCACCAAAGACCGGTAATCCCTGGTGATTTTGCTGGCGACGAATGAATTTCAGCCCGCCCCACTTAAAGGAATCAACTTCAGTCAGTTCTTCAGTATCTTCTGCGCTCAGTCCTAAAATGCCAGGGTTTTCCATCAGGAAGGAACGGCTGGCGTCAGTGGCAGTGCCTGTCATTGTCATGGACAATTTTCCTTCTAAGTAAGCAGGATTTCCGGTCATGGTGTTCACCACCAAGGAAGATCCCGATCGCTGCGCCAGAAATGTTTTCCTCTGGGCCGAAGCAACCGCGACTGACTCAGCGGCTACACCAGAGACGAAGGCATCAACACGATTTCGGTTGGCAGGATGACTAAGGCTAGACTCTTTATGAAACATAAGTTTTTCTCCTTGTCAATTGATGCAATGAATTCTTGAAAATCAGATTTCTAAAAAGGGTGCATGGTACTAAGCTGTCCCGCATCTAAATTGTATTTTTGGGGTTTGACCTCGCATCTCGAATGACCAACCAAGTACATTAGCGCTTGAAGTGGCCGGAGCCTAGGAGTTCGAGGTCAAAAAAGGCGGAACCCACACCAGAATTTGCTCAAACTTGACTGTAAAATTTAGATGCGCCTCAGCTTACCCAACTTCGGTAGCTATTCAATAACCACCATGTCAATCCGAAGATTTTGTCCCCATCCGCTGCCGTTTGAGTCCAATCTACGGATGCGAATCCGCACAAAATCACGCCCGGTTTCGATCACCTGAATCCCAAATTGATCGGGCCACCCGCGATCGAGATTGTCAGCTTGGCGAGGCTGGCACTGTACAATCTGCGGGGTTGGCGTGGTGAAGTTCCAGCCAGTCACTTTCAAGATGAAATCACCAGGGCGACTGCCTGCGAAAACGTATCCGTAGTGTTGCTGTCCGATTGCGCCTGCGGTTACGCCTTTCGGTGTCACCAAATGCACTTTCTCAGTAACTTCGGGAAGAAGAGCACTGCTGTCCATCAACTCGTTCATGATGAATCCTCCGTAAATATTGCTTCACTACTTACTAGACGTAGCCTTCGATCTAATTCTCAGCAAAATAAACTTGGGAAACAATACGACGATCCGCGTATAGGATTATGACGAAATTGCAACAAACTATCGTTTAAGTAGCCCTCTAGCAAAGTTAAATCCGGTCAGTGGAATTTCAACTCAAGTTGCATCCTGTCGATCGCTCTTTTCACATATTCAAGATGTGCGATCGCAGCTTGCCATCAAAACAGCGATCGCATGACCTTCCACTATAGAGTGAACCTTCAAGCAAACTAACACTTTGTATTAATTCCATATCGTGTCGATTACATGACAACGAGTTTCTGGAGCAACTGCTCTTAATGTTCATGCACGATCGATGCCAACTACATAAAGATTTTCAGGATCGTACTGGAATCCCAATGGAACCTCTAGGGGTTGACTAACACTAAACGGTGCGACCCCTGCTCTCCGAAAAGTCACATGGGTTGTGACTTCTTTATAGCCAATATAGCCATATCCGTTAGTTGTCCGCGGATAAGCACTGAGCCGTATTTGATAAGCACAGGTGACAGGCGGAAATTTCGTTGGACTAACCGGACAATCAATCCATTGGTCAGCCACGCCCTGCCAGTTTCCACCTGGATAGGAACCCATACCAGACGGCAATAGGTTAATTGGCGGAGTCCCTGGCCCTCCATAGTATGCCTGTAGTCCAAAGAAAAGGAGATTCCCCTCCGGATCGTAGGCACGGAAGCGCACACGTACAGGATCGGGTGTTTCTGTAATGTCGATGATGGAACAGGGCGCAACTGACGCCCCTTGATAGGTGATGCCATAGATCTGCAACTCCGGCATGGCGTTATCAATGTAGAGTTGCAGTGTTTGGGGTGGTGAAATGATGACAGCACCTACAGCATTTTGAAATTCCACCTGGAACTCATGCACCCCAGTGGGTAGTGGTGCATCGCCCGAGCCACCTGCCGAGTTCAATTGGAATAGCAGATCCTTCGTAGAATAGTCCAACGATGGATTCTGCAATCCATAGCAATCATTGCTATCGGGACCAAAAGAATCCAGCACGTAAGTGCTGCCAGTCCACCGATAGTTTGCCCATGTCCGGCGTAGCGGTACAAAACTGCCACTACTGCCAAATCGATGGAGAATGCGATATTTCCTTGCCCCAGCCCCCCACAAAGCTAGTATGTTGGGACGATTATAGATAAAGTTGAGCGTTCCGCCAAAAGCTGCGTTCGTTACCGTCGGCACATAGGGGGCTGTCGTGGTGGCTCGTCCGCCACTGATAGTGGTAGCGGGAATCAGACCCACGCCACCGATGACAGGTCCAGCCATCCCCGGCGGATAGATCGCATCTGGACCCGTAGCTAAATAGATCTGGTGCAGGGATGCAAAGTTGGTAAAGAACGCTGGTGGAAAATCGGTCACAAACGAAGGCGACGTTGAGGCGACCCTTAGCCCAAAACGCACGTAGGGTAGCGTCATACCTCCCAATCCAGCGATCCCAATTTCCGATAACGCAATCCGCATCTCCCAAATTCGGTGAGGGGTCGCCGAATTCGGAGAGGGTCCAAATCCTTGCCGAACTACAGACGAGGTGGACGTACCGAGAATGCCTGTCCAGCTTCCTGGTCCCAGATAGTATTGTCTTGCAATTTTGATGGGTAGGGACGGATAAATCCCATAATTCACATCAAAATTTGGTGTAATGCTGGTGCTCCGGTCAACATCGAAGCTTAACCAGAAATAGTCATCTACCCCGGGTGAATTACCAGTGTCACCGATCAGGTCTAGAGCCAGATAAAGAAATGTAGCATCATTCTTGAGCAGAATTACTCCATTGGGCATTGGCATGACACCAGCGTCTGTCCATTCTCCTGGAGAGAAACTGCCAGATAGCGAGATCGGTGTTGTGGCCCAATGACTAGTTACAGTTGTCATTTTTACTCCTTCTCAAATATTGTCTTCATTTTGTCCATTCAAAAATGCAGATTTCATTGAATAGCCTTTGCTTTCATACTCCTCCAAATAAACTTGAGAAACAATACGACGATCAGCGTATAGGATTATGAAGATATTGCAACAAATTACCATTTGAGTAGCCCCAACTTTTCTCTTGGCAACCATCACCGCACCCGTTCGAGTTTGTATAGTTTTTTGTAAAGATTATCCAAATGTTTTCGCACTGTTTCTTCACAGCAACCCAGCACTTTAGCTATAGCAGTTTTCAATCGGACATCTGTACTTAACTCAACTGAGAAATGCTATATTCCGGCATTGCTATTATTTTTGGCAATCCAAAACAACACCGGGGCCTCGCGTTTGGTGAGTCTTAGGAATTCCCAAGCAGCAATAGAGAAGGATTGCGGTTGTTGTTCTTCCCGTAGCAAGAAATATTGCTTCCCGCTTTGATCGGGAATGAGACGGATGATCAGTCGTCTGAGTAATTTTAGGAATATTTAGCTAAGTTTTTGCGAACAGTCGCTACCAGCCATGAAAAAGGGGGATTGAATTCGTTAAGTCCCCCTTGAGAACGGAGATGCTGAAGGCTGGAGGATCAAACAACTGCTTGCAGCTTTTGAGCAGCAGAATTGAGTTGGTGCGTGCTGACTTTGATTTGCGATACACCCGAAGCCGTCTCCCGCGCACCGTGATTAATCGCATTCATCGCTTCGACGACTTGATTAATCGCAACTGCTTGTTGTTTGGCATTCAGCGAAATCTGTTGACTGCTGATGAAAACTTTGTTAATCGAGTTAGATACACCTGTGAATGCCTCTGCCATGCTATGGGCAAGGGACAAGCCTTCATTCACTGTCTTGTTGCCTTCATCGGTGACCATCACGGTGGAGTCGATCGCCGTTTGGATGTCCGATACCAGCCTGTTGATCTTGACCGCAGACTTCTTACTTTCGTCAGCAAGTTTGCGAATTTCTCGAGCAACTACCGCAAAGCCTTTGCCATGATCGCCAGCACGGGCGGCTTCTACGGCGGCACTCACGGCCAGCATATTGGTTTGATTAGCTAAGTCACCCACCAAGCCCGAAATATTGCCAATCTGGTTGGTTTGTTCGCTCAGGCGCAAAATTTGTTGGGCGATCGCCCCCACTTTGTCCTTAAGGGTAGTCATCTCATCAAGAGTTTGGCGCACCGCTTCTGTACCGCCTTCAGTCAGCGAGAGGGCGTGACGTGCCCCTGAAGCAGAGACTTCAGCCTGTTGGGCCGATTGGCGCGAAGATGCGCCGAGTTCGTCCATCGTGGTCGAGGTTTCATTCACTGAGCTAGCTTGTTGCGAGACGGTGCGTTCTTGCTCTTCGACCGCACTGACGATTTGTGCCGAGGAGCTAGCAATTTCGCCGGCAGTTTGGTTGAGGGTGTTGGCGATCGCCGTGGATATCAAGTATGCCACCACCAACGCAATAACTAAAGAAGCAACAGCACCCAATACCGACATCATGACCAACACACCGAGCGCATTTTTGGTGTTAGTTTCCGACTGCTTGACTAGCTTAGCTTGCTGAGTGTCAAACTCCGTCATAACAGCCTCGAAAGCCTTGAGATTTTCTGCACCCTGCTCTGCTGTGTCCATTACCAATTTACGGTTACCAGCTTTGGCCGCTTCAATCAGATTGCGGGCGCTCTTGTCATACTGGGTGGAAAATTCAATCATCTTGGTCATCCGTTCTTTTTGTTCATTGCTGAGGTTGTGAGTCAGATCTGAGGCTTGATCTTCAGTTTCCTTCAGCTTCTTGACACCCGCTTCGTAGCGATCGAGCGCTTCTTTGTCAAGGGTCAGAGCATAACCCCTTGACTGTCGGGCAATTTCTGACACTCTCAATTCAATGTAGTCTGACATCCTAGCAGCTTGTACTGCTTGCAATGCTTCCTCAAAGTTTTTACTAACTGTTTGCGATGTACTATAGACACCGATCGCTAGTCCTGCGATTAATCCTACTGGCACTGAGTAGCCAAGTAGCATTTTTCCTCTGAGTTTAAAGCTGTTCAACATAGATTTGATCCAAAATTTGACTTCAATCAATAGCTACACTTCGGTAGGAAATGATCGATGGCGGGTGGCGCCATTAATCGCCACCTACTCAACTTCTTCATCTCAACATCCCAGGAGACCCGCACTCCCTTTCACTGCGTAAGGGGTCTTCTGCGAGTAGGGGTCTATAATACTGGATACCAAATTTTGCACGGGTAGATGTAAATTATACCATTATGTACTGTGGTATTACCTTGAGTAGTTAGTGGAGTTTTCCCAGGAGTTTTCCGAGAGCAGGCGATCGATCTTAAGTTTGGTTGATGCTGTGGCTTACACCGCTTCATTTTAACAAAATAAGTTCAGCTCCTACAGGCAAATGATCGGACTCGGTTGCCTCCAAAACCGAACTAGATTTAGCACCCCAATGATTTGAATACCAAATATAATCAATCCGGCAAACGGGATAATTTAATCTCCAATTCGACCTTTTTACCAATAACTTAAGTTCCCAACCGTTAGGCCAGGTAAAACCAAACCCCAGTCCAGATTTTCGGAAGGAATCTTGCATGACTTTCTGCACCCTGTCATAGTCTTGAGTTTCGTCTGTCATATTAAAATCGCCCGCGACAATTACGGGCAGATTTTCTCGTTCAACTCGCTCCACTAAGTCTTGAATTTCAGGCGCTCGTTTGCCATATTTGTAAACTGGAATTTTGAGAAAACGGCCGAGTCTCGATTTCTTAAACCACGGGCCGGTAGCTTGCATATTGTAAATCACTACTTCTTGTTCGTTAAATTTAATAATTGCCCGTTGCTGCGTTTCTCGATGGCCGGCTAAGTGCAGTATTTCGCTGGATACAATCGGATATTTACTGAGAATTCCTACAGGGGGAGTGCCAATTTGATAGGGGTAGTCTGCTTTTAACCAGGTGAAAGCTCTTTCGGTATGTTTCCTAACGATTTCTTGTAAAAATATAATATCTGGTTTTTGCTGGTGAATCAGTTTAAATAAAGTAGGTGACTGAGTTGCATACCAACCGACGTTATGGGATAAAATTTTGAGACTGGGCTGCGAATTTGTAAGATTTATGGGTGCGGGAGAAAAGTATTTAATGTGCATCCAACTTATTAGGAAAATGCAGGCAATCGCAGAAATAATAGTGAACCATCTTTTTTTGATAATTAACAATCCGATGATGGCAATCAGGAAAGTGGGGAAGAAAATTAAGGGAATAAAAGTGCTAATTAAGCCAACAATCCACAGTCTATCCCAAAAAAATAGTTTGAGAATGAAATAGCAGATAATGAATCCTGAGTAGCTGTAAGCGAAAATTTTGGCAGATTCTTTAAGCCCTTTGTTTATTAAATCCGCTACTACATATTTCATTGGGAACCTATTAAAATAAAAACTTGCTTAAATCGAATTCTTCATTTGACCGATGTTGGTTGTCTCTTTCAGAAATCAACACCAACAAAAGGCGATCGGTATAATCCGCCGCACCCCGCAACTCTTCGCGCAAAATCTCCAGTCCGCCATTAGCATATTCTTCAAAAATTTGCAAGCGTTCTGCTTCCAATTTTTCGTCGAGATGGGAGAGAATTTGAGGATTTTTGGTTTCGGCGATCGCAATTAATTTAATCGCCATATCGTAGCCCCTCGATACAAAAATATCAACATCTATCGCCCCCGGTTCTCGTTTAGAAATTTCCCCTAAAGGCGATCGTTTTTTCCGCTGCTTTCCCAATGATGCAGCGAAGGCGATGACATCAGCGTAAGTCTGAAATGGCGCGGAGTTGTTATCCGATAAAGTTAATGATTTGACTAACTCCGCTTTATCTTTAGCAATTCTAATTTTGTTAGCAGCCATTGGGATTAATATGTAATTTTTAAGTGAGTAATTTGATAGAGTAACCGCAGATTTGAGGCAGATAAACACAGATTAACGCAGATAATTTTCAGAATGTCCGCAACAACATAATTTTTTGTGCAAAACCTCCTCTTGCTTCCCGCCGCTTCGTTTGTTCGTCCAAAAGTCGATCGCCCGAAATGCCAAAACTCGCCATCACCGCATCTATCACCTCATACAAATCCGCCAATTCCGCCACCAAATCTTCCTCGTGGGCCTCCGCCGCTTCCCCCGCTTCTTCAATCAATTTCTGCAGCAAAGCTTGACGGTATTCTGCCTCAGACAAAATTACAAACTCGCATTCATTCCCGCTTTGGCGAATAATGTCAGGAATGCGATCGCGCACCAACTTATGATACTCTTTTTTCACGTCAAACTCCTTTCAACCTTGACTAAAAGTTTGAATCAACCAGCGATTAATTTCCCCATCATCTTCTGTTTGACTCCGGTTCAAAGCTTCCTCTATTAACGCTATTTCTAAGCCAGGTAAAACCAGTGAATTTTGAATTGTCCCACTCCCTCCAGCAGTAATAGCTAATGCAAATACTGCATTCGTATTTGCATTAGCTGCCCAATATTCTTGGACTTCAGAATGTTCGTAAATTAAACGCTTTACTCCCAAATCATCGGCACTAGAAGATGCTCCTATTTCCACTACTAAAGCTGGAGGTGCAAACACATTCAAATTAATTGGCGTATTCGTGCGAGGAGGCAATTCAAAATCTGCACCTATATAATAAGACAAATCAGGTTGAAATTCCCGAATACCTGTTTTGCGAAAACTGGCATTAATTAACTCCACTATTCGGATATTTCTAAAAGCAGTATAAAAATTGACAACTCTCGAAACTACTGAATTATGACGACTGTGCAATGGCCCTACTGGTGACATTTCTACCCTCATACGTTCTTGGTAGTAATAAAACTTGCCCTTTTCCCATGCTGAATCCTCAGCAAAATTCAGAAACTCTTCCCACGTCGCCTTCACCCAAATATCTGTTTCCAAAACCTGCGTAATTGCCGAATTAGAAGTCATAATCCACCTCTACAATTTCCGTATATTCAAATTCATTTGGACTCCGCCTAACTAAAGGATAGCGCGTCCCCCCCAGTTCGATCGCATCTTCTTCACAATCAGCTTTCGGAGAATTGTACACCAGGACGTATTCCCTGCCGGTGCAACTTTCCATCTCTTGAGCAACTTCTCCGCGCCACTGAGTTTTTGTCACCAAAACCACCAATTGATTCGCCAATTTCGGCAGCTTATTTGCAATTTGCTTGCGATAAATCTCGTCCAAACTACCAAAGGGAGAATCCATCACAATTGGAAACGTACTGCTATCCGGGCCCATCAAAGTATTTTTTTGACTCCACTCCCGCACGCCCTCAATAATCCCGCCGATAAACGATAAACTGAGAATTTGATTTTCTCCTGTAGAAGCTGCAACCAAAGATTCTTTACCAGACGTATTTTCTACTAGCGTCAGTTCGTATTTATCGCTCAACTTGGGGATATAAGGAGTAAAAGAAATGTGACTGAAAATATCTTGCACCCGCTTTTCCAACTGAGAACAAAACTGTTTTTCTAAGCGCGATCGCACTTCAGTTAGGCGATCGATCGCATCTTGAGTCGCGGCAATCCGGCGCTGGGCCAATACTTGCCTTTGCTCATTCAGTTGCTGCTTATCGATTTGCTTGTCCAGATTGGCGATCGACGCATTCAAACTCTCAATCTGCTGCTGGTTAGAGCCTGTTTCCCGGTGCAAATCGCCAATTTTTGCCTCAATTTCATCCAAGCGCTTTTGCAAGCGGCTGACATCGCCTTCAGGAAAATTTCGCAGCTTGTTGTGAATATCGTCTAACTGATTTTCCACCCTAGAAAGTTCGGTTCTATCGCGGCTGATATTGCCTTGCTGTCTGTCAATTTCCTCCCAAAAATCAGCCACTTGCCTATCAATTTCATTTACCCGATCGCTAATCCGAATAGTTGTTTCTTCCACATCGCCAACACCCGCCTTATCCATCCAACCGCTAACCTGTTGGTGAGATTCAGAACCCTCCACTAATTCCGCACCGCAGATACACCGCTGCTGCGCTAATAACTCTTCCAAAAACGGCCGCTGAATCCCCGAAAGCAACGAGCCACATTCTCGTAAACTCCCGACAATAGCTTCAAATTCAACCGCCGCATCTGACAGAAATACCGCGTAACCGCGCATAGATATTGAGCGTTTTAGAGCATCTGTAGCTTCTGAAATTTGTTGCTTAAATAAATGGCGCTGCTTTTCCAATTCGTCTCGCAAATTTTGCAATTCGGCGGCACCGCCCAGTAGCAGCAAATCACCGTTAACTGCTTTTCTTAACTCGCCTTGATGAATCAATTCTTGCTCAATTTCTAATTTTCTTTGCAAAAATTGTTCTGCCTCTTTTTGAGATTTTTGCTTTTCTTTCAAAAGTTTCTTAATTTCGGAACTGCCAATCATTCTTAAATCTGTTTCTAGAGACTTTCTGGCATCTCCCAAATGTCTAATCGAGCGATTCAGCACCTCTACTCCCAGCAATTCCTTAGTAGCTTCAGCAATTTCTGCTTTCTTATCGTGGCGGACAATTTGCTCGATTCGCTCTCCGTCAAAAAAGAAATATTGATGCAAACTTTCCGGCAAAATTCGTCCGATAATATCATCAGGATGCTGGGGCGGTAGCATCCAGCGGCCGTCATCTTTTGCTACCTGCATAAACAATTCGCCTTTGCTGTGTTCGACACTATGTTGACTTTTGTAAGCATGACAACTGCGCCTTACTTGGTAGCGCTTGCTGTCGTGTTCAAACACGATTTCCACCCAACAAGGTACTCGTTTGCCCGGTTTGGCTTCCGCAATAGCGCGTTTATTTACTGATTGTTCTTCCGTAAAACCCGCGCTCAGATTTCCGTAAAGTCCCCAAGTAAAGGCATTCATCAAAGCTGTTTTTCCAGCACCGTTATTGCCGTGAATCACTGTAATATTTTGCGCGCCCCAGGCCAGCTTAATTTCGGGTGTTTGGCCGAAAAACTGCCGGAAATTGCACAGACTAATTGAAATCAGTTTCATACAATTGCTTCCTTAATAACTTTCAAAATGTCATCGCTAATATAGCGGGGAGCCCTCATGTACAGTTTATCTTTTTCAATTTCTAATACCCGTTCGATAATTTGTCGGACTTCGGGCGGCGCGCTAGTAATTGGTTCCTGTACGTCGCTCAATTCCTGATGAGTTTGATAAGAAGAACGATTTTCTGCTAAAATACTTTTTGGTACGGCTGCGATCGCACTATCTTCATATCTAAAAGCCATAATCAGATTTTCATGCAGATTTTCAGTCATTTTTTTTCAAATATTAAAAACTAGCAACTCAAACTGCGTTCGAATAATTCTCTATTCTCAAACATAAACCGAAGCTTAATAAATGTCAAATGTCTAATAGCCCGTAACGCCTCTGAATTTGCAGCAATTTCACTCTCGCTTCCCCAGCATTGTCGGCTAAATCCGCAAATTCCAAGAACCGCTTTAACTCTTTTCGCAGCAAATTGCGCTCGACTTCTAATGTTTCCCGACCTAAATCTGGAGGCAAAACTATCATGTCAAATAAAGTTGCCCTTTCCTTCCCCGGATGCGGCCGCAAAATCCGTCCCCGGCGCTGAATAAACTGGCGCGGATTGCTGCTGCTTGCTAAAATTACAGCATTGCGAATTGCTGGAATATCAACGCCTTCATCCAAACAGCGAATCGCGACTAAACCTTGCAATTCTCCACTCTCAAATTGTTGGCGCAATCGTTCTCTTTCTGCTAAAGGAGTTGCCGCAGTATAAGTGTTAACTCGGTAGCCTAATTCTGAACCCAATAACTTCGCGGTTTCTGTTAGTTGGCGGTTGTTATTTCGGCGGGCACCTCCTTCAATCGCACCATCGCCGCAGTAAAATAAAGTATGGGCTGTGTCGAGACGGTGAATCATTAATTCTCGCAAAGCTGTTAATTTATTAGCCGCTGCCCCAATTAACCGGGCTCGCTGCATTAATAAAGTCGTTAAAGCATCGTTTTCTTCTACTTTTTCATCGCCCCAAAGCGCCCAGCCAATTTTTTTAGTTAAGTAGGAATATTTGCGGGTTTCGGCTTCGGTCAATTCTACTAAAATTGGATAGTATAAATAATGTACTAATGCTTTTTGGCGGATAGCATCAGCCAGGGTGAGTTCAGGCTGCAAAACAGGGCCGAAATAATCTAAAATAGCTTCGGTTCCTTGTTCGTCGAAATGCCTTTCTGGAGTGGCGGAAAGGGCGAGTCGCAGTCCAATATTGCGCGGCAAACTTTCTCCTAAACGCGGCGCGCCTAAGTTGTGAACTTCGTCTCCAATAATCAGGGTTTTTTCTGGGAAATAGCGCAGTTGCGATCGCAAACTATCTCCCATTAAGGTAGCATTAGTAGTGATGATTGTGAGAAATGTTCGTTCGCCCGTTAGCGAAGCCCTCGAAGAGGATCGCACTTCATACAAACCCCCAGCCAGCTTATTCTGCCAAGTGCGGGCGCTATCAAAAGCCAAAATAGGTTTTAAACCAAATTTCTCCGATTCCCGCGCCCACTGATTCACCAGGTGGCAGTAAGGGCAAATTACGAGCAGGACTTGCAGGTTAATTTTATTGTATAATTCAGTGGCGATCGCCAGTGCAGTAATCGTCTTGCCACTACCCGTCGCCATCTTCAGCGTACCGCGTCCCTGATTCGCAAACCAATTAGCAACCGCCACTCGCTGATACTGTCGCAATTGCAGCGATGGCGGCATCTTCGGAAACCCAAATTGCGAATTATCAGCCGTTGAGCGATTCACCTTTAAATGCCGTTAGATGCCAACTTACCCTGACTCAACTGTAACTCATTTCTAATTAAAACTTAACAGCTCAAACAAATTTGCCACCGAAAGTTGCAAATCCGACAGCACATCCAGTACAGGTAAAATATCTTCATTCTCTTTAATCTCAGGTTCCTGCTGCGGTTTAAAAACAATTACCAATTCTTCTTCCGGGTCAATCAGCCAACCTAATTTAGTATGATTCTTGAGGCAAAACAGAATCTTATTAATTACGCGAGTTGAACTTTGCTCCGGCGATAAAATCTCAATTGTCCAATCCGGCGCAATTTCAAACCTATTTTCAATCTTTCCCTGAGAATTCAGAGGAATGCGCGGCCACTCGAACACTGCTATGTCTGGAACAATAGAACGCCCCCCAAAAGTGCAGCGCAATTCTGGAAACGCATAAGCTAATTTCTGCGGCTTGCCAACTCGATTAATAACAGATGGAAACTCGAATTGTAACGTACTGTGTTTTCCTTGTGGCATAGCTTTTTGATAAATTTGACCATCAACATACTCGCTAGCCGGCTTAGTCTCTGGCAATAGCAGAAACTCTTCCAGAGAAATCTTTGACGGAGACTGAATTGACGTTACCATAAGCCATTAAACCCTCAACAACTCAACTGGGTCATTAAAAATCTGCATCGCCGTCTGTTTCCCAATCCGCACAACTCTCCGATTCCACACCAGTAGGGTGCATCGCACAAACCAACAAATTGCCACCGTAAACTTGACCGTGATAGTTGCGACAACCGCGACAAGCCGGCTGCTGCGTCGGCGAAGGGTCTACATAAGTAACCATCGACAAATCTATCTCATCAAACTCCGGGTCGAAGTCGCGGCAAATTTCAATTATCGGTTCGATAAATTCATTAAATAAACCGTCAAATTCATTGAAATAACCGTCTATGTCGTTAATCAGATTATTTTGTACTTGTTCTGTAAACTCTTCCGACATTTTTGCCAAAACGTCCAGCATTTCGACAAACTCTTCGCCCATTTCGGTGAAAAAATGCTCTACTTCAGAAACAGCATTTTCCATTACTCCAAAAAAATCTTTAGACCAATCTTCCATGAATTTGACAGCTTGCTATTACAAAATATTTTACAGACAAGTGCAGCCAGCCTCAAGTGAAGTGCTTGCACCTACTTTCAATTCTATTACCTATTGCCTGATATCCGTCCACCTCTGAGAGGGCAGATATTCAAAAAGGGAACTCAAGATTATTATCCTGAGTTCCCTTCATGCTTTGCTGAGCGAGCTTTTTCCTGCTTAATCCCGCTTCAGCCGCCGCAATTCCTCTTGTAAATTCTGCACCTGTTCGCGGAGCTTGTCTACGCCGCCTGTCTCTTTAGCATCTTTTGCCGAGACATCTTCTTCCTCAGAAACAATTTCAATCCGCCGAGGTTCAGCGGGTTTTTCGTTCCCAGCCGAGGCTACGGGGGGCTGCTGCTGAGCCTGTTGCACCATGTCATCAACAAAGCGGCGAGCTTCTTCCGTGGACATCTCGCCCCGCTTCACCAATTCGTCTGCCAGCTTTTGGGCTTCAGTGCGTAATTCAGTTAACTTGCTGCCAGCTTTTTCACCCGCATAGGAAGCGAGCCCGACACCAAGGTAAACTGCTTTTTGTAAAATATCTCCGAAACCAGGCATAGGAGCTACACCTCATAAAACTGGGTGAACCGGAGACCACGCCTATTACAAGCATCCCGTGTTGCTGCTACCTTCCGGTCCTGACAAGATTTGGGCGTTGGAATCGCGTGGGTCCAGTTCATAAATGAGTATAACACAGTTATTTATTCTTCAACCACACACCAGTGATAAATTTCATAAATAACGCAACCGTTCTTCACCAGCGGGTCTTCAGCGACGATCGCCTTCGCCTCATCCATCGAATCCGCCTCAAACATCAACATACCGCCGCCCCGCCGCGCCCAGTAGCCAGTTTTCGCTCGGTGTCCTTTAGAAATCAACTCTCGGACATAAGCTCTGTGAGCTGGCACGTATTGGTCAAAAACAGGCTTTTCGACAATTCCTTGCTCAATTTTGACAAACCAAGGCATTTTTATTTGGGATTTTAGATTTTATATTTTAGATTGGGAATGGGCGATCAGCAATGGGATCTAGGGCAAATGCTCTATATTCCATTTTGCACCATCCTTTCTCAACTGCGATGTTATCCTATGAACCAGTCAAAACAGCGATTTTTTATTGCCCTAGTGCCGCCTCCCGATATTGAACACCAGATTACTGAGATTAAACTGTATTTTGCGGAACATTACAACAGCCGCGGAGCTTTGAATTCGCCGCCGCACATCACGCTACAACCTCCTTTTCACTCGTTAGCGAAGGATGTTCCCAAATTAGAGGAAAGTTTGAACCAGTTTTCTGCAAATCGGCTGCCAATTCCCGTTACTCTATCCGGTTTTGCTGCTTTCGCGCCCCGCGTCATTTACGCTGATGTTGTCAAATCACCCGAATTGCTGGAGATTCACAAAGATTTGATGAGTTATATGGAGGCAAATTTGGGAATAGTCGATCGAGTTTCTCAAAGTCGCCCATTTGTACCACACATGACAGTAGCCTTTCGCGATTTAACTAAAGAGAATTTTCAAACGGCTTGGTTGGAATTCTCCGGGCGATCGCTCCACTTTGAGTTTACCGCTTCGGCGTTAACTTTACTGCTTCACGACGGCAGCCGCTGGAACATCAGCAATCAATTCCCACTTTCCGCCTAAACTCTCTCCCTTCTTTCTCTTCCTTCGCGGACTTCGCGTCTTCGCGGTTCGTTTTCCCAAAAAATCTTGTTAGCAAATTCTGATTAATATCATGTCCTCACTACAAACATTTTTAAACTAAAAGACAAAATAGCCTACCGATCGCCCTTATTCGGAGTTGCAAGTGCCACAGTTCCATAAACCGAAATTCCCGACAGTTTCAATATTTGAATTGCCGACTTAACCGTAGTACCGCTAGTGTAAATATCATCAACTAACAGCACTCGATCGCGCGGGAGGCGACGACGAAAATCTTTCCCCAAACTTAAAGCATTTTTCATTTCCGCTTGCCGCTGCTGTGGCGTCAGAGCGAATAAAGCCTGAGTATTTTTCACCCGCTCCAAACCGTGCCGCTGCAAAGGCAAACCAGTCACCTCGCAAAAACTTTCAGCCAACAGTTCTGCTTGGTTAAAACCGCGCTCCTTGACCTTTTCTTTGTGCATGGGAATCGGTACAACTGTTAGATTGTCTATAGCTAATTCGGGAAAACTCAGCCAAGATTCTGCCAGCCAGCCGCCTAGAGGTTTTGCTAATTGCGGATTGCCGTCATATTTCAAAGCTGCGATCGCCCGTTTGAGAGCCCCGCCATACTCACCCCACACAAAAACACGCTGCTCTGAATGCCAAAATCGACCAGGATCGCTTAACTGACATCGCTGAAGTTGCTTGTGACAGTACGGACAAAACTCTCCGGCGGCCGGTCGCTGACAAAGAGGACAGTTAGACTTAAGAAATAGATTGAGAAAAGATTTGACTAATCCCGTCCATTTTCGCTTGTTCATCCTAAAATTGTCGTAAGTGATTAATGGGAAAAACTTTCAACTTCAATCAGTTTCCACCGACAGGCTCGCAGCGTGAAAAACCTCTACTGGTTAGACAAAATTCAACCTTCAGACAGAGATGCAGTGGGAGAAAAAGCATTTTACTTGAGCTGTTTGCTCCAGAAAAATCATCCCGTTGTACCGGGTTTTGTCGTACCGGCTACCACATTCTGGCAGTTTTTAGAGTCGATCGAGTGCCTAGAACCGCTGTTTGCTGACTGGCCACACTCTTCACTGCACTTGAATGTCGATGAACCCAGACAACTGCAATCGATCGCCCGCAGCATCCGCCACCAAATCCTCGCCGGCAAACTACCAGATTCACTGCTCTCCACCCTAGAGTCTGCTGTTTCTCAACTCAACTCCAAGTCAAACTTAAACTCCACAGCCTTAATTTTTCGCCCTTCCCTGACTTCCTGGAACCCGAAAACAGTCGGCATTCTGGCGTCTCAGGCAGTACGGGCAGAACCCGAAGCCATTGGGGACGGACTCAAACGAGCTTGGGCAGAAATGTTCAGAGCCCGAAGTCTATTTTACTGGCAGCGGTGCGGTCTGCGGGTACAGCAAATCAATCCCGCAGTTTTGGTGCAGCCACTTCAAGAAGCCATCGCCGCGGGCGAGGTAAAAATAAAGGCGGGTGCACAGTGGGAAATCCAAGCCACCAGCGGTTTGGGATTGTCCCTCGCTAGGGGAGAAACCATCCCCGATTACTATCAAGTGCAGCCAGAAACAAGCGCTGTTAAATTCCAGCGGATCGGTTACAAAACATTAGCCTACAATCTCAAAGTCGGCGATGGTGAACCGAAAAAAAAACTGCTACTGGGCAAGTTTGCTGCTTTCCCAATTCCCGATTCTCCATTTATAATTCCTGATTTTGCTGATTGTTGCGTGCAAGTTTTAGCGCTGGGAGAGGAAGCACAAACAGAATACGTTTTAGAGGAATCGCAACTGCAAGAAATCATTGAATTGAGTAAAAAAGCGATCGCCGAATTTGACTCGGATTTAATTTTCGAGTGGACGCTAAATCAGACAGCAAACAGCGGGAAAGCGCAGTTTTATTTCACTCAAGTTCGTCTTGTCAAAGGGGAAAAAGTCGCGCCACTAGAGGAAAATTCGAGATCCCTCCCGCACCCAAACTCGATCGCCCCAGCCCGAACTCCTGCCATACTCAGAGGTGTGGCAGCAGCATCAGGAAAAGCCGAAGCAATTGCCCAAGTTATGACTAATTCCCACCCAGAAAACGCGGAATTCTTAGCCGGAGGCATTTTGGTAGCCCGGACAATCGAGCCGAATTGGCTGCCTTGGCTGAAGATTGCTGCTGGAGTGATTGCGGAACAAGGAGGCATGACATGCCACGGCGCCATTTTAGCGAGAGAATTGGGGATTCCCGCCGTTGTGGGAGTGACCGGGGCGACGCGGGCGATCGCCTCGGGCGATTCGGTTTTGGTAGACGGCGATAGCGGAGAAGTTTTTGCCCTCGCCCAACAGGATGCGATCGAGACAGGAGACAGCAGCCGACTTCGGGACACAGCAAAAAAGGCAAATGTATACAGTACAGCAGCGAAAATGTCAATAGCTAAGCACCAATCTTCTACCTCCGATCGATCGTCCAATTGGGCGTCTAAATCTCGACAATCTGAGTCTACTCAATATGTTTGGGGCCCACCAACGGCGACTCAACTGCTAGTTAATGTCAGCCAAACAAGTTCGATTGACCGCCTCAAAAATCTGCCAATAGACGGCATCGGATTGCTGCGATCGGAATTAATGGCATTAGAAGCTTTGGACTGTCAAAACCCCAAAGTTTGGCTACAAGACGGCCGCCAATCGGAATTTGTCGATCGCATGGCGGATTGCCTCAGCTTATTTGCTGCTGCCGTTTCGCCGCGGCCAATATTTTATCGATCTCTCGATTTACGGGAGTCAGGCGCCCACGGCAGTTTCAGTTATACCTTTGAACCAGAATTATTTGATTGGGAACTCTGCGTACTTCAAAAAGTCGGCGAGTCAGGTCATACCAATGTTAATTTAATTTTGCCTTTCGTGCGCTCTGTTGACGAGTTTATATACTGCCGCCAGCGCTTAGAAACAGTTTGGAAAAACCGCTCAAGCGAGTTTAAAATGTGGATTATGGCGGAAGTTCCTTCGGTGTTATTTTTATTGCCCGATTACGTAAAAGCCGGAGTTCAAGGAGTTTCTATCGGCACTAACGATTTAACTCAATTGCTGTTAGGAATTCACCGCCACTCCGACCAGGTGGCAGGTGCTTTCAACGGGCGCGATCCAGCAGTGATGAGGGCGATCGAACAATTAATCAAACAGGCCCGGGCCGCCGGCATTCCTTGCTCAATCTGCGGCGACGCTCCCGCATTGTATCCCGACACAGTTGAATCCTTCGTGCGGTGGGGAATTTCGTCTATTTCGGTCAATGTCGATGCTGCAGAACAAACTTCCAGGGCGATCGTCCGCGCCGAACAGCGCCTACTCCTAGAACTCGCTCGATCGATAATTAACAATTAACAACTCCCGGACTCACTTGACCCCAGAAATCCGGTTTCTACTCTAAATCATAGCTTTGGCAAGCAGCCACCCGCTCAGAAACCCGGTTTCTAGACAACCCATGCGTCCAGGACTATTAACAACTACAGAAACCCTGTTTCTAATTAGATATATCAACCGCGCAGACAGTGAGGACATTTGTAATTGGTGAAACCCTTTTTTTTATTGCTTATTGCTTATTCCTTCTTCCTTCTTCATTCTTTTTCCTTCCGCTATCAAAATCTCCGATTTTAAAGCTAGGATAGAAATATCACCAATTCTTGACCCGGAGGTACAAACCGTGAAATCAAAAATTATTGCAACCGCAGCAATACTTGCCGCCCTAGCCTTTCTGCATCCTCACCCAGCATTATCTCAACCTGCAACTGACGGCGGGACAAAACCCGGATTTTGGCAACCTCAAGCGCAGGTTGACAATACTCGCAACATTACCCTCAGACTGTTAAATGAAACGGGATTGAACCTAGAATACGGTGAATCAGGTGGCAGCTTGTCATCCTTGCCAGTCGGAGCCAGCAGAAACATCAGTGTTCGCATCAGCAATCGTACCGGGGACATTGCCAATATTCCGATTAATGCCACAACAGCAACCGCAACTTTGAAATACGACTATAACGTTGACTCGCAGACAAACATTTTGACGATTCGCATCACTAGATCAGACGGCCGCACTAGGCAAGACCGGTCAGTTTATATTGATGAAAAAGGGCGAGTTTACTCTTTCTAAGATAAACGCTCATCAACCCGGTTTCTCCTGATAAATTTTGCTTTTACCAGCGAGGTATCGCGGCAGAAATCGGGTTTCTAGACTAGCGTGTATAAATTCTGTCTTTCTCAAAAAGTTAGGAATCAAGTGCAGCCCATAAAGAAGCGATATTTTTGTGCAGCGGATTTGACATTTCATCCCCAAAATCAACTGCTGCTTGCAATTCGGCGCTAGTGGCGTACTGGTGCATCAGGTGGGTTTCGAGAGGATGTCAACCGCCGCATCGCGGACTAATATCCGTCGTTTCTCTTGATACCAGCGCCTCGATTTCCCTCTTCTTTGGGTTTAGCTTTGTTCACTCGCAAGGGGCGCCCCATCCACTCTGCACCGTCTAATTCGGCAATTGCAGCGTCTTCTTGGGCATCCTCCATCATCTCAACAAATGCAAAACCGCGCATCCGACCGGTTTCCCTGTCGGTAGGCAAGACAACTCGCTTGACTGTGCCGTATTCTGCAAATACTGCTTTGAGGTCTTCTTCGGTGGCGCGGTAAGACAGATTTCCAATGTAGATAGTCATGTCGATCGAACTGAACTTGTTGTGGTATACATAATAACCTTTTAATTTAACTGTCAAGTGCTATCTAGCATACAACTGGGCGATCGACTCTGACTAAAAGGATTTGCCGCACTCACCAACCCTTGGTACTGGCTGCAATAGTTAGTTTAATCAAAACTCATATCCTCACTCGCCCTGCGGATGAGTGAGGATATAAGTTTTGGGGCGGCGAGGAATCCCACCCCTGAACAATACTTGATTTTAATCAGATCACTGATGGGTGGGCGAGGAATCACCAAGCATCTTCGGAAACAAAGCGACTAACAAGGTATAGCATTCCTAAATCATTTGTGAATTTCTTACTCCCTCAGAGCGGCTAAGGCGAGGGTTGGGGTGGGGTAAAAAAATTACGACTCCTGCAAGGATTGCTATATAAGAGTTCATAAAGTTCTAATATAAGTTAATTAAAAAAAAATGATACAATTACATTTGAGACATTTATGATGCGACAACCTACCCAAACCATGGAAAAATGCTTTGTTAGTGATGGAAAATAGTCATATAAATAGAGAAAACAAGTAAAGAAACTAATCAAAAAAAAGGGGCGAAAGTAATATAATTGTCGCCCCCTTCGCGCCATGGATCACAAACCTGAGAATTTATGGTCAAAACTTAAATATATTTTCAGTTTTATCAACATAACAAATTATCAATAATTAGGAAAGGCGATCGACTTTGCATTCCGTCAACTTTCTCAGCACAATATTTGGAACTGGTTTACACACTGCTGTTATTGTACTTCATCTATCTGAGAAAGGCTCTGCAGGAATCGCTTGTGTCTGTGCAGACTTTCTAGCGGGGACTGAGCAATTCAATCTACCCCAGTGTGGAAATCCCGTAAGGGAAAAACGCGAAAAGCCAAACTGTGAAGTTTGGAAGCCCACGCCATAACTGTAATCAGTTTGGCGTTGGGAGGATGTTACTGCTTTTCCTTAGTCGATCGAGATTGACTGAGGCCCCGTGCTTTTACCGTTGGTGGGTTCGGCTGGGGGAGTAGTGTAGGAAGTTGAACCAGCTTGCTCGTCGATCCAGCTTTTAACGGGATCTTCGTGAAGGTTGAGTCGAAGCAGGCCAGATAAAAATCCGCCCGCGAAGGCGATCGGCTGTTCGATCAATTCTTTCGCCATTGGGATGAGTTCGTCGATGAACATTCAAGAGTCTCCTTGTGTTGCAGGGGTTATACCTTAACTGTATCGTTTGTACTGCGATGCTGGCAGCGGGCTACAAAAAACCTTCCAGCGCTGAAGATGCGCGATCGGGCAATTTTTCGGCTCATGACTTACAATGCTAATCAAATTGCTGCAAAAATTTTATGTGCCGTTTGCTTGGCTACCTAGGGGAGCCGATTTTACTTGATGCTATTCTGTACAAGCCGGAACATTCCCTAATTGTGCAGAGTTACCAGCCCCGCGAAATGACTTCTGGTCTACTCAATGCTGACGGTTTTGGTATTGGTTGGTATCACCCGCACCTAGATACTGACCCGTTTACCTATAAAAATGTACAGCCAATTTGGAGCGACATTAACCTTCCGAGTATCAGTCGATACGTTGAATCTGGATGCGCGATCGGATATGTTCGCAGTGCAACTTCAGGACAAGCTGTAGATTTGAGCAACTGTCAGCCGTTTCAGAACGATCGCCTGCTGTTCGTACACAACGGCTTCGTGAAGAATTTTCGGCAAACTCTTTACAGACCAATTCGCGATCGACTCAGCGATACGCTTTATCAATCAATTAACGGTACTACAGATTCAGAGCATATTTTCGGCTTGTTTGTCAATGAATTGACAGCCACCAATGTGACTCTAGAAGCTGCTTTGCAAAACACGCTGAAAACTGTGGCAGAGCTAGCAAACTTTCACCAAGTAGAATTTTCAGCTAATATAATTATCAGCGACGGACACCAGCTTGTTGCCTCTCGCTTTGCTTCCCAAAAAACCCCTCCTTCCCTCTATTGGCTGCGGGACGATTTAAATTTCCCGGATTCTGTCATCATTGCTTCTGAACCTTTATTTGCAGGCAATTGGCACGAGTGCCCAGTCCAGAGCATTATCAGTACCGGAGTAGAGCGTGATATTGAAATCTATCCAATCTTGTAGAAAGGCAATTTATCGCGATTTGCAGCAGTGTCGCAGCGGCACTTTCAAGCTATTTGCAGACATCGATTATGATACTTTTTGCCGTCAAGCTCATCCTGATTTCAGTCCAGTTGGCTGGCACTTAGGTCACATTGCTTATACTGAGGATTTGTGGCTGTTGCAACGGTGCGCTGGCTTGAAACCTGTCTTTCCTCAGTATCACCAACTGTTTGCTGCTGATATTTTGCCCAAAAAACAACGGGTTTTTCTGCCGACGTTACCAGAAGTTGAATTATATCTGGACGAGGTGAGAAAAAAGGTGTTCGATTATTTGGAAGTAGCGCCGATCGACGAGCAAGAAGGTCTCTGGCGGTTTATTATTCAGCACGAAAGCCAGCACTGCGAAACTGTTGCTTTCGTGTTGCAAATGCACAGGAATAAGGCAGAAAAAAGAGGGAAGAAAGAAGAAGGAATATTAATGCCCAATGCCCAATTCCCGATGCCCCATGCCCCATTCCCCATTCCCAATTCAGCGATTGAAGTTCCGGGCGGGGAATTTTACATGGGAAGCGATGCTGCTGAGGCTTTGGATAACGAGCGATCGCGCCACCTATGTTATTTAGAAGCATACTCGATCGATCGCTACCCCGTCACTTGCCGTCAATACCGAGAGTTCATGGAATCCGGCGGCTATCAAAACCCTGATTGGTGGTCAGCGGACGGCTGGAAATGGCTGCAAGGCGAAGCCGTCTCTCAACCGCTTTACTGGTCAGAAAATTCAGCTTTCAACAACCATCCAGTTTGCGGGGTGAGTTGGTATGAAGCCGAAGCTTACTGCAACTTTATCGGCAAGCGTTTGCCATCGGAAGCCGAATGGGAAAAAGCTGCCAGTTGGGATGCCACAAATCAAACATATCGCATCTATCCTTGGGGAGAAGAACCGCCAAACGGCAGCCTGTGCAATCACGGCAATAATATTGCCAATACCTCGCCAGTCGATGCCTTTCCCAAAGGAGCAAGTGCGATCGGCTGCTATGATATGTTGGGCAATGTTTGGGAGTGGACTGCTTCAACCTTTGACGCCTATCCGGGATTTGAAAGTTACCCTTACAGGGGATATTCTCAAGTTTATTTTGATGGAAAACACCGGGTTTTAAAAGGGGGGAGTTGGGCGACTTTTCCGCAGGCACTGCGATCGACCTTTCGGAATTGGTATTATCCCGGCGTGCGGCAAATTATTGCTGGTTTTCGCTGCGCTAAGTAGTTCGCTAGGTAATTATAATTACCATCAAATTTCTTCATACTGAAAAATTTATTCATCGGACTTTGCCTATGAACAAATTCCTTCATACTTGCATTACAAATGCTTATTTGACAAACATCAGATAAATGGCTGGAGAGGGAATTGGGGACAAAATTTGTTTGTGAAATGCCCAACTTTTTTCCATGTAACAAGCTCAAGTAAAACAAGATTTGTTAATTATTTAATAATTTTTGTGGATAAACTTTAAGTTTTAATTGTGGATGCGAGATCCATCCGGTGAGAAAATACAGAATCCAGAGCCGCATGAAAAATCTGACTTGAGCGCGATATTTGGCAACGCGACTGCGTGCTATACCGATATGTGCATCTAAAAATTACTTTATGAAATCCCCAAGACTGTCCGATACGACAAACTCAGCCTTAACAAAGGAAAACCGGCTGCACTTAGAGCGCCTGGTGAGCGCTGCGGCACTGACACCAGCAGAAATCAATGCTGGCAGCGATGCAGTTAGCGGGTTGACTCAAACCCCCAAATTCCTGCCTCCCAAGTATTTCTACGACGATCGCGGCTCAAACCTGTTCGAGTTGATTTGCCAGTTGCCGGAATACTACCTGACACGCACTGAGACGGCTATTTTGCAGGGGTGCGCGGGGGCGATCGCCAATTTAACTGGCCCCTGCGAAATCGTCGAACTCGGCAGCGGCAGTTCCACCAAAACTCGGATTCTCCTCGATGCTTACAGTCAACTGGAATATCCCCTGCACTATTTGCCGATCGACATCAGTCCTACTATCCTAGAAAGCAGCGCTTGTCAACTGTTAGCAGATTATCCGTCGCTCCAGATTCACGGACTTGTCAGCACTTACGAATTAGCCTTAGCTAAAATTGCACCGTCGCCGTTGCCAACCCGAATGATTTGCTTTCTAGGCAGTACCCTCGGCAATCTCAACGCTCAAGAATGCGATTTATTCTTCTCGCAAATTGTCGGTGCATTGCAGCCGGGAGAGTATTTTTTGCTGGGAATTGACTTGGACAAATCTAAGGATATTTTAGAGCCTGCCTACGATGACAGTCAAGGAGTAACAGCGGCATTTAACTTGAATATGCTGCGGCATTTAAATCGAAAATATGAGGGAAATTTTGATTTAGCACAGTTCGAGCATTGGGCTTTTTACAATCAAGAGGAATGTCAAATTGAAATGCACTTAAAAAGTAAAAAAGCGCAAACAGTGCAGTTGCGTTCTCTCAATTTAACGGTTGAATTTGCAGCGGGAGAAACTATCCGCAGCGAAATATCGCGCAAGTTTAATCTCAATACTGTAAAAAAAGAACTTTCGCAGCGTGGTTTAATGCCTATGCAGGTTTGGACAGATCCAAATCAGTGGTTTGGCTTGATGCTTTGTCAGATGTCAGTTGACAGTTGACGGTTGACAGTTGACAGTTGACAGTTGACAGTTGGCAGTTGCCAATTGCCAATTGCCAATTGTTATTTGTTATTTGTTTTGAATATCTCGCAATAATTAGTAACTACTGACTACTGACTAATAACGTTCGCGAGCGGGGACAGCACTATGACTACTGACTACTGACTACTGACTACTGACTACTGACTGCTGACTACTGACTACTGACTACTGACTAATTAACAAATCGGCCGCTGTCCGGGTTTTACGGCGTGAATGTACTCACTGCCCGAGGTCGGCCATCCCCTCTTATAATAAGCTTCCTCCGGCTTCCCCCAGCCCAACTGCAACAAAATTTCTAGGAAATCCAACTTTTCCCACTTCGAGAGACTGGCCCATTCTGTGCGCTGGGCTATAGCCTCTACATCAACCGACTCGATTGATCGAAAATCCTTTCCGCTGTTAACACTTAAATACAAATCCATCCCGGCAGTTACCTGCTGCCAGAATTCCAACATAGCAATCTTAGCTGCCTTCAACGTAATCAAATCAACCGGTAGAGCTATTAATTCGTCATCCACTGCCGGATAGCGTAGAGTATTGCCTTTAACCGCAATTTCCCGCCAGACAATCCCAGAAACTTGATGTTCCCGCTGGTATTCGTGTACGGCTGCCTTAAAATTTTGATAAGCAGTGAACTTCTGTACGCCCTCAGATTTGAGAAAGCGGTCAATCACGGGGTTGCCTGTAGCAGGAGTTTCAGTCAAGTTGAGGCGCCGCCCATACAAGCAGGCTTGGCGCTCTTCTTCGAGGATTTTAATGAGTTCCGCCGTGCTGTAGACCTTGGACATCTTTATTCAGGCAAAATCAAGATATTGGCTGATATTCGGCTGGTTTTCTCGACTAATCTTCGGTAAAGATAGTTTTGCTGTTCTAGGCAATATTCAGTTTTGCCGTTATTCTAGCTTTTCTTGCTGCTTAATTCTAGTTTGATAGTTTACAGGCGTCGAGCCGCGAAATCCCGACAGCCTCTTAAAAAAAGCAGTTAAGAGGGTACTGAATCACGAACTAGAGTGGGAACTGCACCGCGGGCGTATCTCGCGGGATTTTTCGCCAAAAACAAAGCCCCCTCCAAGGAGGGGGCAAAACTGATTTAGAGGTTTGGGAGTTTTATTGGATGGGTCGATCGAACAACCCGAAAAAAAAGCAGCATTCGCACCTGCCGTCAACTACCAAAACTCAAATTTTCAGTCTCAAAGCTTAGTAGCGTCGAGAAGAGCGATCTTTGTCGCCCCAGCCGCCGCCGCCACCCGATGAGCGTTTGTTGTCTTCGCGAGGTTTGGCTTTGTTGACTTTCAAGTCACGGCCCATCCACTCAGCACCGTCTAAAGCTGCGATGGCTGCTGCTTCTTCTGCCTCGCTTGCCATTTCCACAAAAGCAAAACCCCGCATCCTGCCTGTTTCCCGGTCCATTGGCACTTGGACGCGGCTTACAGTACCGTACTCGGCAAATACTTCGTTGAGGTCATCTGATGTTACCTCATATGAAAGATTACCCACGTAAATCGACATAAAATCTCCAGAATCATTAGGGTGCAGAGACTTAGATTCGGAGAGACGCTTGTAAATAAACACCAACAAACTACGCAACCGAATTTAATTCTTGGAAAACCACTATAACATGAAGCCAGCAGAATCAGCAATTGGCTGTCATAATTTTCAATGTTGGGTGCCGAGCGCGCAATCGGCAACCGAAAGTATTCTTGATAAATGACATCTTACACTCTTGGCATCCTCCGCTTGGTTTCTTGCTGCGCGATCGACCTGATATCTGAGATTTTTTGTCGCTGTTACCAGATTGATTGGGTCTGATTGAGACCAGTGCCTGAGATTCAGTTATAACTGACATCCGGCACTGTTCTCCTTGGACAAGCCTCCTGCCCGTTCCACCAGAGATAAATGTTTTTAGCCCAGGATTAATCTTCCGAGTCAATCTCCCATCTTCCATCTCCCGTCTCTCATCGCATCCGATTTAGCGCCCGATAATGGCGGCTCCCCAATAATTATCAAAAGAGTTATTAGCCATATCTACGCGCATTTTATACTTAGATAGCAATCCTCGCATCATTTGTGAATTTCTTACTCGCTCCCCGATCTCGCGGGGAGGGTTGGGGTGGGGTAAAAATTTTACGACTCCTGCAAGGATTGCTATCTAAGTATAATTATTTCTTTAATATTTCCATTTTATTCATTTTTTAAGGCTTTATGTAGTTTCTCTATTTGCTCTTTCTCTAAGATGATTCTCGGCTGTGATTTTTACACTAATTGCATGAAGTTTGTTTTCGATTCTACCGTATTTAAATGCCTAAAAGTTTATGTCCTGGGAAAGATGCGATCGCACTCCTACCTCCCTAGCATTGTAAAAGTTGAACGTCCACAGTCCACAAAGATTGTCTAGTACAGACAGAAGCAAGCCTAGACAAAAGAGCGTGGAGCAGTTACAGAGGATTTTAAATGGTTATAAACAGTTCGTTGACCCGGCCCTTGGCTGTCGTGACGGGTGCCTCTAACGGTATCGGCTACGAACTCGCCAAACAGTTCGCTCAAAACGGCTTCGATCTCCTAGTCACCGCCACCGGAGCGAGCATCAATGAAGCGGCTCAAGCCTTTGAGGGGCTCGGTGCCAAAGTCGATACAGTGCAGGCAGACCTCGCTACCTACGACGGTGTTGAGACGCTCTACAACCAGATAAAAGCGACTAATCGGCCAGTGGATGCGATCGCAATTAATGCCGGTGTCGGCGTCGGGGGCGACTTTGCCCGCGAGACAGACTTGAAGGACGAACTAAATCTGATTAACCTCAACGTTGTCTCGTCTGTGCATTTGGCTAAACGGGTAGTTAAGGATATGGTCGATCGAGGCCAAGGTCGGATTCTATTCACTTCGTCGATTGCCGCCCTAATGCCGGGGCCATTCGAGGCAGTCTATGCAGCATCTAAAGCATTTATACACTCCTTCTCAGAAGGGCTGCGTAACGAGTTAAAGGACACAGGCGTCACCGTTACCGCGCTGATGCCAGGGCCGACGGATACCAACTTCTTCCATCGGGCGGGAATGGACGACACGAAGGCGGGCGCAGACAAGAAAGACGACCCGGCCGAAGTTGCCAAGCAGGGCTTCGAGGCGCTGATGGCGGGTAAGGACGACATTATCGCCGGTTCACTCAAGACAAAGATTCTCGCCAGCGCAAGCAAAGTTTTACCTGATACCGTTAATGCCGAAATGCACCGCCAGCTTACTGAACCGGGTTCTGCTAACAAATAATTCACGCCCGTCTTACTATTCTTATGTGCAGATTTAAAGAAAGTAAACATCGCAGATAATGGCCTGATTGCAGCCGATAAAAGCGTGTTTACTTCTCCCAGTATTGGCGATTTAGCAAAGTTTTCTCAGGCGTTCATCGAGGGCATTATGCAGCATCGGCCTTGGATGCGAACTGAGGAATAAATGGTTCCCGCCTAAGTAATTTAGTGCAGCACATTTATGCAAATTCATCATCTCAATTGTGGCTGTATGTGTCCCATTGGAGGGGCGCTTTTCGATGGCTTCAGTCGCGGCTTGACGGCTAACCTCGTCTGCCACTGTCTGCTTGTTGAAACGAATCAGGGACTGGTTCTGATTGATACCGGCTTCGGATTGCGGGATATTCAGTCCCCTTACTCCCGGCTCAGCCCGTTTTTCGTTTATTTTAATAACATCCAGTTCGATCGCAAGTACACGGCAATCCATCAAATTGAACAGCTAGGATTTTCACCAAGCGATGTGCGCCATATTGTGCTAACCCACCTCGACTTCGATCATGCCGGTGGTCTAGAGGATTTCCCGGAAGCAACGGTACACGTCATGCAGGCTGAAATCGATGCCGCACAGGATCGGCACGGTTTCATCACAAAAAGGCGCTATCGTCCGGGGCAGTGGGATGAAGTCAAACGCTGGAAATACTATTCGGCGGGTGGCGAACCTTGGTTCGGTTTTGAAGCAGTCCGCGACCTCGACGGGTTGCCGCCGGAGATTTTGCTAATCCCGTTGGTGGGCCACACGCGCGGTCATGCTGGCATTGCCATTGATACACCCGATGGCTGGCTTCTGCACGCAGGTGATGCCTATTTCTACCGACACGAGATGGATGCCGCTAACCGACGCTGCACGCCCGGTCTGCGCGCCTACCAATGGATGATGGAGGTCGATCGCAAGGCTAGGTTGCTCAATCAAGGTCGGCTGCACGCATTATCGGTGCAGCATAGTAAAGATGTGCGCGTGTTTTGCAGTCACGATGCTATTGAGTTAAAAGCCTTCGTTGACGAGTCTAGGAACTCTTAAAACTAGAAATTTCATCCTTCGTTCGGAATTGCTTTTGCCCGATCGCGAATTGACAAATAACCTAAATTCAGCCACAATTCTCCTCGATCGATCGTTACCCGGTAAACCTCCCCTATCCACTGCAACCGTCAGCATCGATGCAGTCAACGGCGTCAGTACCGGCATCTCGGTCGAAGACCGCGCCCGCACCATCCAAGTAGCCATCCACCCGGACACCAATCCTCAAGACTTGCGCCGTCCCGGTCACATTTTTCCCCTGCGGGCGATCGGACTCATCACCATGTGCCAGTTGCGTAAGTCTTGTTTAACTTTTTATGTTGAAAAAGGATTGAGATTAGGATGAGGCTAATCTTTTCCACGAATAACAAGTTTTTGACTTACAACCGCAGATAAACACAAATGACCGCAGATGGATATAGGCTTTGGGAGCATTCTTAAAAAATTATCTAAATCAAACCACACTCTTTTTCACCACCACTTCCACCTTTTCTGTCGTCCATTCCTCACTCGCATCAGTGACAACCGTAATCTTTCGTTGAGGGTTATTTTCATCCACAACCGCCGCCAATAATTGTTCTAAGGCATTCTTAGGTTCTGGATGCTCAACCCCTTTCCGAGATTGGTCTAATGCTGGTAATTCCAAAAAATTAAAATTTGTTCCATCCACCGTTGCAAATAATTTAATGATATATACTCCTTCTTGATAATTTTCTGGCAGTCCAAGTTTAATGCTAGTTCCTTTATGTTGTCCGAGATTTACAGGTTCATAAGTAATACGTTCAGGATAGAATTTGATAATACTGAAATCTGGCTGAAGTATCAAAACCGCAATATTTAATGTGCCATTATATTCATGGTAAATTCGCACGAAAAACTGTTCCTCTTCTTCCAATATAGGAACATTATCTCCCGTATTAAAAGGGATAAATTTTCGTTTTTCTGATTTACCCAATTCAACCTTAAGTTTACCATTTAAGGTTGCAAAAGCATCCTCATTATCCAAAGCCAAAATACTCTCATATCTGGCCACATGGATTAATCGATTAATTAGCTTTTCTTCTGCTTTAGGCTCATCAACTTTGATCGGAAAAAGAAGATTTTTGAGCTGTTGTTTTTGAGCATCTAAAATTAGATATTCCCCTGCTGGATTTAGAGAAACAAAATAATCTACATTTTCATCTTTTTCTGTTTCAGAGCATAATTCTATCCAGAGATGACCGTCAACTTTATTTTTTTCTGTTTCGAGCCTAGCCGGAACGAATGCCACATCTACACCCGGAAATTGCGGTAACGGGTCAGGCAAAATAACCCGAACTTTGCGAATTTGTTTCAAGCCTGGGGTTAAATATACAGCAGGTGAACCTATTTCAATCATTCCTTCTTCTAATTTATGATGGATGGTTCTGAAAACGAATTGCTCTGTTAATTTTGCCCAACAGTCAGATGCTCCCAATTCTACTACTTTAACCCTCGCAATACGGTTGTCGCTATCCTTAAAATCCCTCGTTCTGAATTTAAAAATCTCGAATTCTGCTCCTTCTTTAATACCGCTAGCTTCACCGATTTGCAATTGAAGTTGGTTTTTGGGAATATCTACTTGCATCACGGGCACAGTGCGGGTAGTGCGGGTAACGGGTACGCTACGCAGAAGGGATGCGCCAGGAGTGAAGGAGGCAGATTGACCGCCAAAAAATGTGCGCTCAGTCTCGCCAATCAACATTGGGGTTTGTCGTCCAAAGTCATTGTTAACTTGAATAGAAATTTTATTGAACAGATCCTCTACAGAAATTTCTGTGCCGTATTGCCGCAAAGCTTTTAATAAAAAATAAGTCAAAGCACCGTTGCGTTCCGTTCCTTCAAAAACCTTTTCATAAGCAAATTCATGATCCCGACAAGCTGCGATTAAGGTATAACCTTTCGGTTCGGGTAACAAACCATTGACAACCGTAATATTGCGGCTATTTTCTGTTGCTGTTTGCCAATTTTTGGCTAATTCCTGAAGCGATGCGACTAAACTATCCGTAGGTCGAGGAGTGGTGTCAATAAACCCTTCCCCGCGAATCCGGTCATCTCCGCTCATTTCTCTCGTTGCACCACCGGAATGACAGCTATCGAGTACGAGGGTGACAACCAACTCTTTTTCCACCATTTCTTCCAGCAATTTAGCAAATTCTATATCGCGCAAATAGCGGGAATTTGGTTGACCGATATCTGTGGGAACTAAGGCTTCATCTAATGCACCAAAACCTTTGAGGCTTTCAAAAATCGTTTTCGCCCGTCCGCCGTGACCAGAGTAGTGAATATAGACTTGATCTTGCGGTTGGGCTTTGGCTGTTAGTTCCTTGAATTTGGCAACAATATTTTCATACGTGGGTAAAAGTTCCGGGGGTTCTTGGGGTTGATTTGGATTCTCGGAAGCAGTGGCAGTGAGTTTAATGATTTGGTCGGGGGTGAGGTTAAAAGTGGTTTTTAAATAGGTTTCGACATGGTTAATATCTTGAACACATCCCCGCAAGTTTTTGTAGTAGTTACCTTCTGGTAAGCGATGGGGGAAATAGAAATTGATACCGATGAGGAGGGCGTAGAAGTTGGGGGTTTGATTTGTCATGGTTGATGCTGGGTAAGGGGTTTTAGAAAGGTTTGATTTTTATCTGAGGTTGAGGTGGGAGTTTTTATGCAGTTTTTGAGATTAACTTGTTATTTTAAACAAACTTTCTGGCAAAAGCCTATTGATTTGTGGGAATACCATCACACAGGTGCCTGTCGCTATCGCTAACATTGGGACTGCTTTCTAAATAGCCACGTACCCAGTCACAACCACGCTTGACTAAATCATCAAAATCGAAATTCCATAAAATTATTGTCTTGTCATAGCTGGTGGAAGCCAAAGTCTTGCCATCTGGACTCCAGGCGACGCTATTGACCAAATCGTTATGGCCGGCAAGGGTGGCAATCGGTTTTTGGCTTTGCAAGTTCCACAGTTTGATGGTCTTGTCACCGCTGGCGGAAGCCAAAGTCTTGCCATCTGGACTCCAGGCGACGCTACTGACCCCAATTCTGCTGAGGCTACGGACCCCATTGCTATGGCCGGCAAGGGTGGCAATCGGTTTTTGGCTTTGCAAGTTCCACAGTTTGATGGTCTCGTCATCGCTGCTGGCGGAAACCAAAGTCTTGCCATCTGGACTCCAGGCCACGCTCCTGAGCCCAAAGCTGAGGCTAATGAGCCCACTACTGACGCTATTGACCAAATCGTTATGGCCGGCAAGGGTGGCAATCGGTTTTTGGCTTTGCAAGTTCCACAGTTTGATGGTCTTGTCAAGGCTGGCGGAAGCCAAAGTCTTGCCATCTGAACTAAAGGCGACGCTACGGACCCCATTGCTATGGCCGGCAAGGGTGGCAATCGGTTTTTGGCTTTGCAAGTTCCACAGTTTGATGGTCTTGTCATCGCTGGCGGAAGCCAAAGTCTTGCCATCTGGACTCCAGGCGACGCTATGGACCAAACTGCTATGACCGGTAAGGGTGGCAATCGGTTTTTGGCTTTGCAAGTTCCACAGTTTGATGGTCTTGTCAATGCTTGCGGAAGCCAAAGTCTTGCCATCTGGACTCCAGGCGACGCTAAAAACCGAATCGCTATGGCCGGCAAGGGTGGCAATCGGTTTTTGGCTTTGCAAGTTCCACAGTTTGATGGTCTTGTCATCGCTGGCGGAAGCCAAAGTCTTGCCATCTGGACTAAAGGCGACGCTACAGGCCCCATTGCTGAAGCTAATGCCCTCACTGCTGAGGCTAATGGCCCCATTGCTATGGCCGGCAAGGGTGGCAATCGGTTTTTGGCTTTGCAAGTTCCACAGTTTGATGGTCTTGTCAATGCTTGCGGAAGCTAAAGTCTTGCCATCTGAACTAAATGCGACGCTATTGACCGACTCGCTATGGCCGGCAAGGGTAGCAATCGGTTTTTGGCTTTGCAAGTTCCACAGTTTGATGGTCTTGTCACCGCTGGCGGAAGCCAAAGTCTTGCCATCTGGACTCCAGGCGACGCTATTGACCAAACTGCTATGACCGGCAAGGGTAGCAATTGGTTTTTGGCTTTGCAAGTTCCACAGTTTGATGGTCTTGTCATCGCTGGCGGAAGCCAAAGTCTTGCCATCTGGACTCCAGGCGACGCTAGTGACCCCATTGCTATGGCCGGCAAGGGTGGCAATCGGTTTTTGGCTTTGCAAGTTCCACAGTTTGATGGTGTTGTCATCGCTGCTGGCGGAAGCCAAAGTCTTGCCATCTGGACTAAAGGCGACGCTACGGACCCCATTGCTGAACCTAATGACCCCATTGCTAAAGACCCGATGGCTAGGGACCCCATTGCTATGGCCGGCAAGGGTGGCAATCGGTTTTTGGCTTTGCAAGTTCCACAGTTTAATGGTCTTGTCATCGCTGGCGGAAGCCAAAGTCTTGCCATCTGGACTCCAGGCGACGCTATTGACAAAACTGCTATGGCCGGCAAGGGTGGCAATCGGTTTTTGGCTTTGCAAGTTCCACAGTTTGATGGTCTTGTCATCGTTGGCGGAAGCCAAAGTCTTGCCATCTGGACTCCAGGCGACGCTAAAAACCGAATCGCTATGGCCTTCTAAACGGTGTTCGTTCACTCCATAAACTGCTTGTCGCAAAGCAGTCAAAACTTGCATTGAAGGTTGAGCTTTTGTGCGTTTAATTGGTATGGCTCCTCGTAAACTTGCTATAAGTGCCTCGAACTCTTGATTTTTATTAAAAAGTTCGTTTGAATACTGACTGAGAGCATCACTTTGACCTAACTGAACTCTTTGTACTTGCCACCACTGCCAATTAGCAAAAATAGCCAAACTAGAAACAACGATAAAAGCACCAGACACTCCAAAAGTAGTAAATTGCCGCCTACGTTTTTGCATCCGAACGCTAACCTGAATAAAATCTCGTTCCTCCTGCGTCATTTCACCGGCGCGTTTACGCAACCACTCTGCTGCCACATTTAACGGTACACCTCGCAACAACGCCCCAGAGTCATGATTGTTATTTTTCCACTCCCGCAGGGCCACTTTCAGCCGTTCTTGCCAAGTCCGAAAATCACGGTTGGCATTGACCCACTCACGCAGTGTTCCCCATTCCCGAATCAGTGCTTCATGCACCACTTCTACCGTATCTTGCGGTTCTTGCCGGCCAGTTACCACCAAACGCGCTTGATATCCCGCTAAATAACTAACCAAATTCCAGTTATCTTCCCCCACTTCCGCACGAGTAGCAATGCGTCTGGTATCCTCCGTTCCTTCCCCTGGACGCACTAATTGCACAAAGATTCGCTGTGTCTGCTTTTTCTCGGTTTCACTTAGTTTTTGATAAATTTGCTCGGCATGATTAGCAATTGCTTTTTTTACCCCACCAATTTCTTCGTAAGCTTGGTGAGTTAACTCTCGGTTGATTTGCTTTTCCCACAAACGAGTCAGGGCAAATTCTAATAAAGGTAAATTTCCCGGTTCTTCCCCCACATCATCAAGAATGCGTTGGGTTAATTGAGCCTCTAACTGTACTGCCAATTTTTGAGCAGGCAATTCAATGGCTTGTTGTAATTCCTCCCGTTTCATGGAACTAAGCAATTGTGGTGTAAATTCCTGCAAAGCATCCCGAAACGGACGATAGGAAAGCACATAAGCGTAAAAGTCAGCGCGTAAAGTCAAAACTAATGTAATATTTTGTTGAGCAATCGCCGTTAGCAACTCATTCACAAAACGTTCCTGTTCTTCTTTCACCCGACAAAGGGTGTACAGTTCCTCAAATTGATCGGCAACTAACAACAACCTTTTACCTGGGTTACGCTCTAAAATGCGAGATACAACTTGCTGTAAAGTGATTCTCCCATTTTGTAAATCGCCGGCTAGTCCTACCGCTTCCCGGAATTTTTGAGTTTCACCAGCTTCTGGTTCTAATTGCCGCACTAAGGCAGAAGCCAAAGGCAAAAACGGTTCTTGTCCGGGACGAAATGATTCAATTAACCAATTTCCTTCTTTTCGCAATTTGGGAATTAAGCCGGCATACACCACAGAAGATTTACCACTTCCACTTGGCCCAACGACAGCTACTAAGGGTTGTGTCTGAGTGACTTCTACTAAATTATTTACAAATTTTTCTTGTCCAAAAAAGAAATTTGCATCTTCTTCACTAAATGCAGACAATCCTTGGTAAGGGTTAGGCGGGATAACTTCTTCAAAATTAATTAAAATCTCATCAATGGCAGAATCAGTTAACTTTTTCCTCTTAAAAAAAACAGGAGTTTCATGCTCTAGGAAACTCCTCATCTGCGAACGACCTAATTCATAGGCTTCTTCAACTTCACATCCTGCGAAAATCCCATCATAAAATGCCACCGCAAAGGCAAGTGCTGCTCTATCTCCCACGGCTCTATTCATGCCAACTACATACTTAACGTATTGGCTAATTGCATCAGCTTGTACTTCCGAATAACAAGCATTGAGAATTACGCACTCTACCCCTTTTTTGGAAAATATTTTAAACATACTAGCGAGGGCATTTGTCTGCACCAGCGCCATTTTTCCCGTATCATCTTCTAGGACAATTCCATCTTCTCCCGCACCATGCCCGCAAAAGTGAACAGTGTGCGGTTGATAATCTAAAATAGCCCGGTAAAAGTCACGGGAACGCACTGCCCATTTTTGTTCTAATTTATACTGTTCTCGTTTGTTTGCCCTTCGCAATCCTTCGTCAATTTCCCGGATTTCGTGATCCAATCGCAAGGGAACCGTATTTTTGGGATTAGCTGCCAGAATCAGAATTGTTTTGACCGGGGCGTTATTACTCATAAGACAAACGAATGATAGGATAATTTTTTAATAGCCTATACGGTTCTCCCGAGTTTTAGGTGATTATAAAAATAAAACTTCCCGTGGTACAGGCCCGAAAGCCTGCGCGAGCGAGACGCTCACACTACCGTTTCCACCACAAACCCAGAATAGCCCTTCATCCAAATTAAATGTATACTTGTATTGATTTTTTACATACCAGAGAAACTTTTCATTGCGGGGTGAAAAGAACTTGCTGCCCGCAACTCCCGCGCCGTAGTTCCAGACAACTTCTTGAATTAGATAAAAAGGCACTTTGTCCCAAAGCAGATAGGAAATCGGAATTGCTTTTGCCCGATCGCGAATTGACAAATAACCTAAATTCAGCCAAAATGCTCCTCGATCGTTACCCGGTAAACCTCTGCTATCCACTGCTCGCACCAGTTTAAATACTCATCTAACACCAAGGATTTTTCGTACTCTTTGCCGATGTTATAAGGCGGGCTGGTAACGGTTAAATCTACAAATTGATCGGGCAGCAGCTTCAATCCTTCCAAGCAATCCATGTTATAAATTAAGCAATTAGGAGCTTGAAAGTACGGTTTACCTAAAATATTCGCGATATCAGTCAAGCTCATGAAATATTGGGGAGATATTTTGTTGACAAAGTGTAAAATTTATAGTAAGTGAGTTTAGAAATATTGTCAAACTCATCTGGATTGGCCGATCGCCCTGTGGGAAACAAAAGGTTACAATCACAAATACATTCTATTTCCATAACATTACTGTTTATAGCTTGAACTTCTCTGTGCCCAATAACAACACCTCAACTCAATCCTTTCAATTTGACTCGATCGACAGCGCCCTCGCAGACCTCAAAGCAGGTCGCATCGTGGTAGTAGTCGATGACGAAAATCGCGAAAACGAAGGCGACGTGATTTGTGCCGCCCAATTCGCCACCCCCGACAACATCAATTTCATGGCCGTGAACGCGCGCGGTTTGATTTGTCTGGCCTTGAGCGGCGAAAGGCTCGATCGCCTGGAACTGCCCCTCATGGTCAGCAAAAACACTGACAACAACCAAACAGCCTTCACCGTCAGCATCGATGCAGTCAACGGCGTCAGTACCGGTATCTCCGCCGAAGACAGAGCCCGCACCATCCAAGTAGCCATCCACCCTGACACCAAACCTCAAGACTTGCGGCGTCCCGGTCACATTTTCCCCCTGCGGGCGATCGACGGTGGCGTCCTCAAACGCGCCGGCCACACCGAGGCCTCGGTTGACCTCGCCAGACTCGCTGGCCTGTATCCCAGTGGCGTCATCTGCGAAATTCAAAACCCCGACGGTTCGATGGCGAGGTTGCCGGAATTAATCGAGTACGCTAAACTCCACAACCTCAAAATAATCAGTATTGCCGACTTAATTAGCTACCGACTCAAGCACGATCGATTTGTCCGCCGCGAAACCGTCGCCAAATTGCCCACTCAATTCGGCGATTTTATGATTTACGCCTACCGCGACACCCAAGACAATTCAGAACACGTTGCTATTGTCAAGGGCGACCCGGCAGAATTTAAAGATAAACCCGTGATGGTGCGGGTGCATTCCGAATGCCTGACCGGCGATGCTTTGGGTTCCCTGCGCTGCGACTGCCGGATGCAACTGCAAGCGGCACTGAAAATGATCGAAAATGTCGGTTCTGGCGTCATAGTTTACTTGCGCCAAGAAGGTCGGGGTATTGGATTGGTAAATAAACTAAAAGCTTACTCGCTGCAAGATTTGGGATTGGATACGGTAGAAGCCAACGAACGGTTGGGATTTCCCGCCGACTTGCGGAACTACGGCGTCGGAGCACAAATGCTCAACGATTTGGGAGTAAAAAAAATTCGGTTGATTACCAACAACCCGCGCAAGATTGCGGGTTTGAAAGGTTACGGGATTGAAGTAGCCGATCGCGTCCCCTTACTAATTGAAGCCACAGATTACAACTCGATCTATTTGGCAACAAAAGCCGAAAAACTCGGTCATATGCTCCTGCAAACTTATTTAGTAACAGTGGCGATTCAGTGGAACGAAAAAGGAGAAGGAAAAGAGGAAGATTCTGCCATTCAAAATCGGTACGAACACCTCGAAAAACTGCGGCATTTGGCGGCTAGCCAGCACTTGCTGCTGCAAGAAGAAGCGCGACCGGTGGGAATAGCCCTTTTCGGAGAAGGCTCCCTCATCGTTCACCTGGGCTTCGATCAAGCCGGACTCGCAGCCCCCGACTGGTACTCGGATCTAAACCATCCTTACGTCAGGGCGATCGGTCAAATTCTCGGCGAAATCAGCATTGAGCCGAATTTGCAAACATTAGAATTCATGGTTTCCTCCGGTGGAGATCCGCTCAAAACCCTGCAAGTCCAGCTCGATCGCCAGACATTCCTGTTGTCGGAATTAACCGGAATTTGCGATCGGCTCGAACCTCAAAAAATCTACAGTTTTGCTCCTCTTGCCTGAAGGCAGAAGGTAGAACCCTTCCCCCCTACCCCAGCAGGGGGGAAGGCAGAAGCCAAGAAAAACTGTGAATTTCAGAATAATACTTGTTGATACCGGCATCTTCCTTTCGTCAGAAAGCAGCCACCCATAAAAACAGTGAATAACAATGTTGATTGCAGTCTAATATTATGTCGGGTCGATTACCCGAAATCAGGTAGGGGCGGGTAAACCTGCCAATATCTGCCAATAATGGACAATCTCAAAAACCCGCCGGACCGACATATTGTGGTCAATTGATCGGACATGATATAACAAGCCGATGTAGCGAACAATTGAGAGAGCATCGTCAATGCACATTGATATTATTAAGCAGTATTAATAGTCATTAAATCATTCAAGAGGCTTTTTAGTTAATGTTAATTTTTTTAGACATTGATGGTGTACTTATTCCTGACAGAAGACATGAAACATCGCGCTTGCCAACCGATATAATGAAATTTAATTCAGGTTGCCTTAATCACTTTGAAAATGTCCTTCGTTCCTCTCCTAATGCGCGAGTAGTAATTTCATCTTCCTGGCGTGAAATATTCCCCTTCGAGGTAATACCGCCATTATTTTCACCAGATATCGCTATCCGTATTATCGGATTCACCCCTTTTCTAAGCCCCAAAAATATTCATCAACACAAATATTTACGACACCAGGAAGTTCTTGAGTATCTTCGACAAAATCAAGCAGAAAACTCACCTTGGGTAGCCATTGACGATATTCCAGAACACTATCCGCCAGATGCGCCAGTTGTGGCTATTGATGATTACAATGGTTTTGACCAGAACTCAGCAAAGATACTTTCAGAATATCTAACTTGATTTCAAAGGTTAGGAAAAAAGTATCCGAATAGAGAGGGTAAATTTGACATGGAAATGAACGTTGGTGACTTTCTGCACCGACTCGATCTCAGGGGACAAGCACTTAAAGGCACCAACCTTGGCGGTGCGGAACTCCGGGGAGCCAACCTCCGAGGCACGGATCTCCGAGAAACTAACCTCAGCGGCGCTATGCTCAGGTATGCAGACCTGATTGAAGCCGACCTCACCGGCGCCAATCTCAGCGGGGCGGATTTAGCTGAATCATTTCTTAATTTAGCTAACCTCACTAGAGCTAATTTGACTGGTGCTGTCCTCCGAGAAGCTAATCTCGTAGGAGCCGAATTCACGGGCGCCAACCTCAAACAAGCAAGTTTGATCAAGGCTAATTTAGTAGGAGCAAATCTCCACGAAGCCAACTTAACCAGAGCCAACCTTAGCGGGGCGGATTTACGCGGTTCTCAGTTGAGCGGCGCCATTTTAGACAAGGCCGTATACAACAACCGGACTATCTTTCCCGAAGATATTGATCCGGGTGCAATGGGAGCATTTTTGCTAGCTCCCAATGCTTCTCTCCCTGGCTTAAATCTGGCTATGGTAGATTTGACCGAAGCGGATTTAAAAGGAGCCGATTTGCGGCGGACAAACTTATACCAAGCTATTTTATTTGGCGCAAAACTCGATCGGGCAAACTTAGCAGGAGCCAACCTCAGCGGAGCGGACTTGAGGGAAGCCAGTTTGAACGCCACGATTTTAGAAAAAGCTGTTTACAGCAACAAGACTTTGTTTTCCGAAGGCATTGACCCCGCTCTGGGCGGAGCTTATTTAATTGCTCCCAATGTATCGCTGCAAGGGGTAAATTTAACCGGAGCCGACTTAAACGGGTCAGATTTAAGCGGAGCTAATTTGAGCGCTTCTAACTTAACTTCGGTCAATCTCAAAAATGTAGACCTCAGCAGAGCTAGCTTAAAAAAAGCTTACCTCAAAGGTGCAAACTTGGAGGGAACTGATTTAAGAGGAGCCGATTTAAGCGGCGCAATTTTACACCAAGTAAACTTGAGTTCTGCTGACCTCCGGGGTGTAGACTTAACAAGGGCTGACCTCAGCGGCGCTAATTTAAGGGATGCCGATTTGAGGGAGACAGATTTCACCGGAGCTACTTTGCTGTTCGCTAACTTGAGCGGGTCTGACTTGAGAGGTGTAGACTTGACAAAAGCTGACCTCAGTGGCGCTAAGTTAAACGAAGCTGATCTCCGAAAAGCAGATTTGATGAGAGTAAATTTGGAGGGAGCAGATTTAACTGAGGCCGACTTGAGCGATGCTCATTTATTCCGAGTTAATCTCAGAGGTGCTAACCTGAAAGGTACTAACCTCAAAGGCGCAAGTTTAAAAGGGGTATTTTTGACTGACGCTTATTTGAGCGAAACGGATTTGACAGATCTAGATCTGAGTCCAAGTTTTTTTGAATTGCCGCTAGAATCGGAATGGTAATTAGTTGACTGTTAACAATCAAAAATCTACAATCAAAACTCGCCCCGCGAAAATTGCTCGATTATTAACAATCGAAAATCTAAAATCTAAAATCTAAAATGGATCGACCGTTAGGCTCTGTTATTCAAGGTTCCCTGAGCAAGGGATTAGAAGTGCGACTGCACGCCGATGTTTCGGTGGAAGATATGAGGGTGGGGAAATTTCTAGTAGTGCGGGGGGTGCGATCGCACTTTTTCTGTATGCTCACCGACGTGTCTCTCGGAACTTCTAGCGCTCGCATTTTATCGAATCCTCCCAATCCCGACGACGATTTTCTGCTCGCAGTGCTAGCCGGTAGCAGCACCTACGGTACGATCGAACTGTCGCCGATGTTGATGTTGACTGCTGAGAAAGAAAAACAGCAGGCAATTTTCGACCCGACGAAAAACGGCGGAGTTCGCGAGAATAAGTTGGCGTTAGGAAATTTGGCTTCTTTTGAGTCACAAACGGGCGCGGATATTGAGTTGCTGCCGGTCAAAACTATTCCCAGCCACTTTTCCCAGGTGTTTGATGCCAAAGAAACGGATTTTCGGGCAGTTTTTGGCTGGGAAGATGACCCGTATCGCCGCAATTTTGCGATCGGCAAACCGATTGACATGGACGTTGCTGTGTGCTTGGATTTAGACCGATTTGTGGAACGCAGCAACGGAGTTTTTGGCAAGTCGGGAACGGGAAAATCTTTCCTGACGCGCTTGCTTCTATCGGGAATTATTCGCAAGCAAGCTGCTGTCAACCTAATTTTTGATATGCACTCGGAGTACGGGTGGGAAGCTGTTTCGGAAGGGAAACAGTTCAGCACCGTTAAAGGTTTGCGGCAGTTGTTTCCCGATAAAATGCAGATTTATACCCTCGATCCAGAATCGACCAAACGCCGGGGAGTCCGCGACGCTCAAGAGTTGTTTTTAAGTTTCGATCAAATTGAAGTGGAAGATATCGCGCTGGTGCAGCGCGAGTTAAATTTGTCGGAAGCTAGTATCGAAAATGCAATTATTTTGCGAAATGAGTTGGGCAGTGGTTGGATCAACAAGTTGCTGGAAATGACCAACGAAGATATCCAAATGTTTTGCGAAGAAAAACGGGGAAATAAGTCTTCAATTATGGCTTTGCAGCGAAAGTTAGAGCGATTAAACGATTTGAAATACATTCGGAAACGCTGTCCAAAAAATTATGTAACTGAAGTTTTGCAGTGTTTAGATGGTGGAAAAAATGTAGTAATTGAGTTCGGTTCCCACTCGGATTTGCTGTCCTATATGTTGGCGGCAAATGTGATTACTCGCCGCATTCACCAAGCTTACGTGCGGAAAGCTGAGAAGTTTTTGCAGAGCAAAAATCCGTGCGATCGCCCGCAGCCATTGGTGATTACCATAGAGGAAGCTCACCGCTTTCTCGATCCGGCGATCGTGCGATCGACTATTTTCGGTACGATCGCCAGAGAAATGCGAAAATACTTTGTCACCCTGCTGATTGTAGACCAGCGTCCTTCTGGCATCGACGCCGAAGTCATGTCGCAAGTCGGAACACGCATCACAGCCTTGCTAAACGATGATAAAGACATCGATGCTATTTTTACCGGCGTTTCGGGAGGGCAGAGTTTGCGATCGGTTTTGGCAAAACTCGACTCCAAACAGCAAGCATTAGTTTTGGGGCACGCTGTACCGATGCCCGTAGTCGTGCAAACTCGCCCCTATGACGAGCAATTCTACAGAGAAATTGGGGATATTGACTGGCAAGAAATGCCCGATGAACAAGTATTTGCCGAGGCAGAAGCTGCTAAAATGGATTTGGGATTTTAGATGGACAACTGCTAGATTCATTACAGAACTTAGGCAAATGTTACTGTAAATTAATCCTTGCAAAAAATTGGCGATCGCTGGCAATGACAGAAATATCAGATTTTTGCCTCAGTTATAAACGAAAAAGTGCGATCGAACGTCCAAAAAATTAGGCCCCAGCTTTGAGTCAGAAGCTCTTCCCCTTTCACCCCCTCACCCCTCATCCCTAACTGCCCAAAATTTGCATAAGGTTAAACATGATGGAGATCATGGAGCCTCGCAGCACAATGAAAGTCAAACAGGGCAACAGCCAGCCTTTATACACCTTGTCGTTACTCGTAGCAGAATTTGCTTAGCATATTTAAAGGAAAATGTCAATAAATATTTTAAACAGTTACTCACATCTAATAGGGCGATCGAGTTCGGTTATCTCGCATCCCACCATCTAGGCAGCGAGAAAATTTCAAGCGATGATGGAACAGAGAGCAAAACAAAGCCCTCGAATTGCATGAGTCTGTTTGCATGAGTATTGTGAAGTTGAGTGGCAGTTAAAACTAACAGGGAATTCAAAACCTTAAGGAAAAATGTAGAATCTTGACCTTAAGACAGAGGTTTTTACTCTTTACGATCCTCAAAATTGGGAATAATATTGAGAAAACTAAACTCTTGCTTCACTTCGCCTTGAACTAGCCGTTAAAGCTAGCGAGCTACCGAAAATCGAGGGGGATTACTGGAAAATCCAGCACAAAAGTAATCCCAAACAAAAAGCTTCTACCGATCGTCACCGATAAACAAGAGGGGAAATATCCCCCTTGTCGCAGTCTTTATCCCACTTGTAAAAGTGGGACAGGGTATCACCAACTTTTTATCTGTTGTTACAAGGAGTGCAATACTCACCCATGTCCACCACAACCCCCAAAAACAAAACAGTGAAAGCCGATCGCATGGGCAGCCGGCCATACTCCTCAACGGATACGGTTCGTACCTATCTGCACGAGATCGGTCGCGTACCCCTGCTAACCCGAGAAGAAGAAATTGTTTTCGGGAAGCAGGTGCAGCAAATGATGAAATTAATCGAAGCAAAACAAGCACTTGCTAAAGAATGGCAGCGGGATCTGACGAATCAAGAGTGGGCTGCCGAAATGGAGTTGACCGAACCTGAACTTAGCCGCATCTTACAAATAGGGCGGCGGGCCAAGCAAAAGATGATTGAAGCCAATTTGCGGCTAGTAGTGGCGATCGCCAAAAAATACCAGAAACGCAATATGGAATTCTTGGATTTAATTCAAGAAGGCACCCTCGGTTTAGAACGAGGAGTCGAAAAATTTGACCCGATGCGGGGATACAAATTTTCTACCTATGCCTACTGGTGGATTCGCCAAGCAATTACCCGCGCGATCGCCCAACACGCCCGCACGATTCGATTGCCAATTCACATCACCGAAAAACTCAACAAAATCAAAAAAGTGCAGCGGGAACTTACCCAGCAGTTGGGCCGGTCTCCCTCCCCTGCCGAAATTGCTGCCGCTTTGGAACTGCACCCTTCCCAAATTCGGGAATACCTGCTGATGGCAAGACATCCAGTTTCTTTGGACTTGCGCGTAGGAGACAACCAAGATACCGAACTGCAAGAACTCTTAGAAGACGAAACGGCATCTCCAGACAACTACATTACCTCGGAATTACTGCGGCAAGACCTCAATACTTTGATATCAGAACTTACCCCCCAGCAGCGAGATGTAATAATTTTGCGCTTCGGTTTGGAAGACGGCACAGAAATGTCTCTGGCGAAAGTCGGAGAACGGTTAAATCTCAGCCGGGAACGGGTGCGGCAGCTAGAACATCAAGCCCTTGCCCACCTGCGGCGCCGCCAATCTCAAGTCCGAGAATACTTGGCTAGTTAGTCACTAAAAAAGTTGAGATTTCCCAAAATCTCAACTTTTTTTTCGTGTTGGCGCTGCTGGGAAGGATACTTTTATAGCAGTTAAAAAAAAGAATGCAACGGTAGGCCTGTTCTCCAAACCCTTATGGAATAGGTCACGCCAAATTATTCAATTCTTTAATCTAAAATTTAAAATCAAAAATGGTATTATTTGAGGGGTCGATCGCCCGATCGGGGCGGACGCAAAATTTATCAAAACTAATCTTAGATTTAACTTCAGGAACCGGGCGGGCGATCGTTCCTTTAAGTTTATAGTCAACATTAAGCCAAATACCCGGTTTCTCTACAATCTTTGTGAAACTGGTACAAGAGGCGCTTGGAACCAGCTATTTTAAATTTTGGGGTCTGGAGTGGTTTTGACTTATTTCATATTGACAGGAAGTTTAGAAGCGATCGCGATCGTGCTGGCTCTCTCGCCCGGTAACTTCAGCATCGCATTCCCCGCACGCCGGGCACACAACTCGGACATCAAATCCGGCGTTTTAAGCTCGCAATCTCCGCCAAATCCTGGGGCAGATACAGCTAGCACAGGTTTAGCAGATGGCATTTACCTCTACGGCCAGTCGAGCCAGCCAGAGGAAATTAAACAAGAATATTTTGTATTTGAAATGCGGCAGAGTAAGGTAGTCGGCGCTTTTTACCTGCCTCGGTCTGCTTTTTACTGTTTTTACGGCACGGGCGATCGAACTCAGTTAAATTTAACAGTAGTGGATAGTTACGACGGCAGTCGCTCTCCCTACTCGGTAAACCTGCAACAGTATTACCCAATTTCTACCATCAGCGAGAACGATCGGCGCATCTTGGGAATTTGCAAAGAATCTCACAAACAGCAGGTGTGGGAAAAGTAGGAAACACGCGCTGCGCCACCAGTCAATCGATTTTAGATTTTAGATTTTAGATTTTAGAATTGAAGAAAGCAACCCGACTGATACATCGGACGCCCCCGGAGCAAATTGCTTTCGGTCAGGGTTCAGGAAACAGTAGTAAAATTGCTCCTGAGTTGAGATTTCGGACGGACACCACACACATGGCAAGATGAAACTGCGTCGGAAAACACTATCGATCGTTGGCATTACCATCGCTGCATTGACTGGCATTCTGTATGTCGCCTCCTCAAGCATCCTCTTGGGCAGCCTGATCAAAGCAGAGGAACAAGAAGCCACACAGGTTGTCAAGGGAGTGCTCAGCGTGTTCGGGCAAACCGCAGATGACTTCAACTCGCGCTTTGCCGACTGGTCGTCCTGGGACGACACCTACACTTTCATCCAAAACCGCAACTCAAAATTCATTGCCTCCAATTTAATTCCAGAAGGGCTGGCTAATATAAGAGTTAATATAGCCATTTTTGTCAATACTTCTGGCAAAATAGTTTACAGTACGGGTTTCGACAGCCAAAAGCTGAAACTAACGCCTGTTCCAGAAGCATTAAAACGCCGCATTTCTCTGAGCGACCCGCTGTTGCAGCACCCCAACGCCAAAAGCAGCCTCGCTGGTATCCTGCTACTACCGTCAGGGCCAATACTGATTACTTCCCGCCCAATTCTCACGACTAAAAGCACCGGCCCGATCCGAGGTACGCTGGTATTCGGGCGCAATTTGGATGCTGCGAGCATTGCGAAGGTTTCTAAAATTACTCGCTTGCCACTCATTGTACACAGCGTTAATGAGGCTCAGTTGCCTGCAGACTTCGAGAAAGCACGGGAGAAACTGTCGGAAAAAAAACCGATTTTTGTGCGTCCTTTAAGCGAAGAGTCGATCGCGGGTTACACTTTGATCCGGGATATTTACAACCAACCTGCGCTGCTATTGCGGGTGGATATCCCCAGAGAAATATATCGGCAAGGTCAAATTAGTTTACTGTACCTGCTGGGGTCTGTAGCGCTAGCGGGAGTTGGGTTGGTCGGCTGCACTCTGCTGCTGCTAGAGGGTCTGGTGCTGTCTCGGTTGAGCGGTTTGGCGAAAGCAGTCAACCACGTCAGCAGCAGCCAAGACCTCTCGGTGCGACTACCTGTGACGGGTGAAGATGAGTTGTCCGACCTTGCCCATACTATCAACGGAATGTTGAGTGCGATCGCCCAAGCCGAAAGCGAACAACTTGAGGAAAAAGCCCGCTACCGAGCTGTCGTGGAGCAAGCTACAGATTGCATTTTCCTGTGGGACGCTCAAACCAAACGTCTTTTGGAAGCCAATACAGCGTTTACAGACTTGCTCGATTACAGTCTTGATGCGATTTCGCAACTGACTATTTACGATATCATCGCTTACTCTAAAGACCTAATTGACAACAATATCGAGTTGCTGCTGACGGACAAACAATTCAGGATTGGCGAAGTTCTCTACCGCCGCCGAGACGGTTCCTGCGTGGATGTAGAAGTGAGCGGGAGCGTGATTTCCTACGGAGGCCGCGAGATTATTTGCACTGTTGTCCGCGACATTACCGAGCGCAAGCAAGCAGAAGCCGAACTGCGAGCCTCGGAAGAACGCTACAGACTTTTGTTTAAAAATAACCCCCATCCGATGTGGGTTTACGATTTAGAAACTCAGGAATTTATAGCCGTCAATCAAGCTGCTATCGAACACTACGGCTACACTCGCGACGAATTTCTCAACATGACCGTTGCGGACATTCGTCCCTCCCAAGAGCTGCCGAAATTGCTAGAAAATATATCCCCAGTAGATGCTGGTATTGAGTTTGCAGGTGTGTGGCAGCACCTGAAAAAAGACGGAACAATTATTGATGTAGAAATTACTTCTTATGCCATGCTATTTGATAGCAGAAATGCTGAATTAGTGCTTGCTCACGACGTGACCGACCGCTTGCAAGCGGAGGCCGAACTCTACAAGGCCAAGGAAGCAGCAGAAGCAGCTAGTTTGGCTAAAAGTCAGTTTTTGGCTAACATGAGCCACGAACTACGAACTCCTCTGAATGCGATTATCGGTTACAGCGAGATTCTGCAAGAAGAGGCTTTAGATTTGGGCGCAGAAAATTTTGTGTCTGATTTAGAGAGAATTCACAATTCAGGCCAGCTTTTACTAACCTTAATTAATGATATTCTGGACTTGTCGAAGATTGAAGCCGGTCACGCGGAAGTGGAATTAGAAACTTTTGACGTGTCGGAGGTCGTTCAAGATGTAGCTAGAACTGTTGAACCGCTATTTTTGCGAAACACAAATCGCCTGAATGTGGAGTGTCCTAATAATATTGGCGAATTGTATTCCGATCAAATTAAGCTTACTCAAATTTTGTTTAATTTGCTCAGCAATGCAGCTAAGTTCACTCATAAAGGAACAATTATACTCAGCGTTGAAAGAATTAAAAATGACGAGAATAGTTGGGATTCTGAACAGTTAATTTTTAATTGTAGTGATACTGGGATTGGGATGACTCCTGAACAGCTACAAAAGTTATTTCAACCTTTTACGCAAGCTGATGCTTCGACTACCCGCAAGTACGGAGGTACGGGCTTGGGTTTGGCAATAGCGCAGAAATACTCTCAGATGCTGGGGGGAGAAATTACTGTGGCTAGCGAGTTTGGCAAGGGGTCAACTTTTACCTTAACCTTACCAGCATAGCTCTCTTTTAAATTTTACAGCAGATTCCATGTATATATGATACAGTTTATTTAGTATATAAGCTAAAAAAATGAAACCTTATTCGATTGAG